>CAYTWT010000055.1:0-22140 GCA_964442185.1 uncultured Acidobacteriota bacterium
AAGCTGTCCGGCCACCCACGCGGCGAGAGAGTCCGACGTCACGTGCCAGCCGTGGGGCAACGGGTCCTCGGTGCGCAGCCAGGCGAAGGGGGCGAGGATGGCGAGGCGCCCCTGGCCCACGACCGTCGCGATCTCGCGCGCATCCGTGGTGAGGCGCGCGCCTGGCGCCAATCCTGCGAGCAGATGAGCGAACTGATCCATCGCGAGGATGGCCATCCAGTGCGCCGCGCTCTCGCCGGGCTCCTGCTCCTCGCACGCGTCGCGAACGGCGTCGGCGAGCCGGCCACCGCCCGGCACGACGACGAGGCCGCGCGTCTTCGCCACCTCGACCAAGGTCCGCATCAAATTCGGAAGCTGAGGCTCCGGGAGCAGGCTCCCGCCCAGCTTCACGACGGCGTCGATGCTCACACGAGGTAAGAGCGGTCGAGCTTCGCGAGCGAGGTGACTCCGGCCTGGCGCATCGCGAGGCTCAGCTCGGCGCGCAGCAACTCGAGCACCTTCTCGACACCCGGCTGCCCGAACGCGCCGAGTCCCCACAGATACGGCCGCCCGATCGCGATCGCCCGTGCGCCCAGGGCGAGCGCCTTGAAGATGTCGGTGCCGCGGCGGATGCCGCCATCGACAAGCACGGGGATGCGCCCGTCCACGGCCTCCAAAACCTCGGGCAGGCTGTCGATCGAGGCGCGAGCGCTCTCCTCGGCACGTCCGCCGTGGTTCGAGACCACGATGCCGTCGACGCCATGCTGGAGACTGAGCCGCGCGTCCTCGGCCGCCACGATGCCCTTGAGCACGAGCTTCATGCGCGTGCGCGCGCGCAGGCGATCCACGAAATCCCAGGTGAGTCCCGGCGCGTCGACGACGTCGGGTAGATGCGACACGTCGATGCCGTCGAACATCGGCTTGCGGCTCACGTAGCTCTGGAGGGTTGTTCCGTGACACGCAACACAGGTTCGCGGGTCATGCTTCACGGAACGCGCTTGGGTCTCGCGATTCGAGCCGGCGAAGAGATCCACGGTGAGCACGAGCACGGGACAGCCCGTGGCTTCCGCGCGCGCGACCAGCCGCTGCGTGATCGCCCAGTCGGAGGTCGGGTAGAGCTGGTACCAGACCGGCTCGCCGCGGGCCGCGCTCACCTCCTCGACCGAAACCGTGGACACGGTCGAAAGCACTTGCAAGTGGCCGAGAGCCTTCGCCGCACGCGCGGTGGCCAGTTCGCCGTCGGGGTGGTAGGCGCGCTGGCTTCCGGCCGGCGCGATCACGATCGGCGTCGGCCAGCGCCGGCCGAAGAGCTCGGTCGAGGCATCGACCTCGCGCACGTCCACGAGCCGGCGAGGCCGGATCTTCAGCTTCGCGAAGCCGTCGCGATTGGCTCGCAGCGTCGCGTCGTCGTCCACACCCGTCGCCAGATAGCCGAAATGAGCCGGCGGGACCTTCTGCCTCGCGACGGCCTCGAAGTCGAAGACGTTGAGCGCATCTTCGGGCGAGGCGATCAGATCGTCGATCGAGGGCAACTCACCCGCGCGTACGGCCAGCGCAAACAACGGGCTCGCGGCCAGGAAGCGCAGGAACGCGCGCCGCCCCTCGGCCCGGGGCGTCACGGCTCCTTCACCGCGTCGAGGACGCGCTGCAGCGCGAGACTCGGCTTGAGCTCCAGCTTGTCGTAGATGTTCCAGCCGGTGAAGACGGCAATCAGGTCGAGCGAGGGGACGACGATCAGGTACTGGCCGCCGTAGCCCCGTGCGGCGAAGTGAACCGGACGGCCCGGCGCCGGCAGCGTCCACCATTGATAGCCGTAGATGGGCGGCCCGTCCTTGGCCACCGGCACGTGCGGCTTCGTCGATTCCGCAGCCCAGCCGGCGTGCAGGAGCCGCTTCCCATTCCACATCCCGTCGTGCTCGAACAGATAGCCGAGCTTCGCGAGATCGCGGGGGGCCAGGTACAGCCCGCCCTCGGTATCGGGATGCCCCGTGGGCGTGTGCTTCCAGTAGAAGCTCTTGATCCCGAGCGGCCCGAACAAATACTCGCGGGCGTACTCGTCGGCGTGCTTGCCGGTCGCCTTCTTCAGCACCTGCGCAAGGAGTTCGGTGACGCCACTGTTGTAGACGAAGACCTCGCCCGGCTCGGCCGCCATCGGTTGAGCCAGCACGAACTGGACCCAGTCGGCGCTCGCCTCCATGTTCGCACAACTGTTCGCGGGATCGGTGTAGGGAACGGTCGATTCGTCCCAGCGGATGCCCGAGGTCATCGTCAGGAGATCCTTGAGCGTCCAGCGATTGCGGCGCGGATCGTCGGCGATCTTGTAGTCCGCGAAGTACGGCATCGCCTTCGCGTCGACGCCGGGGATCTCACCGCGTTCGATGGCGATTCCGAACAGGGCCGACGTCACGCTCTTGCTGACGGACTGCAGCGTGTGCAACTCGGTGCCCTTGTAGTACGGATGCCAGTCGGGATCGTAGTAGTTGTAGATCCCCGGCTTCTGGTCGGAGACCGTGGCGAAGAGAGCGTGGTAGTCGTGGTGGTAGGACTTCTCGTAGATGACCTGGCCATGGCGGATCACCAGCATGCTGTCCACGTAGCCCTGCTCTCCGCGGGAGAGCTCAGCGTCGAACTTCGCGAGCACGGAGGGGTCCATGCCCTGCGCCTCGGGCGTCGATTGCGTCCAGCCGGCCGTCGGCCACGGCGGCTCACCGGCCCACGCGGAGGCGGCGATGAGCAGGAGCGGTGACAGCATCAGGAGCGTTCGCATGAGCCTCACTCTACTCCCCCGCGTCAGCCATCGCAGCCAACTGCAATCGCGAGGGCATGGCACACGTCCCGCATCTCGTCGACGCCCAACCGGCCCACGTAGCCGACGAGGCGCGCGCGCTCCACGGTCTGGACATGATCGAGATTGACCGCCGAGGTGTGCTTGAGACCGTGTTCGATTCCCAGCGTGACCTCGCTCGGCGCGCCCCGCAGCGTGGACGTGATCGGGGCGACCATCACGGTGTGGAGCAGCGGGATCACTTCCTGTCGACTCAGGACCAGGACCGGCCGAACCTTATCGGGCAACTTGAAGCGGTAGCGCCAGATCTCCCCGCGGCTCAGTTCTCGGGCCAAGCGCCCTCGGCCTCCCAGCCGGCGAAATCAGTTCCGAGGCCGGCGTTCGCGGCATAGGCCTTGCGATACGCCTCGGCGATGCGCCTCGCGCTGGAGCGCCGCAGGTATTCGGCGACGGCGCGCCGCAGCACGGCCGAGCGACCCTCGCGGCGCACCTCGCGGTCGCGGTCCAGGCGGCGCAGCAGCGGTTCGTCCATCATCACCTGTATAGGTTTCATGTGGAGATATTATCACCATGCGCCGCGATCACTGCCCCAGTCCAGCGGCCCATTCGGCGACGACCGTCAGCGCGCCGCTTCGCTCGTCGGGCAGCATCCGATTGAGCAGGAAGCGCTGCAGTACCTTGATGGCGACGATCCGGTCGAGGCGCATGTCCTTCGCCCGATATACCTCGCCCATGCCGCCCGTGCCGATGGGGGCGAGCACTTCGTAGGGCCCGAGGCGAGCGCCGTTTGTGATCGCCATGGATGAGTAGAGCTAGTTTGCCTCAGCTTCAACGTCGATCGGCGCAAGCCCCTCGGAGCGCGCCGCTTTCAGGAGCGGACGGTCTGCGGCGGCAAACGTCATCGGCTCGTTCAGCCGCTTCTTCAGCTCGAGGGCTGACGCGATATGAATCGCGTCGAAGCCACGGAGCGCGCGACGTCGGATCACATCGCGGGCCACCCGTAGGACTTCGTCCGTCAGCTCGACCTGGATACAGGTCCGCCACTGAGCTTCGAAAAGGCGGCATGCCGACAGGTACCTGGCGTCGGAGAGATGCCGCTCCCGGCGCTTGCGGGCGAGACCCGAGTGGACCTCGGCGTATGCGATCTTTGCCGTCGCGATGGGTTGCCCGGCCGACACGAGAGCATCAACCACACCTGAGCCACGCTCGGCGACGAAGCGCTTGATGAGCGCACTCGTATCCAGGTAGTTCATCGGCGCTCGTCGAGAATCGTCTTTGATAGCGGCCGCCCCGCGATCTTGACCTTGCGCAGCTTCTTCGAAGTCTTCGCCACGGGCAGCGTGATGAGGCCTTGATCCGCGAGCCGAGCCAAGCGCGCGTCCAGGCTGACGGCGGGTTTCGCAGCTCGGATCGGCTGTATGACGGCGATCGGCCGGCCTCGTTCCGTGACCACGACCTCTTCACCGCGCTTGCTCTGTCGCAGGTAGTGCGTCAAGCGATCCTTCAGTGCCTTGACACCGACAGTGCTCATGGTTCCCCCGGTGGCTATTGTAGCTACCTCGCAGCCCTTAGGTCTACCGCGAGCGGTGTCATTGCCCCAGCCCGGCGGCGTTCCTTCCGTCGTCAGCCCGCGCGTCGCGGTCGCGCGGTCCAGCCGGCGACGACGGTCGCTCCGCGCCGGCTGAGGCGCTGGTCAAGGACAAAAGTTGGCGCTGAGCCGCAGTCGCCTAGAAACCCTCGAGCATCCACACGTTCCCATGGAAGGGCATGCGCGAGTAGGCGAGGTAGTGGCCGTCCCGTGAAGCCACTGGCTTCACGAACCAGGCGTGCCGCTCCTCCCGCAGGCACGTGCACGCGGCCTTCGAGGTCCACGTGCAACAGGGCCGCGTAGTACGAGCTCGGCGAGGAGCGGCCTTCAGAGCCGTGGAGGCAGCCCTTCGCGGCGGCGTTGGAGCTGTTCCATCGCATCGCGAAGCTGCGCGGAGCCGTTCTGGTAGAGGCCTTTCCCGTCAGCACTCCAGCAGACGTACTCGAAGCGGGACCAGCCCTGAACATGGATCTCGGTCTCCCGGCCTTCGCCGAGCGCGCAGAGCGGAGAAGACATATTCACGTCCGAGCTGCCGGCGCGGTTCGATTCAAGGAGAAGCGTTCTGCCGCCGTCGGGGAGCCAGGCGTCCGGGAAGTCGCTCCTTTCGTCGGTTCGTGGGCTGCCAGGAACGCTACTGGCACCTCGCGTGGTCGCCGGACGGCAGCCATCAGTGGGACACGGCCCTTGCTCGCGCATTGCTCGATGGATATCATGAATGCATATCTTGAAAGGATTGCCATGGAAGCCATTTCCCTGAAGCTCCCCGAGGATCTGCTGCGAGCCAGCAGTCGCTGCGCACGGGCCCTCGAGCTTTCGAGGGCGGCCTACATCCGCCGGGCCCTCGAACGCATGAACCGCGAGACCGATGCCCGAGTTCGCGCGGAACGCCTCGCGACAGTGTCGAGGAAGGTGCGCGGCGAGAGCATGAAGGTCAACGCCGAGTTCGCCGCCACCGAGCGAGACCCGAGTGCCTGAGCGCGGAGAGATCTGGCTCGCCAACCTCGAACCCCGACGAGGCACGGAGCCGGGCAAGACGCGTCCCGTGCTGATCGTGCAAGCGACACCGCTGCTGCGCGCGGGTCATCCTTCGACGCTCGTCGTCCCGCTGACGACCAACGTCATCGAAGACGCCGAGCCCCTGCGTGTCCGCGTGAACCCGGCGCAGCGGCTACGGCGCGCTTCGGACCTGCTCATCGATCAGTTGCGCGCGATCGACAACCGCAGGCTCATCAAGGGGCCGTTGACCCGCGTCGGCGTGCCCATCATGCGGCGCGTCGAGGAGGCGCTCTGCGAAGTACTGGGAATCGGGGAAGGCTGATCGGCTCCTTCCCGTCGGGCCGCCACACCGGCGCTCCGCCGCCGGCACTAGCCCTACCCCTTGCTCCTGACGTTAGCTCGATGCGGACCCCGCGCCCCCGGTAAGGTTCAGGGCGCGGCCAACCCGTGCCGAAGGAACCAGGGCAGGCTGCACGAGATCTCCCGATCGTTCTCGACCGAACGGGGTGTTCGAGAGATCAAGATCCGCTTCCGAGCCTCGATCAGGTCGGCTGCCTTGTTGAGACGGCGCATGTCGTCGGGCCCGGGCGCCGCGGTGAGCTTGATCTCGATCGCCCAGAGTTGGCTACCGAAATCCAGTACCAGATCCACCTCCTGCTGGTCGCTCGTCCGGAAGAAGAAGGCCTCGGCGGTCTGGTCCCGCTGGGAGAGATGGGTCAGGACCTGCTCGATCACGAAGCCCTCCCAGCTCGCGCCCACCCACGGCTGATCGAGCAGGGCGGACTCGGACACGCCCCCGAGGAGCGAGTGCAGGAGCCCGCTGTCCCGCCAGTAGACCTTCGGGCCCTTCACGAGCCGCTTCCCGACGTTGGCGTGGTAGGGCGGCAACCGCCGGATCAGGAAGGCGCCCTCGAGGTAGTCGAGGTAACTGTTGACCGTGTGGTACGAAAGGCCGAGGCTCTGCCCGATCTGAGACGCGTTCCACGCCTGAGCGTGCACCCCGGCGATCATCCGGAGCAGCCGCAGCGTGACCTGTGGCTTGGCCGGCAGGCCCCAGGCAGGCAGGTCCCGTTGCGCGAGCAGGGTCAGGTAGTCCCGTTGCCACTGGGGGAACCGGCGCGCACCGAGCACACCGCCGTCGGGGTATCCGCCCCGGTTCCAGAGCCGGGCGAGGGGCATCTTCGGGATCTCGGTGGACGAGAAGGGCGTGAGCTCGACGAGGGCGAGCCTTCCGGCAAGGGACTCCGACACCTGGGCCATGATCGTCGGCGACACCGAGCCGAGGATGAGGAATCGGCCGTTGCGGCCGCGGTCGCGGTCGATGGCGGATCGCAGGCGTGGGAAGACTTCGGGCCACACCTGCGCTTCGTCGAGCACGACGAGCGGCCTGTCGCCCTCGAGCTCCGCCCACTGCAGGTCGAGGCGGAGCCTCTCGGGCGGCTGCTCCAGGTCGAAGTAGCGTCCCCGCAGCCCGCGGGCGAGTGTCGTCTTGCCGCACTGCCGTGGCCCGACGAGGGCCACCGCGGGGTAGGTGCGGAGGCGCCGGCGAACGACTGCGAGGAGCCCGCGTCGGATCACCCTTGAATCTTAGAATCGATTTTCTATTTTGCAAAGGCACCGCCCACTCCCCTCGGTGGCTAGGGTAGCTACCGCGGTATGGAGCGGCGGGATCACCTCCTGTCGGCTCAGGACCAGGACCGGCCGGACCTGTCTGGCGGGTGACATGTACTGGAACGTGCCCAGCAGCGTTCCCTCGGCTGTCAGTCCGCGTGTTGCGGTCGGCGAGTGTCTCGGGGTTCGCGCGATCGATCGCGATGCGGCGGTCATCGTGCGCGATCGCCGGCCAGGCGAAGTTGCCTGCCATGGCGACGGCCTTGATCTGCCTGCCGGTGCGATCGAACCACGCGAGGGCGGTGTCGCGTCGAGTGGCAAGGTGAACCAGAGTGCCGCCGTGTCCCGCCGAGCACCTCTCACGAACGAGTCAGTCGCGAGCGAGTTTGCCTTGGCTTCCGCCCCGCGCTAGTGTCGTGAACGTGATACGCGCCGAAGACGTGGCGGGCGAGGAATGGGCCGAATGGTATCGCCTGACACCGCAACAACGCTTCGCGGAGAGCGAGAGGCTCTGGCAGACGTATCTCGACCTCGGAGGATCACTTGATCCCGAACCCGATACGCAGAGTCCTTTCTTCGATCGAAGAGAGGCGGGTGAGTGCCATCCTCATGGGAGGCCAGGCCTGCGTCTTGTACGGCGCGGCCGAGTTTAGCCGCGATACCGACCTGGCCGTCCTGGCGAGCGCCGCGAACCTGGCGCGGCTGCGCCTGGCGCTCGACGATCTTCAGGCCCGGGTGATCGCCGTCCCCCCGTTTCAGGCGAAGTATCTTCGCCGCGGCCACGCGGTGCACTTCCGTTGCCAGGATCCGGGGGCTTTCGGCATGCGCATCGACGTCATGACCAAGATGCGCGGCCTGGAGCCGTTCCCGAAGCTGTGGGCGCGGCGAACCACACTCGAGCTGCCCGATGGGACACGCTGTCAGGTGATGTCCCTGCCGGATCTCGTCCAGGCCAAGAAGACGCAGCGGGACAAGGACTGGCCCATGCTGCGCCGTCTGATCGAGGCCCACTACTTCCAGCATCGCTACCGGGCCACGGCAGCGCAGGTCCGCTTCTGGCTGCGCGAGCTGCGCACGCCGGAGCTGCTGGTGGAAAGCGCGCAGCGCTGGCCGGCGGCTTGGGCGACACAGAGGCGCCGGCGGGCGCTACTGGCGCTCGCGCGGCCCGGTCAGGAAACCGGCCTCGTCGAGGCTCTCGCTCGCGAGGAATGGTCGGAGCGTCAGGCCGACGCCCAGCACTGGGAGCCGCTCAAGGCCGAGCTCGAGCGGCTTCGGCACGCGCGCCTTCGCGGGAAGGCTTGAACGCGGCGCCAGCCTGACCCGTAAACCTACCCCTCACTGCGCGCCTGCCACCAGACGCCGCACGTCCTCGAACCAGTTCTGGACCACGACCAGCTCGGTCGCACGCAGCGGGAACAGGTTCGGCTTGCGGGTCATCAGGAAACGCCGCCCGTCGGGCGAGACCGCGTAGCTCGGACCCGCGTCGATGCTGGTCAGGTAAGGGCCTTCGAAAAGCACTCGGGGCCCTCCGAAGCTCAGGCTCCGGTCCTTGGGGGCCGAGACCACGAAGAGCTTGGTGCCGGCGGCTGCGGAGGCAAAGGCGATCGGCCTTGTATCGCCCCACGACGGCGCATCGTGCTCACGGCTCGTCGCGCAGCCTGTTCACCAAATCGAGATGGTCAGGGGGCAACCCCCTTCGAGACAGAAAGCGCGCCACCGCGGCTGCGGGCGTCGCGCGGGCGACGGCGGAGCCGAGCCGGGAGTCGAGACCCGTCGCGCCGAGCCCGAGGCTGGCGCACGCGTCGCGTGCGAGAAAGGCGCCCTGGCCCGCGAGGATCGCGACCTCTGGGGCGGTCGCGCGAAGGCGCCGCAAGACCTGCTTCAGGCCCGAGGCGATCTGCTGCACCTGGGACTTGGCCACTTCTTCTGCGATCGCGGTGATCTCGCTTTCGCCGAGCATCTCGCTGTCGGCGCAGATCATCCGGCTCAGGCGGGCGCCGGATTCGGCGCGGCTGCGGCCCCGACCGTCGGGCGTATCGCAGTCGTAGTCGCTCTCAGCGACGCGTCCGAGCCAGAGATGCGCGTCGGCGGCGATCGCAAACAGCTCGGCGGCAACCCGACAGCGGCGTCGCCGATAGGGAAGCGAACGGACGATCGCGCAGACCGGCGTGCGCAGCGCGCCAGTGAAGACCAGCTCCCCGGAGCGGAGCCGAGCCGGGTCCGTGCGACCTCTGGCGACCACGTGGCCGGCGACGATCGGGATGATGTCGGTCGTCGTGCTGCCGACATCAATGAAGATGGCGCCGGGACAAAATTCGGCTACGAGCCGGGCGCTCGCCATCCAGTTGGCCGCGGCCACACGCAGCGGCGCGCGGCGCGCCGCGGTGGGCGAGCGGAAGCGACCGTCGACGCCAAAGACGTGCAGCTCGGCCGCGGGGAACGCCGTGGCAAACGCGGCGAGCACGGACGAAACACCCTCGCGCTTGGTCGCGTAGCAGTCGGCGAGCTCGGCCGTCATGGTGACGGCCATCCGCTCGGCTCCGCCGAGAGCGGCGGCGACATCGCTCAGTACCTGTGGCAGTCGCTGCGGTTCGCGCCAGAGGGCGAAGGGCCGCTCGAGGATCCGCGGCGCGGCGTCGGCGCTGTCGAGGAGCGCGGCTTTGATGTTGGCGCCGCCGACGTCCCAGCCGAGGACCGCACCGTTCATGCCGCGCGGACCCGGCCGGAGGCGGAGAAGCGCACACGCCGTCCGACTCGCGGCACTCGTGGCAAGCGTCCGGCGCAGGCCGCGATCGCGAGGCCGGCGACGTTGACGCCGAACACCGCGCGCACGCCGAGGTAGGCCGTCGTCAGGCGTGGGTTCACTTCGATGACGATGGCTTCTGTCTCGGTGAGCACGAGATCGACGCCGATGTAGCCCTTGAGATCGGGCAGCGTCCGGCAGGTGGCGAGAGCCATCGCGGCGGCCTGCTTCGCGAGCGGATGAACGAGGGGCGTCGTGCCGCCCCGGTACGCGAAGCCGGGAGACCGCCTCAGCGTCTGCGTATTCACGCTGAGCACCACGGCGCGACGGCCGTTGCTCAAGAGCGACACGCTCGCGGCAACACCAGGAAAGTAACGCTGCACCAGAAGCGGGCCTGGTCCCCCGGCGCGACGCGCGGCGGCCACGGCCTCCGGGAGCCGGCGAGAATCGGTGACGAGCTCTACACCCTCGGACCCGGCGCCGCGAACCGGCTTGACGACCACGGGAAGGCCCAGTTGGCGCACGGCCCCTCGGCATTCCGCAAGCGACTGCGCCACGCGCGTGTGCGGATGGGGGATGCCGTGCTTCTCGAGGCGCCGTGCGAGGGCCCCCTTGTCGGCCGCTCGGCGAATCGCCTGGGCGCTCGGGCCGAGAACCTCGACGTCCGCCGCCTCGGCTTGCGCCACCAGGCGCTCGAGGCAGCCCGCGGTTTCTGGCGCGATGATCCAGGCGGCGTCGGCGGCAGGGAGCAGCGCTGCCAGAGACGCGCGGCCTCGGCCCAGCGTGACGACCTCGACGCTCGCCGGCACGCGACGCATCGGGAAGCGGCGATCGATCGTGGTTACGATCCGGTAGCAACCGAGCGCGGCAAGATCCGTGACCAGAGCATCCCGCATCGCCCTTCCCTCGCGTGCGAGCGAGGCCGGCACGGCGCGTCCGGCGAACCCGCCGCCGCTCGCGAACTCGTGGACCAGGAGCCGCTTCAATCGCTCATGCGTTCCCGGCACCAGCCCGATTGGCCGAACGATTCTTCTACCTCCACGGCGAGCGCCTTGAGGCGGCCACCGCCCAGTTTGCGAAGCTCGTCGCGGACCCGGCCGAGCAGGTAGCGCGCGAGCATCTCGGCCGTGGTGTTTGGAATGGGCAAGAACGCGACGTCCTGCTTGGGGAAGACGTAGCGACGGTCCTTGTACAGCACGAGGACGTGAGCGTCTTCCTCGCGCAGCGTCAGCGCCGGGTTCTGGAGAGGCAGCAGCATGCGGTGGTCCATCTCGTCCACGAGCCTCCGCATCAGGCGCTTCAGGCTGACGAAATCCCAGACGTAGTAGTTCTCGTCCAAGTCGCCCTCGAGCTCGACGCGGGCGCGATAGTTGTGGCCGTGCAGCGTCTCGCAGGAGCCTTCGTAGGTGATGAAGTGCCCGCAGGCGAAGACCAGGTAGTCCTTCTCGACGACGATCTTGTACTCCGCCATCTCGGGCTCCTTCAAGACTCCTCGAGCATCGCGACGAACAAAGCGCCCGCGACCAGATCCGCCGTCGTGCCGGGGTTGAGCTGATTGCCGCGCTGCCGCAGCGCCTGATCGAAGGCTTCCGTCGCCTGGGCCCGCGCCGGGCTGCCAGCGGTTCCCGCCGCCAGCGCCTCGCGCGCCCTTGCGCTCACGGCCCGCGCAGCCTGGAGCCCCTGCTTGCGCGCGATCAGCGTATCGGGAACCTCGGCGAGGACCTGCAGAAAAGCCTCCAGCGCCGCTGCGGACCACGTCTCGCCCGCAGCTCGCGAGCGCTGCAGGATCGGAACCGCCACGCGGAACGTCAGATCATAGTCGCTCGTGTACTCGTGCGCGATGCTATCGCGAGGCGCGGCCCGGGCCATCGTTTCGCGCAGCGTCTTCGTCGGCTCGCTCTGGACGTCCTGCGCCTCGGCCTGGCCCAGGCCCCCTGGATTCACGAGCCGGATCGCCGCATGAGCAGCACGGGCATCGTCGACGCTGAGCGAGCCAAGTACGCACGCCAAACGCTCGCGCAGCGATCCGCCCTCGCTGCCGGCAGCGCAGGCCAGCGGCGCGAGCAACAGGATGATGCCGAGATTTGTGTTCACGCGAACCAGCCGCCGCGTGTCCTGGACCGCCGCCAGGACCGTCTCGCCGACGCCCCGCTCGCGCGAGCGCGCAAAGGCCGGGCCGATGGCCGCGGCGCTCAGCAGGAAATCCTCGTAGCGCGTGTCCGCGAAGTCGCGACCCGGCGAGACGTTGCCCGGCTTCGGCGTGCTCGCCTCGACCAGACACGCGGCCTGTGCGAGCACTGCAATCTCGGCCGAGGGCAGAGTGCGGCTCAGGAGCGCCTCCGGACAGGATCCTCGTTCATCCGCCTCTCATGAGAAGAGCGACTGCCGCAGCAGCGCGGCGTTCACACTGCCTGCCTGGAATGTGCGCCCGCTCTCGACGTTCGTCAGGGACACCTGGGCCGGGCTGAAAAGCTGGGGATCGACCTTGTAGAAGTCCCCACCATAGCGCTGGAAGAGATCGTAGAACGGTGTCCCGTAGTCCCGGGATGCGGATGAAGGGATGCGGGACACAAGGGCCTGCAGCGCTTCGTCCTCCGCCCGGACCGTGAGGTGGGCAATCCCGCCATACAGCACGCAGTCGTTGGTACGGCCGATGGCCCTCGTGTCGTTCTTCGCGATGGGAGCGAGCGGCGCCGTCCCGAATCCGGTGAGAATGCTTCCCACGTCGAACCCGAGCTCTGCCATCTTATGCAGCGCCGTCTCCACGACGCGCGCGGAGATCTGGACGCCGGCGGCGGGTGTGGCGGTGGGAGCGACCAGGATGGTGAGGCGATCTGTTTGCAGGCCTGCCTTTTCGGCCACGTAGGCCGCCACCGTGGCGTCCGGCAGGGTCCGCGTCTCCAGGACCAGCACCCCCCGGCCCGAAGCCGGCTCAGCGTAGCCGAGCCGATCGAACAGCTCGTGCTCGACCCGGGCAATCGCCCGCAGAGGCCCCGAGCCCATGGCGAAATAGCCCTCGGGTTTGATCGCCCAGCCGGCGTACTGCGAACCCAGGCAGGCGATCGCCGGGTGGTCCGTCCAGACGTGCACGCCGGGCAGCCGAAGGCCATCGAGATCCACCGACGTGAAGCTGACCCGTCCCGCTCCGCCCATGCAGACCTCGGCCAGAAGGCGCCCCGCCTCGAGCCCGCCCCGCGCCGCAATACCGCAGTCGATGAGTCGCGCCCCGTTCTCGAGCGTCGACACGACGAGGCCCAGGGGCCCCGCGTCGGTAACCATCGCGTCGGCGATGGCCGCCGCGCGTTCGTTGAGCCTCAGTGAGCCGTGGTGGCGGTCTAGATCGAAACTGGCCTCAGGAGGCATGCGCCTTCCATACGAGAATCTCCCCCTTTCCTGGAACCGCAGCGTCCCCTGTGTAGCGTTGATAGGCCCCGAGCTGCTCTTCATGGGGGATGCTGAAGCCCAGCGCCGACAGGTGCCTCGCATACAGGCGCACGAACGTGGGATTGTACGTGCAGGAATACGAAAACGTCGGCAAGAGTCGAATCGGCTTTAGCGAGATGATCGTGCCTCGGGAGATCCAGGCGCCGGTGCGAAGCTCGGCCCCACTGCGCAAGAGAATGGTTCCGCCCTTCATCTCCAGACCGGCGAAGTCTCTCGCGAGGCCGCCCACCGCGATGATCCCTCGTCTCATCCGCATCCCGACTTCGAGGCCCGCCGAGCCCTCGATGAGAATCGTCCCGCCCGTCATCCCGGAGAGACTTCCGCGGTTGGCCGCCCCGACCTGTCCGCCGGCGTTCCCGCGGATACGGATGCATCCGCCGGACATCTCGGCACCGAGCCAGTCCGAGACGTCGCCGGACACCTCGATGGCGCCGCCCTTCATGTACGCCCCGAGGTGCATGCCGGCGTTGCCGACGATGGTGATGCGGCCACGAGTCATGCCGCGACCGATCCACTTCACCTTTCTTGCGTCGCCTCGGATCTCCAGCTCATCGCCGGCCGCCCCTTCGACCTCGAAGAAGTCCTCCACCCGCTGCCGCCGCTTTCCCAGGTAGACGGGAAGGGCCCTTACCGCGTCCAGCGACAGCGCCGCCGTCATGTCCGGCGAGAGGGACTCGGCCTCGAGGGGGACCGGGGGTTGCTTCTTGAGGGTCAGCGTCGGCATGCGCGCTCCGAGGCGGCGGTCACTTGCAGTCCTGTATGTTCGGTCGCGAGATGCGTTCCGCCGCCACCGGATAGTTGTCGAACGAGATCGTGTAGACCTTCTCGAACAACGGACGCAGGTACTCCTCGATCTGTTCGTCGAAGGCGGGATGGACGATGAACTGCTGGCCCTGATTCACGGCGCGGATCTCTCCCTCCTCGACCACGATCTGGCCCGCTTTGATGACGTAGCGCGGATGCTCGAACATCACGCCGCTCGGCGGATTCTCGTCATAGAGAGTGATGTCCGCATCGGCGCCCACGCCCAGGTGCCCCTTCTGCGACAGGCCGAGGGCGCGCGCCGGGCCCGCGGAAGTGATGATCGCGATCTCGGACAACGTGTACTGCCGGTCCAGGTCCGCGAGCACGATTCGCTTCTGCGCCTTGGGCGGCAGCTTCTTCAGGCACTCCCGCCGGTAGTCCGCATCCCTCAGGAGCCGGATCAGCTCCGGGTACCGCCAGAAGGACCCTCCGTTGGGGTGGTCGGTGGTCAGGAAGATCCGCCAGGGGTCGTCGATGAGCAGCAGCAGCTCCAGTCCCACGGCCCACTGCACGGCGTTGACCAGGCTCCGCTCCTTGTACGTGTAGGACACGATTCCGCACCCGGTTTCGTTCTCCACGTCCACGTTGCTCCACTTGTGCCCGGTGAGCTGATGCAGCACGTGCTCCCACGGGCCGTCGGCGGTGATGGTCATGGCGTCACCGAACAGGATCGCCCCCGCGTCGGCGGTGAGGTTCGGATGGGCGTTGAAGTACTCGGCGATGGCCGCCGCTTCGGAGCGCAACGTCCCCCAGCCGTCCCCGCCGTAGGCGTGGAACTGAAGGTGGGCCATGTGCGCCCGGCGTCCCTCCAGGACCTTCATCGTCTCCATGGTCGTGCTCACGTTGCCCGGGATGCCCAGGTTGTTGCAATGGAGATGGAGTGGATGCGGCAAGCCCAGGTCATCGACGATTCCCGCGAGGCTGGCAATGATCCTCGCCGGCGTCACCCGGCTGTAGCCGTCCACGGGCTCGGAGAGGGAGCTCGCGTTTTTCCCGAACTTCCAGGCGACGATCCCTCCGGGGTTGACCGCCTTCACCCCGTAGGCCTTGGCGGCCCAGATGAGCCAGGCAACGACATGCTTCGCGCGTTCAACCTCGCCCGCCTCCAGCAGGTCCAGCACGATCTCGTTGTTGGCCATCAGCACTAGCGAGGCCTTGTCCAGAATGGGTATGTCGTGCAGCTCTTCGTGCGTGTGTCTGGCTGACAAGATCGGGACGGCGGCCTCGTTCACCGTCGTCCAGCCCATCGCGGCATACAGGTACCCGGTCCCGAAGGTGGTGGGAGTGATGCCACCGAGGCCGGCGCGCAGCTCCGGCGTGTGAAGGAACGGAGTGGCCCGCCGGTAACTCTCCGGCGTGATGCCCCGGGCGAAGTTCAGCGCCGCGCCGGCGACGTGAGTGTGGATGTCGACCCCGCCGGGGAAGACGACCATGCCGCGGGCGTCGATCGAGCGGCCAGCCTCGACTTCGGGGACGATCCGGCCATCCGCGATGCAGATGTCCTTGACCACGCCGAGGATCCCGTTCGCCGGGTCATGGACCGTCCCGCCCGTTATCCGCAGCATGGGGTCTCCATTCTCCTCGTGGCGACCGCGCAAGGGATCGGCCGGGTGGCGCAGGCCTGGTGTCCCACCGGCCCTACGCGATCGCCATCCTTGCGCTCGGAGCGGGAGACCATGCCGGCTTCGCCGCCACCGCCCGGTGGATGCGCCGGAGGACCTCCTCGTCGGTTGGATAGGGCGACTTGAGGGCCGGCCGCAGCGGCAGGGGCAGCTCGTCCATGCGATAGACGGTCCCGGGCGCGCTGATCCCCGTGACCGCGGTGGTGATATGCACGCGGGCCAGGCGACTGGTGTGAGTCACCTTGGGATCCAGCACGATGGTCGGGATGCGCGCGAGGTGGTCGATGCCCGGCTGGGGCATCGTAGCCCCCGGATCGGCGCCCAGAATGAGCGCGGCGTCGTTGTCGCCCCGGACCAGCAGGTCCACGGTCGAGAACTCTCCGGGATTGAACCGGGGGTAGCCGCGGGCCATGCTGATCCCGAACGGATAGCCCGTCGTCCACCGCAGGACCATGTCCGACCCCGTCACGTTGCCGTGGCCGCGCATCGGCATGCAGACGAACTTCGTGAACGCGTTCAGCTCCGCGGTCAGCCTCAGGATCGCGGCGGAGTTCATGTGCTTCCCGCGGGTCATCGAGACGCCCATCCCGAAGAACATCACGCCGAATCGGGCGCGCTTCATTCGGTCGACCAGGTCCTGGAGCTGGTCGACGGTCAGTCCCGTTTCCGCCACGCTCTCTTTGTCCACCTTCTGGTTCTTGAGGAGCGCGCGCAGCGTGCTCAGGACCTCGAAGTCCTTGCCCGGCCGGATTTGGAGGAAGAGGTCCGCGGCTTTTGCGCTGGGGGTTTCCCGAATGTCCACCAGGACCATGGTTCGGCCCTTGCGCCCTTCGGGCACGAACCTGCCCTTCTGGGTCAGGGTGTACTTGGTGAAGTGCCTCGGGTGGCATTCCGCCGGATTGCCCCCCCAGTAGACGATGAAGTCCGCTCGGTTCTTGACCTCACCCAACGTGCAGGTGACCTTGCCACCCAACTGGGCGGCTATTTCAGTTGGACCGTGTCAAAGCGAGGTGTGGCTGTCGACCACGCCTCCGATCAGCTCGGTCAGGGCCACGGCCTCCCGCTGGGCCTCGCACGTGATGTTGCTGAGTCCGTATACCAAAGGCATGTTGGCCTGGTACAAGAAGTCCGCCGCCGCTGCGACGGCCGCGTCGACCGTGGCCGGCTTCCCATCGATCAGCGCATCGGGAAACAAGCGTTCCGCCGTGTGGTTCTTGAACCAGGCATCCCCGAGGCTGCACGCGTTCTTGGCCTTGACGATGCGATCGCCATCGGCGTGCAGCTCGATGTCGTCACAGACGCAGCCGCAGAACGTGCAGGTGGCGTTCTTCACGACGCTCAGGCTCACCGTATCTCCCCTTCCGTCGATCTTGGTCCTCCCGAACCGGGAGGAACGACGAACGTTCAGCCAAGCTCCCGGCCGTGGAAGCTCCCCCGGATGCGGCGCGGCATGTACCGCCCGGGCCCGACCATTTCCCAGGCCGGGGCGTTCTGCTCGGCAGATTCACTCCGCTGCGCCGGAAGACGGGCCGAAGCCCCCTCGCCTTGTTCGCGAATCTCTTCAGTAGCCATGCTTCCTTCGCCCGACGAAGCGGGCCTCATGAAGTCACCTGAGCCCCTGGCGCTATCGGCTCAACCTCGACTTCCCAGCCCTTGGAGGTGGGCATTCCGGTTCCGTCGGTGTCTTGGCCCATGAGATGGCAGGTAGGCGGTCCATAGGGGACGAAGATAATACCCGGTGGGAGCTTCCCTTCCAGGCATCGGAAGGTGGCCTCGCCATTTTCGGACCGAACCCGAACGCTGCCGCCGGACTGAATCCCGATCTCCTTCATGTCCTCGGCGTTCATGTTCAGGGTGTTCACGATCGCCTGGTACTCGGGGTGGTCCTTGCCGGCGTTGATTTGCTGGCCCTGCTTGGTCGTGCGGCCCGCGTTCATGATGAAGCGTTTGCGTTCCACCGGATACCCTTTCCCGCGCCGTGTTCGAGCACGCGCGCAGCTTAGCATGGCCAGCGTCCGCTCAGTCAAGACCGCCGCGCCACTACTTCGAGGTGCTCGACGATGGCGGCGGCCACGTCCACGTCCGTGACGGACTGCAGACCCTGCCAGCCCGGGATGCCGTTGACCTCCAGGACGAACACGCGCCCGTCGGGCAGCGGCAGGAGGTCCACGCCCGCGTACTCGGCCGCGACGGCTCGTGCGGCGCGGACGCTCAAGTCGTGCCACTCGGGTGGAAGAGAGGCTCTCTCGACACGAGCTCCCTGGGCCACGTTCGTGCGCCACCCCTCGGCGCGCCGCCAGGCGGCCGCCACGACGCGGTCTCCGACGACGAAGGCCCGGAGGTCGCGGCCTTCATGGGGCACGGCCTCCTGGAGGTAGTAGACGGCGCGCTCCAGATCCAGGGCGCGGAAGACGCGATGGGCGATCTCCTCGTCGCTGACCCGGACCATGCCGTTCCCGCCCGAGCCAAACAGCGGCTTGACGATCACGTCGCGCAATGCCCGGAAGGCCGTCATCGCATCGTCCATGCGCTCGGCGACGACTGTCCTGGGCGTGGGCAGCCCCGCCGCGCCGAGGAGCGCCGAGGTATAGAACTTGTCCACCGTGCGCTCGATCGCCGTGGACGGATTCATCACCGGGATGCCGAGGCGCTCGAGCCAGTGCAGGGCGTCGACGCGGAAGATGACCTGCTCGAGCGAGCCCTTGGGGAAGGTCCGCGTGAGCACGGCGTCGACATCCTGCAAGGCGACGCCTCCCGCATCGAGACGCGGCCGGTCCCCGATAAGCGCTACGAGAGCGGAGACCCGGACGTCGTGCGCCTGATGCCCTCGGGCCCGGAGAGCCCGAGTCAGCTCGGCGAAGTGCCAGCCCTGCCCGGCGCCCAGGATCGCGACATCCATGCCGCGTCAGGCCGGAAGGGACTGCTTCACCTGGCCGCCTCGAGGAGCGCGTGCAGGCGGAAGTGGTGCTTGCCGAGCTTGCCGCCGTAGTTCCCGGCCGAGATCTCGATGACGCCGGGAAGGCACGCGGCCTCGATGCCGGCGCGCAGGGCCTCCTCGATCGCAGCACGATCGAGGCCGTCCACCACGATCTCGAGCACCGAGTTGACACCCTCCGGAAGCGCGCTCGTAACACCTTTCCGCCCGCGGAGCGTCGGGCAGTACGCGTCGTTGGTGGACGCGATCATGTGCTTGTAGCGCTTGGCACCCAGCTTGCTGCCGCTGCGCACGATCCCGCCAGGGAAGGGGAGGACGATGCCGCGGAGCGTCCGCATGGCGTCGACGGCCGCCTCCGCCGCCGCCAGGGCGGCGTTCTGATCCTCCGCCAGGATCAGGAAGTTACCGCCACCGATGGCATTCTGCACGCCGAAGGTCTCCTGGACCAGGAACTCTCCCTCCATCACCGGGATCCGCCAATAACGGTGACCATTCAGGAGCTTGCTCGACTGGTAGCGGTCGCCGAAATGACGCAACACGCCGCCGACGACGGCCCGCTCGCCCGCCTGCGGCAGGCCGTCGAAGCAGGCCGTGGTCGGGCAGGTGAGAACGGTCTGGCCCACCCTTTCGACCAGCCGCTTGCCGAGCCCGTCGGCGTCGAAGCCGAAGATCAGCACGCTCACTCCAGCGCGCCCGTCGGGCGTCTGCTCCGGGGCCAGCTCGGCCTCGATGCCAGCCTCGACTTTGCAGCCGATGACCGAAGTGGCGAATCCGGTCATAGCCCGGGCAGCCGTCAGCGCCCAGGCCGGGGAGCGGGCTGTGATCACCACGCGCGCCGCGCGCATGTCGAAAGCCTCGGCGAAGGTGTCGCCGATCCGCACCCCGCGCCGCTCCATCGCTTCTGCCTCGGCCATCCCGGTCACGTCCCCGCGACCGCCTCGGCGGCCATCAGGCACTCCCGCTCCAGCGCCGAGGCCGAAGCCACGAGCCGGGCGTAGCAGCTCTCGTGGTCGAGGCCGCGAGCGAACACCGTGCAGATGGGCTGGCCCCTGCGGATGCGATCGCCGGGGAAGGGTACGTCGCGCACGTCATCCCGGAGCAGCCAGCGTCGGCTGTCCCCGACGACTACGTCCCGTCGAGCGTGTAGGATCGCCTTGCCGAGCGTGTCCGGCATCGGGGCCAGGTCGACGCTAGGGAGCGCTCCGCCGCAGGCGGACACGTGGGCCTCGAACACGCTGAAACTGGCGCCTCGCTCCATGAGTTCCATGGACGCGCAATAGCGCGGGTTGATCTCCAGCACGTAGGGTTCCCCTTCCCTCAGCACGAAGTCGATGCCGTTGACGCCGACCAGGCCGAAGGCCTCGGTCACGGCGCCCATGATCGCACCCATCCGGTCCAGCAGGGCACGCTCGGCAAAGAAGGGATACAGGCTGCCACAGTACCGGTGCCCCCGTGCGCCGAACGCCGGATCGCCGCTCAGTCCCCGGGATATGCCGAGCAGGACGGCTCGCTGGCCGTCGGCCACGAATGCCACCGAGGCCAGTACGCCCTCGATGCGCTCCTGGACCAGTTCGTGCGGACCAAGCGGCGCTCCAGGCTTCCATTCCCTGACCCCGCTCCCACCGCCTCCGCGCCGCGGCTTCCGCAGCCAGCGTACTCCGGCCGTGGCGTGTCGGGTCTGATCCGGCAGCAGCGTCAGCGGCACGCGCCCTCCCGCTCGTCGTACCACCTCGGCAACGGCGACGGGATCCCGGGCTCGGACCAAAGTGGCCGGCGTGTTGCCCAGCAGCCGGCGTCCCCGGGCCAGCCGCCTCACGGCTGCCGGGTGGTTCTCGAGGTTGGCCACATAAGCCGCGGACGCGGTCGTCGAGCGCCGGCCGAAGGCGACCGCCGCTGCCGCGCTGTAGGGGCGGCCCAGGTCCCGCGAGAGGCCGAGGTTGTGCACTCGCGACTTCTGGTCGAGGTCGCCGAAGGCGTCGACGCTCAGGCACGTGTAGCCGGCGCGGCTCGCCGACTCGGCGAGGGCGCGCGTCGAGACGCCGACGATCAGCACCTGCTCTACACCCATCACCTCACCGCGTCCACGCGTCGAAACTCAGGGTCCCAGCAGCGATGCCGGCGACCCGCGGCATCAAAGGGTCGCCGCGAGGTCGTAGATCTCTTCCGCGTCGAGAACGAGGTCGTTTTGCTCGAACAGCCGGGCGATCGCCGCCTTGTGCGCCTTCATCTTGAGGCCGCCGATGCCCAGGGCGCCGAAGGCCGGAATCCCTTCGCGCGGCGTGCCGTCGTCCGTCGCTTCGATTCCCTCGATCCCCAGGGGCGGGACTGCGTTCACGTCGGCCACGGCCTTGAGGCCGGACTGACCGGCCCAGGTGTCGCGCGCCAAGAGCTGCACACCCGCTGGGCCCGCGGCCAGCACCAACTCGGCCCAGGCCACAAGCCCGCGCGCTTCGGCTGAGCCCGCCATCGTGACATGCGCCACCGTGCCTTTGAAGCGCGCGCCGATTTGCAGCGCCGCCGCAGCGCCGTGGGCGGCGTTGCGCGACGTGATGCGGACCTCGGCCCCCAGGCGCAGCAGCAGGCCTGCGGCCCGCGTGCCCACCGGTCCAGTGCCCGCGAGCACCAGGGCGCGGCGGCCCCGCACGTCGCCTCCCGCGGTGCGCACCAGCTTGACCACAGCGGCCGCGGCCGTGGTGTTGGAACCGTTGGGATCGAAGAGGATCGAGACGCGGAACGGGCCGAAGAACGACTCTTTGGCTTCGTGGAGCAGGAGCTCGCCCCTGGCCATGCTCGATCCGCCGATGAACAGCGCCGTGTTCTTGAGGTCTTTCGCGCCGCGCGTGAAGATGGCGCCGTGGACCAGCCCGCGTACGTCCGCCTCGCTCACACCGCCGTAACTCAGCACCTCGTCGGCCCCGGCATCGTACGCGACGATGCGGTCGAACGCGCTGGGCAGAGGGTCTGCGTCCAGCTGAAGGAGCAGCTTGCGCATGCGCGTGGGCCCCGAGCTTTCGGTCACCTCACCGCTCACCGGAGATCAGGGCGAGGTGACCGAAGCGGGGGGCTTTCTACTTGTCGGCGCCGCCGGCGAAGGGATGGGTCGCGGTCTTGGCGCCCGCGAGCACCTCGTCCAGGCTCGGCTTGCCCTTGAGCGCGCGCTCGATCGACTCCTTGGTGGCCTCGTAGTTGAACTTGAAGATCTTCTTGTCGTCGGCCGCTTCCCAGTGGACGAAGACACCCACCAGGATGCAATAGTCGTCGGCCTTGTTCTTGGGGATGACGCCCGAGCTGACCGAGTCCACCACCGCGCGCGCGACCGCGGCCTGGGCCGGGCCGAACATCTGCACGGCCTGCTTGGCGCCCTTGATCGTGACCTTGTTGAAGAGCAGCGTGTCGGGCTTGCAGGGCAGGTTCGGGGCCACCACGGCGAGCAGAGACGTGAAGCCATCCTTTTGGTTCGACAGTGCGTTCACGAAGGCCTGTCCCGCTGGGCCGGTCTTCGATCCGATGATCAGGTCAATGTGGGCGACCTCGTTGCCGTCGCCAACGAGCGATTCACCGATAAAGAAATCCGCTGCCATCTCACACCTCCCAAAACGTCACTGAACGGCTCCACATGCCTGAACGGCAACA
>CAYTWT010000056.1:0-4370 GCA_964442185.1 uncultured Acidobacteriota bacterium
TGGGCTCGGTGTTGCAGGAGCTGGGGATCCGGAAGGACAGAGCCCATCGGGAGTCCGCAGCGGCGCTGGGCGGCCGCGAAGCCTTGATCGAAGCGCTCGCCTGGGAGGAGGGCACGTACACCTTCGAGGAACAGCCAGCACCCGCCATCCAGATCCTCGAGGCGGCCATCCCTCAGATCCAGTCGAGCCGGCTCAAGCACGAGGCCCAGGTCCGGCTGGCCCGGGCCTATACGAAGAACCCGAAGTGGGTGCGCCGAGGCGAGGAGCTGCTGCAGGCGGTGGTCCGCGAGGATCCCTCGTGGGTCGACGCCTACTACGTCCTCGGGACGATCTACCGCGGGAACGGCCTCAAGAGCCGCGCGGTCTCGATGTTCAGGAAGGTGTTGGAACTGAGACCCAGCCACCGCCCGGCGGCGGCCGAGATCCGCTCCCTCGAAGGACCGCCTGCAACCTCAAAGCCGCCGCGCAAAACCTGACGACCCGGGCCCCGGGGCCGGCTGAGCTTCACGCGTCGCGCACGCTGCCACGGCGGCGGCAGGTGCATCGCAGACGCCGCTAGCGCTAACATGCGGCCCATGAACGCTCCCCTGCCCGAACTCATGCTCGCGTCCGTGCTGATCCTGGCCGCTGCCGTGGCTGGAGGCCGCGCCGAAGCCGCCCAAACACCACTCGCCACGGCCGCAGCCGGCGCGAAGCAGGCGCTGACCACGCAGCACGGCGACACACAGGCCGCACGTATCGCCCGCGGCGTCGACCAGGTGGCCCGCCACTGGCGCAGCGAGGACGGCGACGCGGCCGTGTTCGGCGATTTCGTCAAGGCCGAGTTCGTGGCCTCGGGCGAGCCGCTCGATGGCCTCTTTGCGCGTTTCGAAACGGCGACGGAACGGGTCGGGGGCTACTACACGTCGATGCTCCGCGACCTGCGCCGCGGTGTGGATCTCGATCTCGGCCCGCTCACCAGCTTCGACCGTCGGCTCGCCGCGTGGAATCCCGCGGCTCACGTCTCCGACGACATGTTCGGCAACAAGCTCGCCTTCGTCGCACTGCTGAACTTCCCGCTGGCGACGCTGGACGAGCGCATGGCACAGGGCGCCTCGTGGTCGCGCAGGCAATGGGCCGAGGCGCGTCTCGCGCAGCAGTTCCAGACGCGCGTGCCGGCCGACGTCAACGCCAAGATCACGCAGGCGTACTCCGAGGCCGAGGGCTACATCGCGGACTACAACGTCTACATGCACCACCTGGTCACTGCGGATGGCCGGCGGCTCTTCCCCGAAGGCATGCGCCTGATCAGCCACTGGAACCTGCGCGACGAACTGAAGGCTCGCTACAACGACAAGGCCGACGGCCTCGCGAAGCAGCGAATGATCGCGACGCTGATGGAGCGGATCGTCCGCCAGGAGGTCCCCGCCGCGGTCGTGAACAACCCGCTCCTCGACTGGAACCCGGAAAGCAACGCCGTGACAGCGTCCAAAGCGAAGGACGCCGAGGTTCCTGCCGGCAAGACCGCCGAGGCTCGCGGCGATCGCGAAGCCGACGAGCGCTACCGTCAGTGGCTGAACATCTACAGGGCCGAGCGCCTGGCCGATCCCTTCACCCCCGAGAACCCCTCGCACATCGCGCGCCGCTTCAACGTCAACCGCGAGATCCCCGAGGCCCAGGTCCGAGCCCTGTTCGAGGCGCTGCTCGGCTCGCCGCTCGGGGCGCAGGTCAGCGGCCTGATCGAGAAACGCCTCGGCCGCAAGCTGGAGGCCTTCGACGTCTGGTACGACGGCTTCAAGCCGCGCGGCAAGTACCCCGAGGCCGAGCTCGACGCGATGACGAGGCAGCGCTACCCGACGCCCGAGGCCTACGCGGCCGATATCCCGCGCCTGCTACGCGAGCTCGGCTTCTCGGAAGAGAAGGCGCGCTTCCTGGCCGGCCACATCGTGGTCGATCCCTCGCGCGGGGCCGGCCACGCGATGGGCGCCGCCCGCCGCGACGACAAGGCGCACCTGCGCACGCGCGTCGGCAAGGGCGGCATGGACTACAAGGGCTACAACATCGCGGTCCACGAGATGGGCCACAACGTCGAGCAGGTCTTTTCGCTGACGACGATCGACCACACGCTGCTGCAGGGGGTGCCCAACACCGCCTTCACCGAGGCGCTCGCGTTCGTGTTCCAGGCCCGCGACCTCGACCTGCTCGGCCTGACGCCACCCGACGAGACCGAGCGCAGCCTGCTGGTGCTCGACAAATTCTGGCAGACGCGCGAGATCGCCGGCGTGGCCCTCGTCGACATGGCCGCCTGGCACTGGCTCTACGAGCATCCCGACGCAACGCCCGCGCAGTTCCGGGAGGCCGTGGTCGGGATCGCCGGCGAGATCTGGAACCGCTACTACGCGCCGATCTTCAAGCCCCGGGACGTGACGCTGCTGGCGATCTACTCGCACATGGTCTCGTCTGGGCTGTACACGCCGGACTACCCGCTCGGGCACCTGATCGCATTCCAGGTGGAAGAGCATTTCCGAAAGCAGAGCGGAGCGATGGGCGCCGACTTCGAGCGCATCTGCCAACAAGGCTCGATCACGCCCGACGCCTGGATGCGCGGCGCCGTCGGCGCCCCGCTCTCGGCCGAGCCGCTGCTGGCAGCCGCGACCACGGCCTACGCCAAGGCCAGCGCGAAGCCTTGAGCGCCCGCGCGCGCTGGTTGTTGGCGGCGGCTCAGTGGTGCAGCTTCTCCTGAACCCAACTGCGAATCAGCACCGCCTCGTCGACGCCATGCGACGCCGCAAGTTCCCGAAGTCGCTTCAGTTCGCTGGCGCTCAGAGGGACAGTGACGCCCTGCTTTGGCCGGAGTGCAAATACGGGCTCGGCCACTTCCTCGAGCTCTTCGGCGAACTCCGTGACGTCGTGGGCGTCCCAGAACTCAGCCAGCTCGCGAATCGAATCAATCTCCGGAATCTTCATGCTTTCTTCCAGGCCGCGTATCGCTGCTTCTCGGCGTCGGTCATCTCCCTGGCAGTCACAGGATACCCCTTCCCGTCAGGAAAGGAGATGACCACGCAGAAGAGGTGGCGACCCGCTTCCGTCGGGCCGAGGACGTAGTAAACGGGGTTCTTGCCCTGCGACTTCGCCCGTAAGACCAGGGCTCTTCCGAAACAGACCTCTTCGAACTCCTCGGGCTCGACGCTATGCCGCCCGATGTGCGCGATCCGGTCGTCGCTCCACACGAACTCGGATATCTCCACGGCCGGATTCTACCCGCCCCGTGCGTGCGAGAAGGTCCGCTCGGGAAGCGCCACATCCGCAGCGACGCGCCAATCTCCTAGACCCAGGACGTGGCGGCCCCCGCTCTCAGCCGATCCGCTGCTGGCAGCAGCGACCACGGCCTACGCCAAGGCCACCGCGAAGCGCTGAGCGCCCGCGCGCTTTGGTGTTGGCGGCAGCTCAGTGGTGCAGCTTCTCCTGAACCCAACTGCGAATCAGCACCGCCTCTTCTACGCCATGAGACGCCGGAAGTTCCGTCACTGGGAGGAGCGCAGGACGACCGGGATGGAAACGTGCGATGGGTACCTCGGCGAGCGGTAGATCCGCTGGGTCGCTACCCGGAAATCGGCCTCCTTCGCCTCGAAGATGTTGGGCACGAAGCTCTGCGGGTTGCGGTCGATGATGGGAAACCATGTGCTCTGCACCTGCACCATCATGCGGTGACCCTTCCGAAACGTGTAGTTCTGCGTGTGGAGGCTGAACGAGTACTCGAGTACCGCCCCGGGCGTGATCGGCTCCGGCTTCTCGAAGCTCTTCCGGTAGCGGCCGCGGAATACCTCGTTCGACACCATCAGCTGAAAGCCGGCCAGGTCCCAGTTCTCCGGGTTGTGCTCGGGATACACGTCGATCAGCTTGACGATCCAGTCCGCATCGCTGCCGGTTGTCGAGGCGAAGAGTTGGGCTGTCACCTCGCCGGCGATGCTCAGGTCGGCCGCCTGTGGCTCGCTCTCCCAGCTCAGCACGTCCGCGCGATGATCGACGGAGCGCTGGTCCTCCACGAGCCACGTGGACCACTGGGAGCCGCCCGGGAAATACGTCGCCTGAATGGGAGGGCGACGGTACGGCACCGGGTGGGCAGGGTCCGACGCGTAGGCGTCGAATGACGCCTCGCCCCCGTCCGCAGGCGCGACGCGCGACAGCGTCCGGTTGGCTCCGAGGTAGAGCCGCGCCGGCTCGGTGTTCGCAGTGGGGGGCCAGGCGTCCCAGCGGCGCCAGCGGTTCGATCCCGCCTCGAAGGTCAGCGCCTCGGGCAGGTTGAGGGCTCCCTTGTCCTTCAAGTAGTGGGCGAACCAGGCTGCCTCGATCTCCTCGCGGAAGAACTTGCCAGTCGCGCTATCGAATGA
>CAYTWT010000057.1:0-2123 GCA_964442185.1 uncultured Acidobacteriota bacterium
TCGATGGCCTGCGCAAGATCGCCCTTCGCGTAGGCCTCGGTGGATTCCAGCACCTTGGCCTGACCGCCGGGTCCCTCGCCCAGTTCGCCGGGCTTGAAGGAGAGGACCGGCGGGTAGTAGAGCGCCCAGCTCACCGCGTCCTGGGGCCGCACCTTCACGCTCAGAACTGGCGTCTTTCCCTTCCGGCCGACTGCCGTCTGCCCGCCTTCGAGAGGGAGGCTGCCAGCGTCGGTCTCCGCCACCACCCGGCCCTCGAGCACCGACAACCGGGTCTCGTCACCGTCGACGGCGACCGCCAGGCTGATCTCCGTGCCGCGTATGGCCGCGATGGTGCTGCCGCTCTGGAATCGCGTCGGTCGCTCCTTGAAGCGCACGACGTGAGCCCACAGGCGGCCGAAGAAAACCGTGATCTTCCGTTCCTTGGCGTTTTCGTCGATCTGCACGCGCGAGTCGGGGCCGATCCGCACGACCGCGCCGTCGTCATGAAAGCGCACCGTGGCGCGACCCTGCTGCGTCACCACGATGTCGCTCAGGCGCAGCGGCATGGAGGGCGAGAGCGGTTGCGCCTGCCCGAGGCGGATCACTGTGACCCTGCCGCCCGCGGCCTCGAGGGTCGCGATCTCGTCGTTCGTTGCCGCGCTCGCCGCGCAGACCCCGACGCCTACGATCCCCACGAGCGCCGCCAGCATCCGCGTCGCACCGATCCGGCTCATTCCACTCATCGTTCCTCTTCCCCTACCGAATCCGATGGTCGTTCCGGGCGGGCCGCAGGCTTCGACACTGGATCGCGCTTCTGCTCGACCCACTTGCACGTTTGTATGCTCGAAGCTCCGCCGCTGCCCACGGGACATACTCAGCGCGTTGAGAGCGTGCAGCATCTCAAGACATCTGCCAGGTGTCAACAGCAAGGTCCAGCCTGGAGGAACGCGAAACGGGAGGGCATCGGGCTGTCTCTGAAGGGAATCCAGCCAGCGAGATCGGCGGCGAGGGGGCGTGCCCGTTCACTGCCTCTCGTAGAGCACCTTGCCGCCCACGATCGTGAGGTCCACGCGGGAGCTGCGGATCTCCTCCTCGGGCACGGCCAGGATGTCCTTCGAGAAGACGGTCACGTCGGCCAGCTTGCCGGCCTTGAGCGAGCCCTTGGAGCCCTCCTCGAAAGCCGAGTAGGCGGCGTTCCAGGTGTAGGATTTCAACGCCTCTTGGCGGCTCATGCGCTCGTCGGGATAGAAGCTCGAGCCGTCCGCGAGGCGACGGGTCACGGTGGCGTAGAAGGAGGCGATGGGATCGACGTCCTCCACGGGGGCGTCGGTGCCGTTCGTCACCACCGCTCCCGACTTCATGAGCTTCTGCCAGACGTAGGCCCCTTCCTCGGACCTCTTATCGCCCAGTCGGGCGGGCACGAAGACGGCGTCGGAGGTGCAGTGGATGCCCTGCATGGCGGCGATCACACCGAGCTTTCCGAAGCGCGGGATGTCCGTCGGGTGAAGGTGCTGCGCGTGCTCGATCCGCCAGCGCAGGTTCTTGCCGTCGGGGCTCGTCTTGTAAGCCGCCTCGATGAGGTCGAGGCTCTCGCGGTTGGCCCGGTCGCCGATGGCGTGCACGCAGAGCTGGTAGCCGTTCCCGATGGCCAGGCGGGCCGTCTCCTCGATCACCGGAAGGGGCGTGGTCATGAGGCCCGTGCTCGAGGCGAGATCGGAGTAGGGCTCGAGCAGCCAGGCCCCGTGCGGACCGAGGGCGCCATCCAGGCTGTGCTTGATGGCGCGAACGGTGAGGTGCTTGCTGTAGCCGTCGATCAGCCGGTAGGACGCGAGGCGCTCCTTCATCCGCTCGTTGCTGTCGCGGATCATGACCCACAGCCGCACTCCGAGCTTGCCGTCCGCGGCCACCTTCTTCATCACGTCGATCGTCTCGAAGCTGGAGCCGGCGTCCTGGAAGCTCGTGATCCCCTTGGACAAGGCCTCTTCGTCCGCGAGCTGCAGCACGCGGCGCTCGTCGGCTTCGGCCTGTTCCGGGGTCCTCCCCGCCAGGGCCTTGGCGTAGGCGGCCTCCACGAGGTCGGCGGCGGTCTCGCGGAAGAGGCCGATGGGCTCGCCCTTGGCGTCCTTGAGGATCTCGCCTCCGGC
>CAYTWT010000058.1:0-2011 GCA_964442185.1 uncultured Acidobacteriota bacterium
CGGTGCGCCAGCCCTGCTGTCCGATGTCCTCGCCGTACACCTCGCGCCTCAACTCGACGGCGAGGTCGCTGTCGAAGCGGGCGTATTGGGGGCCGTAGAAGTTGAAGCCGCCGCTGCCGTCGCCTTCGCCCTGTCCGGTCACGCTGGACAACCTTGCTCCTCAGTCGAGGCGCGGTCAATCTGGACCTGCCGCTGGGGTGGGGCGGCTCAGGGCGCGGCGGCGATGCCCAGCGCCCGCTGCCACGAAGCGCCCTT
This sequence comes from uncultured Acidobacteriota bacterium, assembly GCA_964442185.1. Lineage (GTDB taxonomy): Bacteria > Acidobacteriota > Vicinamibacteria > Fen-336 > Fen-336 > CADEEV01. Next base: position 256 of record CAYTWT010000058.1, read on the forward strand.
CAGGTGCTCGGTGAGTCGGTCGAGGATGTGGCCGGCGACGGCCTTGTCCGCGTCCAGGTCGAGGGTCAGCGTGGCTGTGTCTTCTTGAGTGCCGTTGCGAATCAGCGTCCGCAGCTCGCGGTCCTTCTTGGCCGCGCCGGCGGCGGCCTCGGGCATCACCAACTCCAGCACGACCTCGGCCTCGTCGGGGGTTCGCACCAAGCGGAACCACGAGGCGTAGGAACCCGCGCCGGTGATCAGCTTGCGGACCTCCTGAACGCGCTTCACGCCGTCCTTGTCTTTCTTGCCCTTGAAGCCTGGCAGCTCGCTGGGGGCCGAGAGGTGGAGCGCGAACGGCTTCGGCGGTGTGAAGGCTGCCGAAAACAGCTTGTGGCCCTCTTCGCTGGCGAGCTCCCGCGCCTGCGCCCCTCCCTCGGGAACAAGCGGCAGATCCAGGCGCGTCACGCCTGAAGGCTGCGCCAAGACCCGCTGCGTTTCCGAGCGCGGCTCGTAGCCGGGGTGAGAGACGACGAGCTTGATCCGGGCGTCCACGGGAAGATCGTGCACCACCACTGGCGACGCGCCCAGCTCGCGGCCGTCCACGTTCACGCTCGCGCCGATCGGATAGGCGCAGATCTGCAGGTGGGTGGTGGCGAAGTAGCGGCGCACGAACGCGGCCTCGGGCTTCGCCCGCTCTTTCACGAACGCGGTGGGCGAGGCCCCGTGGATCTTGGTGAACGTCGTGGCGGCGATCTCGAGCTGCGCTGTCACGGTGGCCGAGAGCGTCTGCTCCTCGAAGCCAAGCACGCGGTCGAGCCGCTCCAGCAACAAGCGGACGTCTTCCTGCGTGCGCGCCACCGCGTACTGGCGCCGGCGCTGCAGCTCGGCGTTGTGCATCGCGACCGCCGCGTTGAACGACTCCAGAACGCGCCACTCGCTGAGCTTCGGATTGTCAGGCAGGGTGGGCAGCTTCTTGTCCAGGTTGGGCGGACGGCCGAGGGTCAGATTCAGGAGCTCGGAGCGCACGCTGGCCTCGAGGAATACGTCACCAAGGGCCGGGGCGACGGGCGCCAGGATCGGCCCTGAAGAAGGCTGGACCGGGAGCGGCCGCTTGTCGCCGAGCGTCTCCCACTTGTAGACGCCGCTCAGCGTCTCCATCCCCGAGACCTCGACCGCGATCGTCTCGCCGGGGAGCAGCATCTCGGTGCGGGAGCGCTTCTTGTCGCCCGTCGCCTTCTCGATCAGCGCGTCCAGCTCGCCCATCAGGGCTCGGTAGCGAGCGTCGTCGCCCACCACGCCGGCCAGTTCGTGCGCCTTGGCGAGACCCTGCTCGCGCAGTGCCTGCGCATCGGTGGCGAGCGAGCGCATGTACTCGGAGTCCTTCGCGACCGCCAGCACGAAGTAGCGCGTCTTGCCCGCGGAGGTGGTCTGGACCGCGGTCGGCGGGAGCAGCACGGCGGGGAAGTCGACGTTGCGACCGGCGGGGAACTTGCCTCCCAGCACGGTGTTGAACGTGGCCTGGACCGTGGGGGCCGGCTTCTTGGCCACGGCTTTGGCCGGCGCCGGACTCGCCTGCGTCACCAACAGCACGAGGCCGATCATCGAGAGGAGCGAAACCAAGGCTCACCTCCAAAGATCCGCAGCCTAACACCCCCGCGCGTGGCTCGCCACGCAGACGCAGCGGGCGTTACACTACGCAGCGACCATGAAACAGGTCGTCGTCGAGGGCCCCCAGTTCCAGTGGATCGACATCGTCGATCCGAGCCCCGAGGAACTC
>CAYTWT010000059.1:0-3978 GCA_964442185.1 uncultured Acidobacteriota bacterium
GTGCGGCTCACGCGCCGCTTCTTCCCCGTCACCGAGCGCTTTCACGGCGAGCACTTCCTCGTGCGCGCGGGCTCTCTCGCTTCGCGCGAGGCCGAGACCCCCGGAGCGGTCGTCCTCGACGACCCCGCGGTCAGCCGGGCGCGGCCGGGCACCTGGCTGCTGACGCCGCTGGCGCTCGCGCTGATCATGGTCGAGACGACCGACCTCGTCTTCGCGGTCGACTCGATCCCGGCGATCTTCGCGATCACGGCCGATCCGTTCCTGGTGTTCACGAGCAACGTGTTCGCGATCCTCGGCCTGCGCTCGCTCTACTTCGCGCTCGCGGGCGCGATCGAGACCTTCCGCTACCTCAAGTTCTCGCTCGCCCTGGTGCTGGCAGCCGTTGGCGTGAAGATGCTCACCCACGCCTGGCTCAAGAGCCTGCTCGGCCCGAACTTCAACCTGTACCTGCTGCTGCTGGTGCTCACGATCCTGGCAGCCGGCGTCGTGGCGTCCTTGCTGCACCGTCCGGCCTCCGCGCCGAGGAGCTAGCCGGGGAAGGCTTGCACCGATCGAGGGCTCGCCCTCAGGGGCACAGCTCGTAGCGGAGCGCCCATTCCTACACCCCGGTGGCGCCAGTAGCCGCCTGCTCGAGAGGCGTGACGGGGTCGATGAAGCCAGAGGATCGCGCCCACGAGATAGACGGCCGCGGAGACGTGGAAGGTGGAAAATCACCCTGCACCGTGTCCCACAGGATGTCGTAGTCAACCACATCGTAGCCATGCGTAATCCGGTGTCGGGTCGTCACTGCGTCTCGCCACGGAACCGCCGGGAATCGCGCCTGTGACTCGCGCGACACCCGACCCGCCGCTTCCCCGACGATCTCGACGAGCCGGGTCAGCGCAAGCTGGAGGAGGCGGTCCTCGGGACGGCATCGTCACGCTGCGACATAGACCTCGCGGGCCTGGGCCAGCACGCGGTCGCGGAGATACGGGCTCAGGCTGCGCGGCAGGTGAAGGTCGACACGCCGCCCCAGCAGCGAAGACAGCCCCTCCTCGACGCGAGAAAGCGTGAAGTACGTGACCCTGGTTCCCGGCTTGAAGTCGGCCAGGACATCGACGTCGCTGACCGCGCTGAAATCGTCGCGGAGCACGGAGCCGAAGAGCGATAGCCGCCTGATGCCCTGCTGCCGGCAGAACTCTGCCAAGGCTTCTTTCGGGACCGCCAGTCGGATGGCTTCGACCACGCCCACATGTTAGGGGCCAGAGGCTATCGTCTTCAACCCGATCGAACCGGCACCGGCACGATCCCGCCGCCATCGGCACCCCGCGCTCCAACCTCTACAAGAAGCTCGAAGCCTACGGCATCAGCCAGGAGCAGGACGGTTAGGGACGTCGGACCGGCCAGGCGCCGATCGCCCGCTCCAGGAAGGCGGCGAGCCGGCGGCGATACTCGTCGGGCGACTTGACCCAGACCTTGCCGTGTGTCGCTTCCGGCTCGATCCAGAGCTCCTTGCGATCGGGAGGCGTCGGAAGCGCCTCGAACAGGGCGCGCACGGAGGCGGGCGGCATGCGCTCGTCCTGGCCGGCGCCGATGAAGAGCACGGCGACGCTCGGCGGCAGCCGCGCGAGCGCCTCGCGCGGTTTCACCTCGTCGATCGGAACACCCCGCAGCAGCCGGGCCGACAAGAGGATCGTCGACGCCCAAGGCTCGCGGATGGATTCCTTCCATCCGCCGCTTCGCAGCTCACGCATGGCGGTGGCCCTAAGGTCGTCCATCGGGGCGTCGAGAACGAGTCCCGCGAGGTCCGGGGTCTGCGGGGCCGCGAACGCGGCCGCGGCCGTGCCCAGGCTGACCGCGAAGATCACGAGCGGACGTCCGCGCGCCTCCGGACGGTCGCGCAGGAAGCTGCCCGCGGCGAGCACGTCCAGCGACTCGTCGCGGCCGAAGGTCGCCCTGGCGTGCGCGCTGCCGCCGTGGTTTCGGAGCTCGAGCAGCAGCACCTCGCCCCCGAGCTCGCGCAGCATGCCCCCGGGCGTTTCCATCTCGAGTCCGCCGCGGTAGCGGCCGTGTACCAGCACCGCCACGAAACGCGGGGAGCTTTGGGACGGCACTGACGCCGGTGGAACCAGGAAGCCGCGCAGCTTGACGCCGTCGCGTGCCGTGAGCGCGACCGCTCGGCCTTCAGCCGCCTGGATCAGGGCGGGCTCGACGGTAGTCTTGCCGAGCCTCTCCGCCTCCAGACTGTCTCTCGTCTGTGGCAGCCACGTTCCGTCGGCAGCGATGCGGGGGCCACGGTATCCCGCTTCGTCCGACCGCGTTCCCGAGCTCGCGAGCAGGAATGAGAAGAGAACCGGCACCGTGACGAAGAGGTGCAGCGCGAACAGTGGCGCATGCCAGGTGAGCGTCCGCCGCCAGAAGCGCGGTGCCGGGCGGCGCAAGAGCGCGAGCCCGATTCGCCACAGTCCCGCGAGCAGGAGGGTAGCCAGCGTCAAGACCACAGTGGGAATCAGGAGTAGCGCCAGGGGACACGCTCCGTGGACTCACGAACTGCTGAACGGCAACCGTCCGTTCGGTGGTGGTGAGAAGTTCCGAAGCGCAAGCTACCCCCGCCGTGACCGGCGGTCAAGTGCAAACACCTGGTCCAAGGGGCGCTTCAGAGAAGGCATTTGCTTCTGCAACGCTGACGGGGACGCCGCCGTCTGGGGCTTGAGCAGGCGTGGCCGAGGGTGATGAGGAGGGCTACTGTCTTTCAACGTCCCCCTCAGCCGTGTGGCTGAAGGCCAGGCGTACCGCGAGGCGTCCTGCCAACTCTGGTCAGCGGTTCGGAGGCGCACGGCTCCCCCTTGGGAGAGGCGGTCAAGCGGGTCTGGCGGTCCAGGACGGCTCCATCCCCGCCTCGACGTAGAGCAGTCTCAAGCGTCCCCGTTTGTCTTCTATGTGGCCCCGGCCCGTGAGTCGCCGCGAAAGAACCGGACGGCGACTCATTCCCGGAATTGGCTACCTGGGCGGCCTCACCATCCCGTACAGGGTGAAGCCAAGCACCTCCGCCTGGCCGGTCACCTCGAAGCCACGCTTCGAATAGTAGGCGACGTTGCTCTCGGTGCCCGTTTCCAGGTAGCAGGGGATTCCTGCGGCATCCGCCTGGGAAGTTCCCAGCTCGACCAGGGCGCTGCCCAGGCCTGTGCCCTGACGAGCGGGGCGGGTCCCAGTCGCCAGGAGGTACCAGTGCGGACCATCCACGGCGGCTTTGTGGAACTTCTCGGTGACAGGCATCGCGCGCATGAACCGCATCGTTCCGTTGATCCCGGCCTTGAACGGGAGCGCGCCCATGCCCACCCGCAGCATTCTTCCCGGCGTGAGACTAGTGTTCCCGGGCGGGAACCAGATAGCGACAGCTGAGGCGTCATCGTTGCACGAGACTTCGCCCCAGCGCATGCCATAGGCGATCGACCTGCCGAAGAACCAGGGGCCGACGACCGCACGCTTCTTCTCGTTGGGCGCCATGATGTGCATCAGCGGATCGTCCCAGAACGCCTCCGCCAGCGTCTTAGCTGCAGCTTCGAGTTGGTTGGGCTTCAGGATTTCCACGTGTCTTCTCCCCGATATGACTCGGACGATATGCTGCCCACTGCGCGCCACTCTAGCGCCGCCCGTCACATCATGTCCACAAGAGTACCGCGCGCCCCAGAATGCGGAATGGCCGCCGAGCGCTCTCGCTTCGCCCAAAATCCAACGGATTTACTTCACCGGTACTTCAACCACCGGACGGCGATCTGACGTCGGCGATTCCCTCGGTGCCAGCCAAGATTCCAACGAGTTAAGTGAGTCGGGGCGAGAGGATTCGAACTGATAGGGAATCGTGACCGAATCAGTTCGGGAAGCAAACTGGGACTTATCATGGAGGGCCCAGTCTCAGAACGGTCGCGGTTTATCGCTCGACGACAGGACGCAGCGGGCCGTGCGCCTTGGCGAAGCGCTCCTGGTACACGCGTAGAA
>CAYTWT010000060.1:0-4414 GCA_964442185.1 uncultured Acidobacteriota bacterium
GCCCGCGCCTTTCCGATGCTGAGCGACAGCGCGGAAGTGGCCTTCGCGCCGTGGTTCGACGGGCCCCGGCCGACCCACGCGGCGATCGTCGCCTTCATCCAGGAGCCCCGGGGGCCGGGCACTGCCGACGCGGGGCGCTGCCCGCTGTGCCGGCTGCCCACGCCCGTCCTGGAACGCGGACCTGAGGGTCTCGATCCGGAGGTCTTACGCGCGATCCAGCATGACTACCCGGACTGGCGACCCGAGCACGGCCGCTGCGCCCGCTGCGTCGAGGTCTACGAAGCACTCCTGCCCACGCCCGGCTGAAGGCCGCTACTTCGAGGCGGTGGACCCTCTGGAATGGCTTGGCGCGCATGGCCGTGTATGCGGTGAGCCTTGAGCTTTGGGCGCGTGCCACCGCACGCAACCTCCCTCCGTGTCTACGCAGCGACCCTGGGGCCAACGAGGCGCAGTGGGGCCTCGCGACTTTGACACCTTTGGCACCGGAGCCCATACTGCTCGCAAACATGCACGGGGAGGTGCTGCCATGGTGAGACGTTCTCTGGCTGTGTTCCTGGTCGCCGCTGCAATTGCGGCGGTGGGCGCGCAAGGGCAGTCGAAGACCGCTCAACCCACCTTGACGCCGCAGAACAGCGGCACGATGAGCGGCCTGATCGCGGTCAGTCCCGTGAACCCGCAGGTGGTCTGGGCGTCCGGGCGCTTCGGCACGTTCGTGGTCACGACCGACGGCGGCAACACGTGGAGCGCCGGCGTGGTGCCGGGGGCCGAGACGCTGCAGTTCCGCGACGTGGAGGGCGTGAGCGCCAAGGTCGCGTATCTCCAGTCGATTGGCAACAACCCGACGGACTTCCGCATCTACAAGACGGTCGATGGCGGCGCGACCTGGACCATGCAGTTCCAGAACCAGGACCCGGCGGCGTTCTACGACTGCTTCGCGTTCTGGACGCCGAAACGCGGGATCTCGCACAGCGACTCGGTGAACGGGGTCTTCCCTGATCTGCGCATCACCGACGGCAAGACCTGGGAGGACATCAGCGGCAACATGCCGCCTGCGCTGCCAGGTGAGGCATCGTTCGCGGCCAGCGGCACGTGCGTCGCGACGCGAGGCGGCCAGACCGCCTGGATCGCGACCGGGGCCTCGACGATCGCGAGGGTGCTGGCCACGCGTGACGGCGGCGACACCTGGGACGCGTATGACACGCCGCTCCCGAGCTCGCCGAGCGCAGGCGCTTTCACGGTGGCCTTCCGCAATCCGTGGAACGGCATCGTAGGCGGCGGTGACCTGGATCCGGCCAATCCGAACAGCGCAACGACGGCCACATCGTCCGACGGTGGCGTCACGTGGACGCTCACGAACCCGCCTCCCGTGACTGGGGCCATCTTCGGACTGGCCTATGCGCAGGGGGTCGGCAACGGCGACGGGAGCCGCAGCGTCGTGATCACGGCTAACGCGGGTGGGGCAGCCTGGACTCCCGACGAAGGCGACAACTGGGTCCTTCTGCCCGGCGTGACGGGGTATTGGGCGGTGGCGTTCGCGAGTCCGAAGGCCGGATGGCTGGTGGGCACCAACGGCCGCATCCTGAAGATCAGCTTCTAAGGGCTCACGCCGAGGCGGTGCCGGCTTCTCAGCCCTTGTCGTACTGAGGTGACCGGCACCGCCTGTTCCATAAGCTCTTCGCCTGGCGTCACCCCGGTTTCTCGGCGCACGTGGGCGAGGCGATCCCGTTCGAGCACAAGAAAGCGATCGAGGACGTGGCGTGCTACCTCGTCAGAAACCCGCTTTCCTTCAGAAGCTCGTGGTACCTCGACGGACGGCAGGCCGAGGCGTCGGACGTCCCGGCCGAGCCGGCCCCCGCCAAGAGACGCTGTTCGCCGAGCTGGGCGCGGCTCATCAGCAAGGTTTACCAAGCGGACCCGCGCGTGTGCAAAGGCTGCGGAAGTCCGCTCAAGATCGTTGCGTACATCAACGACCAGATCTCCATCAAGCGCATCCTCAACCACTTGGGCCTGAGCCCCGCCGGAGCAGGAAAAGCCGCCGCCGACCCGAGAGCTGGTCCGTGTGCCGGTGGACGACGAGGGCCGAGAGATCCTGGCACGCTGAGCACAACCACCTTCGAGGCCACCTTCGAGATTGACGCTCGCCCCGCGAAGGCGGTAGTGTCTCCGTCAACGCAGCCGGAGCGATGTTGAGAAGGGTCGGATGCGTTTCTGGGGCTCATGAGTCGTGGCACCCGCACTCTCGCATCCCGCTCGGCGGGGTTGAGCAGGGTTGGAAGCCCCGTTCTCCCCAGACGATGCCTCCGTAGCCGTTGCCGCGAATGAAAACTCCTATCGTTCTATCGTTTTCCTGCAAGGAGGTTCTCGAGATGATGGCGACTCCGTTCGGGCTCGGTCTCGTGCTCCCCGCGCTGCTGGCTGCGGCGCCGACACCCGCCGCGCGCGACGCGCGAGTGGACGCCGCGCTGGCGAAGATCGCGCCCGGGCTGACCGAGGCGCGTCACGACCTTCACCAGAACCCCGAGCTGGGCAACCGCGAACACCGGACCGCGGAAAAGGTGGCGGCGCACCTGCGGGGCCTGGGCCTGGAGGTGAAGACGGGCGTCGCCCGCACCGGCGTCGTCGGGATCCTGAAAGGCGGTCGTCCGGGTCCGCTCGTGGCGGTGCGCGCGGACATGGATGCGCTGCCGGTCACCGAGGACACGCCGCTTCCCTGGAAGTCCACGGCGAGGACGACCTACCTGGGCCAGGAGGTGGGGGTGATGCACGCCTGCGGCCACGACATCCACACCGTGGTCCAGATGGGGGTGGCCTCCGTGCTGGCCTCGCTGCGTGCGGAGCTTCCCGGCACGGTCCAGTTCCTTTTCCAGCCCGCGGAGGAAGGACCGCCGCCGGGCGAAGAGGGCGGCGCCGCGCTCATGTTGAAGGGGGGATCTGGAGGGACGTGAAACCCCGCGCCGTCTTCGGACTGCATACGGCGGGCGACGTGGCGGTGGGCGTCGTCAACTACGCGCCCGGCGCCGCCCTCTCCGCCGCGGACTCCCTGGATCTGGTGATCAAGGGCCGCCAGGCTCATGGGGCGCGGCCCGACCTGGCGATCGATCCGGTGGTGGTGGCTTCGGAAGTCGTGATGGCGCTCCAGACCGTGCGCTCGCGGAGCACCTCGCCCCTGGCGCCGAGCGTGGTGACGATCGGGATGATTCGCGGCGGGCAGCGCCGCAACATCATCCCCGCCCAGGTGGAAATGCAGGGGACGATTCGAACCTACGACGCCAAGGTCCAGGACCTGGTCGAGAGGCGCGTGCGCGAGATCGTGGACGGAGTCACGAGGGCCCACGGCGCCACCTACTCCCTCGAGTACCTGCGGCAGTACCCGGCCACCATCAACGACGCGGCCCTGACCGCGGCCACGCTGCCCTCGCTCGAGCGCGCCGTCGGAGCGAAGAACGTCCAGCAAGTCGAGCCCGAGCCGGGCTCCGAGGACTTCTCGTTCTTCGCGAACGAGGTCCCGGGCTTCTTCTACTTCCTGGGCACGCAGAAGGAGGGCACCCTCTCGGGCGATCACCACACCCCCACCTTCCTGGCCGACGACGGCGCGATCCCGGTCGGCATCAGGGCAATGAGCTTCGTGCTGCTCGATTACCTGGAGCGGGAAGCGCGTCGGCGCTGAACCCTCACATCGAGAGCGAGCCCTCGCGGAACGCGGAGCGATCGATCCACGCGTTGACGAGCACCGGCTGCCCGCGCGCCGCGCAGGCGCGGGCTTCCTGCAACACGGCGCCGGACCTCCGAGGGCTCCTTGAGCAGCACGCCCCTGCTGCTAGGGCGCTGTGGCGGGCGGGACCCGTCGTTTCGTCGCCTGCTCGAAGGCGTACGCGAGAGCGAGCAGTCGTGGCTCGCTGCACAAAAGGCCGGTAAAGCTCACGCCGTAGGGCGCCAACTTCGCCGCGAAGGCTTCCGGAAACGGCGGCGTGGGCGCGTTCGGCACCAGGCCGAACGGGACGAGCACCGTCGGATAGCCTGGCCGAGCGGCGATCGAGGCGCCGCTCGATCCTGGGAAGAGCAGGGCGTCGAGCGCGTGGGTCTTCATCGCCTCTTCGATGCCGTGAGTGCCGGCGAGCGCCAGGTCGCGCGCTCGGTCGGCTTGGTAGCGGGCGCGATCGGTCTCGACGTTCATTTCGTCCGAGATGTCGAGCAGCGACTGACCGTACTTGATGGCGCCGGCCTTCTGGTGGTCGATGTTCCAGTGACGTAGCTCCGTGAGTGTCTTCACCGACGCCCGCTCGCCCAGGCTGGCGAGCCATTTGTTGAAGTCCCGCTTCATGCCGTACTTGAAGACGACCGAGCAGTCCGCGTCCTTCCCCTTGGCGTTGTCGGCTCCGCCGCAGATGCTCCAGAGCAGGAGGTTCCGGCTCGG
>CAYTWT010000061.1:0-47210 GCA_964442185.1 uncultured Acidobacteriota bacterium
CTCCTGGCTTGAGGTGAGCACTACAGGCATCCCGGTGCCCTTGGCGAACTTCGCCAAGATGATCACGTTCCGCTGAAGCAGCGGTAGCGGGGTGGTGCTGGCCCAGGTATTCGTCCCGACTTGGTGGTCGATCAGGATCACTGCGGTGTCGTCGGTGTGGAAAGTCTTCATGTCTTCCTCCTTCGGAGAACTTCGGTGAAGCTCGTCAATAGCGATCGTGATGGGCCCTGGGAGCCGCCTAACACTTAATCTCTTGCAAAGGATAAGCCGAGAAGGACCGCGGAAGGAGACTAGGAATCCGGGCTGAAGGTGATGCACGTCTTCGGGTTGGGGAGAATGCGTGGGAAGAGCTGTGACTTGATCTGCGTTGGATCGTTGCCGCGTATCGCGAGAATGGCGGCAAACAGGCAACGGATGCCCGCGCCGTCACGCCGCCCGTTTCCTTGGGCCCACATGTGGCTCAGCATCTCGATCACTCCCAAGAGCAACCTCCGGCCACCTGCGTGAGCCTCCGCTGACACGGCGCGTCGAAGTGGGCGTGGATGTGGACGCCCCTAGCGCCGGCGGGGCTCGCTTCTCGTCAAGAGCCAACCCGGTATAAAGAAGACGACGCCGACCAGCATCATGCGCAGCATCGCGAGCGTGCTGGGCGTGCCGAAGAAACCGGTCGCGGCGACGAGCGTGACCAGCAGGCCCGTGACCTGCAACACTCGACCCAGGTAGTACAGCGCCGCCTTCATTGCCGCTTCCAACCGCTTCTCCCGAACCAGCGGCTCACGTCGTCACGCGGGATCCGCACGATCGTGGGCCGGCCGTGCGGACACAGCGTCGGGTGAGCGGTGGTGGCCAGGTCGCGGACGATAGCCGCCATGGTCTCCGGCTGGAGCGGCTGGCCGGCACGCACGGCCGAGTGGCACGCGATCGTCGCGGCCAGGCGTTCGTCGGAGCGGGCCACGACCCAGTCGGCAGCATCGCGCTCGAGCAGATCGCGCAGCACGGCCGCGAGTGCGCGGCCCGGATCACGGCCAGCCAGCAGGGGCGGCACGGCTCGCAGCCGCAGGGCCCCGCCGCCAAACGCCTCGACGTCGAAGCCCAGGGCGAGCAATTCAGGCGCGTAGGCTTCGAGGCCCGCCCGCAGCCGCGGTTCGAGATCGATGACGAGCGGCGACAGCAGAAGCTGCGAATCGGGCTCGCGGCCGGCGAGGCGCGCCAGCAAGGCTTCGAACCGAACGCGTTCGTGCGCCGTGTGCTGGTCCACGAGCAGCAGGTCTTCGCCATCGCTGGCGACGATGAAGGTGTTGCGGTGCTGGCCAAGCACGCTGGGTGCTCCGGCTTCGAAGAGGCCCTGCCCGCCCGCCGCGGGCCCCGCCAGGGGCTCCCCCACCGAGCGTTCGAAGCCGGCGACCCGTGGCGCTGGGTGTGCCGTGGGCGGGGCCGCCCGCGTGAGATAGACCTCGGCCGCCTCACGGACGCGATCGCTCCCAGCGGCGGGCGCGACACGCGTTGCTCGCGAGAGCGCCTCGCGCACCGCACGCTGCACGGCCACGAAGACGACGCGCGGGTCGGTGAAGCGCACCTCGCTCTTGGCCGGATGTACGTTGACGTCGACCAGGTGCTGAGGCACCTCGACGAACAAGAACGCCTCGGGACGCGGATCGCGCAGGCCCGTGGCGCGATAGGCCTCGAGGATCGCCTTCGACACGGCGCGATCGCGCACCGGGCGGCCGTTCACCCAGAGCCGGATCGAGGGACGACCCGGCGTCGGCCGGTCCGGGCGCGAGACGAAGCCGGAAACCCGCGCCCATTCCTCTCCGCCGTGCACCTCCGCCAGATCCCGAGTCCACTCGCCGCCGAAGACCTGGTAGAGACGCGCCGCTCGGGAGTCGGCAGGAGGCGCCTCGAGCACCAGCCGGCCTCCAGACTTCAGGACGAAGCCGGTCCCGGGATGCGCCAGGGCCAGCAGCGTGACGGCCTCGGACACGTGGCTCGCCTCGGTCGCATCCGAGCGGAGGAACTTCCGGCGCGCGGGCACGGCCCCGAACAGGTCGCGCACCTCCACCGTCGTGCCCCGCGGGTGGCCCGCGTCCTTCACGTGGCCAAGAAGGCCTTGGCGCAGTTCCACCTCGGTGCCGGCGGCGCCGGCATCGCGCGTGCGCAGGAGCAGATGCGAGACGCTCGCAATCGAAGGCAGCGCCTCGCCCCGGAAGCCGTGGCTCTCGATCCGCTGCAGGTCGGAGAAGGCCCGCAGCTTGGAGGTCGCGTGCCGCTGCATCGCCTTCTGCGCGTCCTCGCGGTCCATGCCCGTGCCGTCGTCGCGGACGCGGATCAGGGACTTGCCGCCGTTCTCGATCTCGACCAGGACGCTCCTGGCCCCCGCGTCGAGCGCGTTTTCGACCAGCTCCTTCACGACCGAGGCCGGCCGCTCGACCACTTCGCCGGCCGCGATCTTGTTGACCAGATCGTCCGGAAGCGATTCGATGCTAGCCATGGGAGGCGCCGGCCGCCGGCCTCAGATCCATTCTTTCTTCTTGAAGTACCAGATCAGGCCAGCGCTGACCACGAGCATCGCACCCCAGACCATCGGGTACCCGTACTTCCAGTGAAGCTCGGGCATCGCGTCGAAGTTCATGCCGTAGACGCCGGTGATCACGGTGAGGGCCGCGAACACCGCGCCGATCACGGTGAGGCGCTTCATGGTCTCGTTGAGGCGGTTGCTGACCGCCGTGAGGTAGGCGTCGAGGGTACCCTGGACCATGTCCTGGTAGGCAAACGACGCGTCCACGATCCGGTACAGGTTGTCGTAGATGTCGCGGAAGTAGATGGCGCCCTTCGGGCTGATGACGCGAAACTCGCCGCGCGAGAGGCGGTGGATGATCTCGCGCTGGGGCGTGCAGATCCGCCGCAGCTGCATCACGTCGCGCTTCAGCGTGAAGATGCGCTGGAGCGTCTCTCGGGTCGGCGTCTCGAACACCTCGACTTGCACAAACTGGATCTTGTCCTCGATCGCGTCGAGGTTCGGAAAGTAGTGCTCGAACATCTGGTCCAGGATCTGGTGGATCAGGAAGTCGACACCCTTGGGCATCGCGGCCTGCAGGTTCTTCCCGCACTGCTCACGCGCCGACGTGACCGAGCGCATCGGCCCGCGGTGGTGTGTGATCAGGTAGTTCTTGCCCAGGAAGATGTCGAGCTCGCGGGTGATGAACTGGTCGGTCGGCGCGTCGAAACGGATGCCGTGGACGATGATGAAGAGGTAGTCCTCGTAGTCGTCGGCCTTGGGATGGTGAACCTCCGAGAGACAGTCCTCGATGGCGAGCGGGTGGAAATGGAACGGATCCTCGAGGATCTGGGCCTCCTTGACCGTAGGATCCTCGAGGTCGATCCAGTGCAGCGCTTCCGGGAACTCGGTCAGGAGCTCGGGCCGGAACTCCGGGTGGTGTTCGATCTTTCCCTGCACACACCGAAAGTAGTTCAGCACGTCAGTCTCCCGAAGGCAGCTCCAGCTGCGCCTGGGCCGCGGCCAGCCGCGCGATCGGCACGCGATACGGAGAGCAGGAGACGTAATCGAGGCCGGCTGCGTGGAAGAAGCGGATCGAGGCCGGGTCGCCGCCGTGCTCGCCGCAGATGCCGATCTTCAGCTTCGGCTTGACGCTGCGGCCCTTCGCGACGCCGATCTCGACGAGCTGACCCACACCCGCCGCGTCCAGCGTCACGAACGGATCCTTGTCGAGCAGGCCGTGCTCGAGGTAGTGCAGCAGGAAACGGCCGGCGTCGTCGCGCGACAGGCCGAAGCCCATCTGGGTGAGGTCGTTCGTGCCGAAGGAGAAGAAGTCGGCCTCCCGCGCCACCTCGTCGGCCGTGAGCGCGCCGCGCGGAACCTCGATCATGGTGCCGATCAGGTAGTCGACACCCGAGCCGCCCTTGCCGAGGACTTCGGCCGCGGCTTCGAGGACGATGGCCTTCTGACGCTTCAGCTCCTCGACGTGGCCGACCAGCGGGATCATGATCTCCGGCTTGACCGGGATGCCCTGCTTCGCGACGTCACGAGCCGCCTCGAAGATCGCCCGCGCCTGCATCCGCGTCACCTCGGGGTAGCTGATCCCGAGACGGCAGCCGCGGTGACCCAGCATCGGGTTGAACTCGTGCAGCTCCTCGACGGCCTGGAGCAGCTTCTCCTTGGCCGCAATCCGGCGGGCGTTCTGCCTTTCGCCCTTCGCCCGAAGGGTCGCGACCTCGACCATCAACTCCTCGCGCTTGGGCAAGAACTCGTGAAGCGGCGGGTCGAGCGTCCGGATCGTGACCGGGTGGCCGCGCATCTCGCGGAACAGCCCCGCGAAGTCGGCTCGCTGCATCGGCAGCAGCTTCTTGAGCGCGCCGGTGTATGCCGCGATCTCCTTGCCGTGCTCCTTGCGGACCTTGGCCAGCTGCTTGCGAACCTCAGCCGCCTGCGAGCCCTTCGATTCCTTGAGCCGCGACTCGAGCCGGCGCGTCAAGTCGAGGCCACGCTGGCCCTTGGCCGCGGCCAGGATCATGGCGACCACGTGCTTGAGGCGCTCCTCGGCGAAGAACATGTGCTCCGTGCGGCACAGCCCGATGCCGCGGGCGCCGAAAGCGAAGGCCACCTTCGCGTCGCGCGGAATGTCGGCGTTCGCGCGGATTCCAAGGCGCCGCACCTCGTCGGCCCAGGACAGCAGCCTCTCGAATTTCTGATACAGCACCGACTTCGCGGGCGCCAAACGCCCCTCGACCACCTGCAGCACCTCCGACGGCGAGGTCGGCAAGGCACTCAGGATCACCTCGCCCGTGGAGCCGTCGATCGCAAGGCTGTCGCCTTCGTGCAACACGCGCTTGCCGATGCCCAGAGTCTTGGTCTTGGCGTTGATCTGCAGCGAGCCGCAGCCCACGACCGACGGCTTCCCCATCTGCCGCCCGACAACGGCCGCGTGCGACGTCATGCCGCCCGTGGCCGTCAGGATCCCCTGCGCCACGCTCATGCCGTGGATGTCGTCGGGCACCGTCTCCATCCGAACGAGCAGGACCCGCTTGCCCTTCTGCGACCACGCCACGGCATCGTCCGCGGTGAAGACGATGGCGCCGGTCGCCGCACCGGGCGACGCCGGCAGGCCCTTGGCTCCGACCTCGGCCTTGGCACGCGCCTTGGGGTCGAAGATGGGATGCAGCAGCTGGTCGAGCGCCTGCGGCTCGACCTTCATCAGAGCTTCGCGCTTCGTCAGGATGCCTTCGTCCACGAGATCCACAGCGATCTGGACAGCTGCCAAGCCAGTCCGCTTTCCGTTCCGCGTCTGGAGCATGTACAGCTTGTTGTCCTCGATCGTGAACTCGAAGTCCTGCACGTCCTTGTAGTGACGCTCGAGCCGGGTCGTGATCTCACGCAATTGGCGATACGCCTCCGGCATGACGGTCTCGAGCTCGGTGATCGGGCGCGGCGTGCGGGTTCCCGCGACGACGTCCTCGCCCTGGGCGTTCTGCAGGAACTCGCCGTAGAACTCCTTCGCTCCGGTGGACGGGTTGCGCGTGAAGCCGACTCCGGTCGCCGAGCTGTCGCCCATGTTTCCGAACACCATGGCCTGCACGTTGACGGCGGTGCCGAGGTCGTGGGGAATGCCGTTGAGCTTGCGGTAGGTGACGGCCCGCGCGTTCATCCAGGACTTGAACACCGCGTCGCGCGCACCGCTCAGTTGCGCCTTCGGCTGCTGCGGGAAGGGCTCTCCCGTCTGCTTCTGGACCACCGCCTTGTAGCGCACGATCAGCTGGTCGAGGGCCGCCTCGCTCAAGTCCACGTCGGCGCTGACGCGGTTCTTCTTCTTGATCGCGTGCAGCTCGTGCTCGAACTTGTCCTTGTCGATCTCCAGCACCACGTTGCCGTACATCTGGATGAAGCGGCGGTAGCTGTCTTTCGCGAAGCGGCCATTGCCGGTCTTCGCCTTGAGGCCGCCGACTGACGCGTCGTTCAAGCCCAGGTTCAGGATCGTGTCCATCATCCCGGGCATCGAGAACTTGGCGCCGCTGCGCACCGACACGAGCAGCGGGTCCCTGGCCTCACCGAGGCGCTTGCCCATGAGCTGCTCGAGGCGCTCGAGGGCGCGCCTGATCTCGGCCTCGATCTCGGCAGGCAGCGAACCCTTCTGCTCCTGGAAGAGGTTGCAGGCGGCGGTCGAGATGGTAAAGCCAGGGGGAACCGGCAGTCCCGCGTTCGTCATCTCCGCGAGCCCCGCGCCCTTGCCGCCGAGCAGGTCCTTCATGTCCTTGTGGCCGTCGGCGTTCCCGCCACCGAAGAAATAGACGTACTGGCTCAAGACTGACCTCCAAGCTTCGAGATGTCCGCGATGCGGTAGAACAGCGACAGGGTTCGTCCCAGCAGGCCGAGGCGGTTGGCGCGCAGCCTCGGATCCTCAGCCATCACCAGCACGTCGTCGAAGAAGCGGTCGACCGGCTCGCGCAGCGTCGCGAGCGCACGCAGTCTCGCCTGATAGTCCCCGTTCTTGCCGGCCAGGCCTTCGACCGCGGCGTGCAGGCGACGTTCGGCCGGCTCGGCGAAGAGCTCCGGATTCGGCAGCGCCTGTGCGCCGTCGCCGAGGATGTTCCGCGCCCGCTTGAAGGCCACCGCGAGCCTCTCGAAATCCTCGCGGGCTTCGGAACGGACGGCGTGCAGGGCCTCGAGCCGGACCCGGCTCTCGCGCACGTCGTCGAGCGCGTCGGGTTCGCGGGCGCCGAGCACGGCTTCCACCTCGTCGGCCGGAAAGTGGCGCGCCACCAGAACGAAGCGAAGCCTGTCCAGAAGGAACGCCTCCAGGTCGGAGGCCGTCCCGGCGGCGGGCCGGGCCGCGCCCGACGAGTAGCCGGCCAGCGCGGCGGCCACGAGCCGTCGGAGGTTCGGCCGCGTTTCGCCCTCGGCCGCGTTCCAAAAGTCGAGGAGCACGCGGATCACGCCCTGGGCCGCGCGCCGCAGCCCGTAGGGATCGCTGCTCCCGGTCGGCATCAGCCCGATGCCGAAGTAGCCGGCCAGGGTGTCGAGCTTGTCGGCCAGCGCGACGGCCCCGAAGATCGTGGCGTCGCTTCCGGAGAAGCGGCCGGCCGGCGCGCTGCCGGCCTCGATTGAGACCGGGTGATAGTGCCAGCTCACGGCCGTGAGCACGTTCTGGCGGGCGCCTTCGGCCCGCAGGTAGATGCCGCCCATGACGCCCTGCAGTTCCGTGAACTCGCGGACCATCAGCGTCGTGAGGTCTGCCTTGGCGAGCCAGGCGGCCTCCCGCGCGGCCTCGTGCTCAGGCTTCGTGAGCAGGCCCATCTCGCTGCCCATCGCGTCGACGAGCCGCGCCATGCGCTCGGCCTTCTCGCGGTAGTTCCCGAGCTTCTGGTGGAACGTGACTCCGGCCAGGTCGTCCACGCGATCTGCCAGCGGGCGCTTGCGGTCCTCGGCGTAGAAGAAGGCCCCGTCGCGCAGCCGTGCGACCACGACCCGCTCCATGCCCCGGACCGTCCCGGCGGCCGCCGCGGCATCGGTGTTGGTGATCGCGGCAAAGCGCGCCAGGCTGCCGCCCGAGACGATGGGCAGGTATTTTTGGTGGTGGACGAGGACCGTCTCGAGGACTTCGCGCGGCAGCGACTGGAACTCGGCGGGAATACTGCCGGCCACCACGCTCGGGAACTCGACGAGATCCCGCCATTCCTCGACGACATCGTGGGCTCTGGCGACGTCCGAACCGACGGCCAGCAGGCCCGCGCGGATCTGCTCCGCGCGCTGCTCAGGGTCGAGCAGGACGAAGCCGGCGTTCAGCTTGGCCTGCAAGTCGGCAAACGAGGTCACGCGAACCGGCCCACCGGCCGCTCCCCGCGGCAAGAAGCGATGGCCGCGCGTCTGATCGCCCGCGCGCAGGATGGCCCCGCCCTTGGCGCCGGCAGCCAGAGCGTAGATCGTAAAGGGCACGCCCTCCCCGGCCAGCAGCGCGACGATCCAGCGAATCGGACGGCCGAACGCGAACGCCCCCTTGCCGTCGTCGAGCCACGCGTCCCAGTTCATCCGCTTCGGGAAGACCAGCGAGCGCAGCGTCGCCGCGACTACGGAGGGCAGCACGTCGAGCGCGGGGCGGCCCGTCGTGTTGCGGATGAAGAGCAGGTAGTGCTGCTCCGCTGCCGTGGCAGCCTTGGCCGCCACAAGGAGCGCGTCCGGGGTCGTCCCGTTCTTCTTCGCGAAGCCTTGCGCGGCGCCCGTCCAGCGCCCGGCCGGATCCTTCGCGACGCTCAGCGACGGCCCCCAGATTTCAGAATGCTGATCCGCCTGCCGCTCTGGCAGCTCGGCGGCCAGCACCAGTCGACGCGGTGTCCAGAGCACGCGCACGCCGCTCCCTGGCAGCAGCTCGCGCCCGGCGATCTCGGAGAAGCGCTCACGGAGCTGCGCGGCCAGGCTCGGGAGCCACGCCGCGGGCATCTCCTCCCAGCCGACCTCGAGCAGGAACTCAGCCACGGGCGGCCTCTGGCGCTCCGCCCTCGGGCGGCGCCACGTAGGCGGCGGCGACCGCACACGCGAGCTTGCGAATGCCCAGGATCAGGCCCGCGCGCTGGCTGACCGAGACCGCGCCACGGGCGTCGAGGATGTTGAAGGCGTGCGAGCTCTTGAGGCACCAGTCGTAGGCCGCGAGCATGCTGCGGCCGCCCGGCGCCTCGAGCGTGCGCCAACCCTCAGCGAGGTAGGCGTCGAAGAGCCTGCGGAACAGATCGACGTCCGCCAGCTCGAACGAGTAGCGCGAGAGCTGGAACTCCTCTTCGTGACGCACCTCGCCGTAGAGCCGAGCTTCGGACCAGCGCAGCTTGTAGACGTCGTCGACGTCCTGCAGGTACATAGCGATGCGCTCGAGGCCGTAGGTGATCTCGGCCGAGATCGGCGCCAGGTCGATCCCGCCGGCCTGCTGGAAGTACGTGAACTGCGTGATCTCGAGACCGTCGAGCAGCACCTGCCAGCCGATGCCCCACGCGCCGAGCGTTGGCGATTCCCAGTTGTCCTCTTCGAAGCGGACGTCATGGGCCGCAGGATCGATGCCCAGGGCCACCAGGCTGCCGAGATAGACGTCTTGTACGTCGGCCGGGGCCGGCTTCAGGAGCACCTGGAACTGCTGGTGCTTGTAGAGCCGGTTCGGGTTTTGTCCGTAGCGGCCATCCGCGGGTCGGCGCGAGGGCTGCACGTAGGCGACCTTCCACGGCTTCGGGCCCAGCACCCGCAGGAACGTCTCCGGGTGCATGGTTCCAGCGCCCACTTCGACGTCCCACGGCTGATGGATCAGGCAGCCGCGCTCCGACCAATAGCGCTGTAGTGTTGCTACGATGTCCTGCAAGATCATGAGGCGTTGCCCCGGGCTACATCCTGGAGCACCCGATACGAACGCAGGTCGCGCTCCAGGTGGCGGCGGATCAGGTTCTGATGAAAGCTCGCGAGGACCTGCGCCTCGGCCGGCAGGGCGAACGCGGCAGCGGGTGCTTGCACAAAGATCTCGCGCAGGAAGAGCCGCACTTCGGCAGGAAGGATGGGACCCGTGGCCGGGCCGCAGGCCTCGCAGATGAAGCCGTGGGCGCCCTGGTGGTAGTCGAAGGCACCCCCGGGAAGTCCGCCGCCACACCCGGCGCAGCGCTCGAGCGACGGATAGACGCCGCCCAACCGGAGCAACCAGGCTTCGAGGTAACGCGCGAGCGCCACGATCTCCCTTCCCTCCTCCGCCGCCCGGACCACCGCGATCGCCAGGCGGTACACCGCGTCTTCGGCCTCGCCTTCCTGCGCGAACGCGTCGAGCAGCTCGGCGAAGTACGACAGCGTGAGCGAGGTCTCGAGCGAGCCCCCGCGCGCCGGGAACGCGGAGCGGACGAGGTCGCACTGACCCAGCCGGAAGAGCTCCGTGCCCTGCCGGCCGTAGAGCCCGACCCGGACCTCGCTGAGCGGCTCGAGGGCCGATTGGTACCGGCTCTTCGCCCCACGCGCACCCTTCGCCACCGCGCGCACCTTCCCGCGCTCGCGGGTCAGCAGGATGACCACTTTGCTCGTCTCGCCCAGCTTGGACGTCTTCAGGATCAGCGCGTCCGAGGCGATGGGAGGCATGGAGTGCGAGAAAATCTGCAGCGACGAGCCGCCAGTCTACACGAGTTATGGTACTTTTCGGTGATGCTGTTCGCGGCCCGCGCGCTCGCCATCGTGACCCTCGGTTCGGCGCTCGGCCTGGGCTGGAACGCCGCCTCGGGCCGCGGCTTCCCGCTCCGGCAGAACGTCTTCGTGAAGGCGGGCGACGAGCTCGTCGAGGCCGCCTCCGCCAGGTCCCGCCTCGACAAGGGAGCGCTCTTCCTCGATGTCCGCCCCATCGACTTCTACGAGATGTCCCACGTCCCGGGCGCCTTGCCGCTTCCGGAAGAGGACTTCGACGAGGCCTTCGCGGCGATCGAGCCCCGGCTGCGCGGCAGCCTCGACGTGATCGTGTACTGCGCGGGCTACGGATGCGAGGCCAGCCACATCGTTTCGCGAAAGCTCAAGCAGCGCGGCGTGCCGGCAGCAATCCTCCACGAAGGCTGGCCGGCCTGGAGCGAGGCCGGCTACCCGGTGCGCGAAGGGAAGGCGCCTTGAGCCGGTCGCGGCGGGCCTGGGCTGAGGCTGTCGTGGGCCTTGCGCTGGGCGGTGTGTTTGTCTACGCGAGCCTCGACAAGATCGCGAAGCCTCTCGACTTTGCTCGCATCCTCTATCACTACCAGATCATCGGACCCTCGGCGACGATCCCCCCGCTCGCGCCGAATCTGGTGGCCGTGACGCTTCCCTGGGTCGAGCTCGTCGCGGGCTTGATGCTGATCGTCGGAGTGCTGCGACGCGAGGCAGCGGGGGTGGTGGGAGTGTTGCTCGTCGCCTTCCTCGCGGCCGTCGGTTCGGCGCTCTACCGTGGCATCGACATCGAGAACTGTGGCTGCTTCACTCTCAGCGGCGAGGGACGCCGGGCGGGGCTACTCCTGATTTCTTCCGACCTGGGACTTCTGGCTGCCGCTGCATTCCTGCTCAGACCTCGGGCGTTGACAAGCACCGGACCGGGCGCATAGCATCCCGCCCCGATGCAACCTACCGACTCTCTTCGGGTCCTGGCGCTACTGGCTTGCGCCCTTCTGCTGTCGGCCTGCGACCAGCCGCCGGCCAAGGAAATCGCCGCGGCCGAGGCGGCCCTTGCCCAGGCGCGCGACGCGCACGCCGATGCCTACGCCCCCGAGCAGTGGAAAGCCGCCGAACTGGCCTTGGCGCAAGCCCGCCAGAAGGTCGAAGCCAAGGACTATCGGGGCGCGTTCTCCTCGGCCATGGACGCGGGCGAAAGGGCCCGCAGCGCTGCTCAGGCGGTAGCTTCCGCGAAGCTCCTCGCCAAGGGCGCGGCGCAGCTGGCGGAGGCCGAGGTGCAGGCGGCGCTCGACGAAGTGGCTGCGGTCCGCGCTGAAGCCACGAAGGCCAAAGTTCCTGCCGAGGCCTTTGCCGAACTGGAGGCCCGCGTCCTGGACGCGACGCAGGCCCTCGCCGCCCTTGGCGCTAGCCTCGAGAAAGAGGAACCGCTCGAAGCTCAGAAGGCCGGCGCCAGCCTCAAAACCCGCTTCGCCAGCCTCGGGACCGACTTCCGTGCCGCCTTCGAGAAGTGGCTCGCAGACCACCCCAGGGGCCGCAGAGTCGTCAAGAAGAAGTAGCCGTCCACTCTCCTTCGAACAGGATCTCCGCCTCGCCCGTCTGGCGCAGGCGGCCACCCTCCGGCCACTCCACCTCGAGCGTGCCGCCGTCGCAAACGACGGCCACGCGCCGGTCGACGACAGCCTTCAGCATCGCCGCCACCGCCGCGCTGGCCGCCCCGGTTCCCGAGGCGCGCGTGTAGCCGACGCCGCGCTCCCAGAAGCGCACCCGGAGCTGCGCCCGTGAGACGACCGTCACGAACTCCACGTTGGTCCGGTGAGGAAAGAACGAGTGGCTTTCGAGGGCCGGTCCCAGGGCGGCCAGCGTCTGGTCATCGACGGGCGGGTTGACGAAGACGGCGCAGTGCGGATTGCCCAGCGACGTGGCGGTGATCTCGACGGTCCGGCCCGCCACGGCCAGCGGGTGATCCACGAGCGCTCCGGGGTGCGGCTCGCCCAGGTCGGTCGTGACGCGGCAGCGGCCGCCGCCGAGCGGCTCGACGTCGACCTCGCGGGGTCCCACTGCCGTCTGCACGACGTGCTGCCTGGGGGTCAGACCCTTCTCGACCGTGAGGGCGGCGAGGCAACGCAGGCCGTTGCCCGAAATCTCCGCCTCGGAGCCATCGGCGTTGAGCAGCCGCATCGCGCTGCCGCCCGCCCCGACGCCGTAAAGAAGAACACCGTCGGCGCCGACCCCGACATGGCGATCGCAGAGTCGGCGGGCCCAGGGCCCCAGATCGCGCGGCGCGCCGATCGCGTTCACCAGGACAAAGTCGTTGCCCAGGCCGTGCGCCTTGCTGAACCTCATCGCTTCTTCTTGACGTTCACAGCGCGCTCGGGCGCCGGGAACGTGCCCAGCGCCAGCACCGCCTCGCCGCGCAGCGCCTCACCGCTGGGGCTCCAGTTCTGTCCGCCATCGCCCGTCCAGAATAGCCCGCGGTCGGTCGCCAGAAACGCCTCGGCCCCGGCGTCGGGCGCGAGCGGAAACAGCAGCCTCCTCGCGGAGCGTCCCTCGATACCCTTGTTGAGCGCGCTCCAGGTGGCGCCGAGATCATCGCTGCGGAACAGGCCGGCATCCGTTGCCGCGTACAACTGTGGCCCCAGCCACACCAGCTGGTGAACCATGTTTCCGGCAAGGCCCGCAGCAGACCAGTGTTCACCGCCGTCCGCGGAACGAAACAGCCCGGCTCTAGCGACGGCCACGAACAGCGCAGGATCGGTGGCGTAGTACGAGGATACGGCCAGGGCCGTCACCTTACCCTCCGGGAGCACGCCGGGCATGGCCGCGAAGCGCTGCCCGGCATCGAACGACACCTGCACGCCCTGCGACGTGGCGGCGATCAAGGCCGGCCCCGGCCAAGCCAGGTCGCTCACCTCCGCCTCCCTGAGGGCGGTGGGAGCGAACAGACGAGCGCTGTCCTCGGGTTTCTCGAAGTGGTCGAGCCTGGAACGCAGCAACCCGTGCTGCGTCGCGACGAAGAGGGTCGGATCGGCGAGCGGGAAGCGGGATGGCATGAGGACCGTGCAGCCGGGCTGCTCCGCGACACGTTGCCACGTGTCGCCGAAGTCGAGCGACAGGTAGACGCCCGAGGCGGCGCCCACGTAGACCTGCGGCCCGAGCGGCGCAAGGCAGCTGACGGCGCCGATCGACGCAAGGCTCGCGCCCGTCCCTTTGCCCTCGACGCGCAGCCAGGTCGTTCCCCAGTCGTTCGAACGCCACAGTCCCGAGGCCGTCCCGGCGAAGAGCGTGAGGCTCGAGACGGTGGCGGCGTCCTTGGCCTGCCCCAGCGCCAGCGGGCTCCCCGCGAGACCCAGGCTGAACAGCAACGCGACCACGAGCGCCCCTGGCGGCTTCACTTCGCGAAGCAGGACCGCAGGCGCTCGCTCGCGAGCGTGGGATCCTCCGGCACGACGCGCGTCTCGCCCACCACCGTCATGAAGTTAGTGTCGCCGCTCCAACGCGGCACGACATGCAGGTGGATGTGGCCATCGACGCCCGCCCCCGCGCAGCGGCCCAGGTTCATGCCGACGTTGATGCCGTCGGGACGGTAGAGCTCCTGCAGGATGGCCTCGGTGCGGCGCGCGAGCAGCATCAATTCGGTGACTTCCTCGGCTGTCGCCTCCGAGAGGCGGGCCACGTGGCGGCGCGGCGAGATCATCACGTGGCCTGAGTTGTACGGGTACAGGTTCATCACCACGAAGTTGAGCGCGGCCTGGTGAACGACCAGACTTCGCGTGGTGCCGGCGCCTTCGAGGGCGCGGCACAGCACGCAGCCCGGCTCCCCCACACCCTGGCTCACGTAGGCGTGCCGCCAGGGCGAGCGGATCACATCCATCTAGACCTCGTAGTCCACTTCGTAGACCGGGAAGCTGGAGCGCACGCCCTTGAACTTGGCATCGCCAGCATAGCGTATCAAGATCCGCCGCCCGATCGACTCGTCGAAATACTCCATCAGGCTCGCCTCACCCTCGCCGCGATGCACGAGCGGCAGGTGCGCCTCGAGCTGAACCAGGGTGTCACGCGAGATGGCGATGCCTTCGTTGAAGAGCGTCCCCGCCTTGTCGAGCGTCGTCCGCAGGCCCGAGGCGCGAGCCGGGCTGGCGGGTGTCGCTTCAGCAGCTTCGTCCTCGTCCAGCGGTTTCTTGGCGGCCGAGGAAAGCCGCCCGGCGAGATTGACGTTGCGTCCGATCACGGTCGCCTGCACGGTCTCCTCGTCCACGATGAAGCGCGCCAGGTAGACGCGGCCGTAGTGGATGGCGATCCCCATGTTGAAGTAGGTGCTGCCCTCCTCACGCAGGCGGCGCAGCGTCTCCTGGCACAGGATCGCCGTACGCAGCGCGTTCAGGGGGTCGAGCGGATCGCCATGCTGGGTGCCGAACGTCATCATGATGCCGTCGCCCAGGAATTTGTCGATGGTCCCCCCGAAGCGACGCACGAGGGGTACGAAGGCGTCGAAGACCGTGTACAGCTCCTGGGTGAGATCGCGCTCGGAGATCTGCCCCTCGGAGGTCTGCGTGAAGCCACGCAAGTCGAGAAACAGCACCGTGGCGTTGACCGCATTATTCAAGACCCGGGCGGACTCGCCGAACTCGTACAGGCGTCGGCCCTTGCTCGCGGTCTCGGCCAGGTCGCGCTCCTGCACGAGGATGATGCGCTCGCGAATCCCCGAGAGGATCTCGAAGCGCTTGACCCCGGCGACGAGATCGAGAAAGGTCTCCAGGAGCTCCGCCGGTCGGCGGCGCTCGATTTCGGCCCTGAGCTTGGGCGAGGCCATCAGCTTCGACCCGACATTCCAAGCGTCGGCGAAGAGGTAGGTCATGACATGGGCGTTCATCATGACCTTCACGATCCCGGGCTGGGTCGTCCACTGCTCCTTCGGCAGTTGCGGCATGTGCCTGCTGATGCGGCTGATCAGCCCGCGGTCCGCTTCCCGGATCCGTCTCTCGGCGTCGCGCAGCAGCGTCTGGTAGATCTCGAAAAAGACGTCGACTGGCAGGCGATAGCGCTTGTTGACCGGGAGGAATTGGTTGAAATCGAAACTCTGGATACTGGCCTCGGTGAACGCGAAGCCGTCGTCAACCAAGGCGTCGACGAGCGACGACGTGTCTTTCGAGTCCTTTCGCGCGGCCTGATCGAGGTGCTTGTAGAAGGAGGAAAGCAGCGGGTGGAGCGAGTACTTGGCCTTGCGGACCTGTGGCGTCCGGCTCTCGAGCTCCTTCAGAGTCTCGGCCACTTCCAGCGAGTGGGCGAGCCAGAACAGGTTGACGAGGCCCAGGCGTCGGTCGCCGGCGCACGCCGAGGCCAGCACTCGTCCCATGGCGGCCTCGTACTCGGCCTGCTCTCGCTCGGCGGCGATGGGCCGGCCGGCGGGGGACACGCCCTCGACCCCGATCTGAGCCAGCAGGCCTTGGAGAAAGCGCTGCAGCAGCGTGTGCAGGCGCGTGTGGGTGTGAATGAAGTAGACGCCGCGGCCCTTCTCGAACTCGGCCGGCGGCAGCAGGGGTAGCGGCGAGCCAAACAGCGCTTCCACCTCGGGCAGGCCCCCAGCCAAGAAGCGCGAGGCCTGGGGCTCGGAGACGTAAAGGGCTTCGGGGCCCGGCATCAGTGCCGGTTGATGAGCTCCCGGAGCTCCTTCCCGGGCTTGAAATGCGGCACGCGCTTGGCGGGGACCAGGACGCCGGCGCCGGTCTTGGGGTTGCGACCCTTCCGGGGGTCCCGGCGCCGGACACGGAAACTGCCGAAGCCACGCAACTCGATCTTGTCGCCCTGTTGCAGGGCGTCCACGATCGATGTGAAGACGGCGTCGACGATGACCTCGGTATGCTTGCGGGTGAGGTCCGAGACTCTCGAAACCTCGTCCACCAACTCAGCCTTGGTCATCGTCCGTGCTACTCCTTGTCGCTCTCCTTGGCCTGGGCTGCGCGGAACGCGTCGCCCAGCGTCGAACGATCGCTGCCCACGGCCTCCCGATAGCTCGCAAGATCACGCTGGGTCTCGTCTTGCTTGACGGCACGGATCGAGAGGCCGATCTTTCGCTCGTCGGCGGTGATCTTGAGGATCTTCATGGGGTGAACGGCGCCGGGCTTGAAGTGCGCCTCCGGGTTATCGATGCGCTTCTCGTCGAGCTCGGAGACGTGGACCAGGCCCTCGATGCCCTCGGCGAGCTCGACGAATGCGCCGAAGTTCGTGAGCCGCACGATCTTGCCCTCGACGATGTCACCCACCTTGTGGTGCGAGAAAAACTCGTCCCAGATGTCGGTCGCGAGCTGCTTCAGGCCGAGGCTCAGGCGCTGATTCTCGGCGTCGATGTTGAGGACTACGGCCTCCACGACGTCGCCCTTCTTGAGGATCTCAGACGGGTGCTTGACCCGCTTCGTCCACGACAGGTCGGAGATGTGGATCAGCCCGTCGATGCCCTCCTCGACCTCGACGAAGGCGCCGAACTCGGTGAGGTTGCGAACCTTGCCCTTGATCTTCGAGCCGACCGGGTACTTCTCGACGAGCTGCGACCAGGGGTTCATCTCGACCTGCTTCAGGCCGAGGCTGATACGGTGCGCCTCCTGGTCGAGGCCGAGGACCGCACACTCCACTTCCTGACCAACGTTCAGGACCTTCGAGGGGTGCTTGACCTTCTTGGACCACGACATCTCGGAGACGTGAATCAGGCCCTCGACGCCCTGCTCGAGCTCGACGAACGCGCCGTAGTCGGTGAGGCTCACGACCTTGCCCTTGACGCGCGCGCCCACGGGGTAACGGATCATAGCGGTCGACCAGGGATCGACCTTGAGCTGCTTGTAGCCCAGGCTCACGCGCTCGCTCTCGCGGTCGAACTTCAGCACGCTGACCTTGATCTCGTCGCCGACGTTCAGGACCTCGTTCGGGTGGTTGATGCGGCCCCAGGACATGTCCGTGATGTGGAGCAGGCCGTCGATGCCGCCAAGGTCCACGAAGGCGCCGTACTCCGTGATGTTCTTGACGACGCCCATCAGCACCTTGCCCTCTTCGAGGGTGTCGAGCGTCTCGCGCTTGCGCGAGGCGTTTTCCTCCTCGAGGACGGCCTTGCGCGAGAGCACGATGTTGCCGCGCTTCTTGTTGACCTTGATGACGCGCATGCGCAGCTCCTGGCCGCGCAGGCTGTCCAGGTTGCGCACCGGGCGCACGTCGACCTGGCTGCCGGGCAGGAAGGCGCGCACGCCGATGTCGACGGCGAGACCGCCCTTGACGCGCTCGATCACGCGGCCCACGACGACGCGGCGCTCCTGATAGGCGCGCTCGACCTCGTCCCAGACCTTCATCTTCTCGGCTTTCTCCTTGGAGAGGACGATGTAGCCTTCCTTGTCCTCTGTCTTCTCCAGGAGCACGTCGACGCTGTCGCCGACCTTGATGTTGATCTGGCCGTCTTCGCCGCGGAACTCCTCGCGGGCGATGACGCCCTCCGACTTGTAACCGACGTCGACGACGACCTCGGCATCGGAAACGCGGAGCACAGTGCCCCGCACCACTTCGCCTTCGGCGAAGTTCTTGAAGCTCACGTCATACATGTCGAGGAGCTTTTCGAACTCCTCGGGATCGAGAGGCGTTTCTACGGCATTGTTTTCAGTTTGCGACATGGATTAGGGGCGAAACCTCCAGCTTTGGATTTGTCCAGGGCGACGTCGCCCTCGAGAGGCTCCGCGCGACAGGACTAAGCTCTTAAGGCTACTCGGGTTAGAGCCGGTCTGTCAAGGACACGGGACGGCCCGCCGCGAAGTACGCGACGAGCGCCACGAGCAGACCTTCCGCGGTTGCGGCTCGCGCGGTCGCGCGCACGTCGAGCCCGGCAGCCTCGGCCGCTTCACGCGTCACGGGGCCGATCACGGCGGCCGGGAAGTCACGCGCGGACGGCCCGGCGGCCGCCACGAAGCTGGCGACGGCAGAGGGTGAGGCGAACACCGCTATGTCAAGACCGCTCTGCAAGATGGCGGGAAGCCTGTCCGCCAGGCCCGGGGCCATCCGGGTCCGATAGGCCGTGACGCTGTCGACGTGGGCGCCCGCCTCTCGAAGCCCACTCGCCAGGACGTCCCGGCCCCGATCCGAAACCGGAAGCAGGAAGCGCTCGCCTCCGACCCCGCGGCCTCGGAAGGCCGCGAGCAAGCTCTCCGCACGAAACTCCGCCGCCGGTTCGAGGCTTACTGTTCCGTTTGGGAAGGCCTCGCGAAACGCCTCGCTCGTCGCGGCGCCGACGCTCGCCACCGCGGTTTCGTGGCCCACCGAAGCATCGGCCAGTCCCAGAGCCGCGAGTCGATCGGCGACCGCGCGCACGGCGTTGACGCTGGTGAAGGCGAGCCAGTCGTAAGCGTGCAGGCGACCGAGCGCGGCGTCGAGCGGTGCCGTGTCTTCGGGCGCCTCGATCTCGATGAGCGGGAGCTCCATGACCTCGGCGCCGGCCTCGCGTAACCGCGACGTGAGGCTTTGCGACTGTTCCGGCCGGCGCGTCACGAGAATGCGCCGGCCCGCTAGCGGGGCATTCACGGCTGCAGCAGTTCGCGCGCGCCGCGCGCCAGCAGGTCCTCGGCGAGCGCAGCCCCGAGATCGCGTCCACGGCTTCCGCGCCGCTCGCCGCGGAGCAGCGCGCTGCCATCCTGCTTGGCGACGACAGCGCGCAGCCACAGCTCAGCCCCTTGGGTTTCGGCGAAAGCGCCGAGCGGGACGTTGCAGCCCCCGCCCAGGCCTTCGAGAAAGGCGCGCTCCGCCTCCACCGCGCGCGCCGAGACGGGGTGATGCAGCTGCTGCACTGCGGCTGCCACGCCCGCGTCGGCGTCGCGGCACTCGAGGGCAATCGCACCCTGCCCCGGGGCAGGCAGGATGAGGCCGGGATCGATCCGCTCAGTGATCTCCCTCGCGCGCCCCAGCCGCGTGATCCCGGCCGTCGCGATCACGATCGCGTCGAAGGCGCCCTCGCGTAGCCTGCGAAGCCGTGTGTCCACATTGCCGCGCAGATCCCCGACCACGAGGTCGGGGCGTGCGGCGAGCAATTGCGCGCGCCGGCGCAGGCTCGTCGTCCCGACCTGCGCGCCGGCGGGAAGCTCGGCGAGCAGCGCGCCGCTCGCCGAGACCAGCGCGTCGCGGGGATCGGCGCGCTCCAAAACCGCGCACAAGACGAGCCCCCGAGGCAGGTTGACGGGCACATCCTTCAGGCTGTGAACGGCGAGATCGATCTCCTCGGCGAGCAACGCCTCTTCGATCTCCTTCAGGAAGGCGCTCTTGCCGCCCACGGACTCGAGCCGCCCCTCCGCCCGATCGCCACTGGTGGTGATGACGCGGATCTCGACAGAGTGGCCGAGCGCGTGGAGCCGGGCCTTCACGTGCTCCGCCTGCCACAGTGCGAGCGCGCTGCCCCGGCTGCCGATCAGGACGGGCTTCACCTACAACCCGAGCAACTTGCGTACGAGTTGCATGGCCTCGGCGGCTTGGCCGTTCTTCGATAGCTCCTTGAGCTGCGTGGTCGGGGCGTGGAGCAGCTTGTTCACGATCGCCGAGGTCGCCGCCTCGAGGGCCGCCTCCTGCTCGGCGTTCAGCGGGCCGAGCTTCTTGCGGGCGCGGGCGAGCTCCTCGCGCCGGATCGTTTCGGCGCGGTGGCGCAGCGCGCTGACCAGCGGCACCACGTCGAGCGTCCGCTGCCAGGACAGGAACTCGCGGACCTCGTCCTCGACGATGGCTTCGGCGGCCGTCGCTTCCTTGTGGCGCTCGCGCAGGTTGGCCTCGGCCACGGACTGGAGATCGTCGAGATCGTAGAGAAACACGCCGTCGAGTTTGCGCACCGAAGCCTCGATGTCCCGCGGCACGGCGATGTCGATCAGGAAGAGCGGCCGGCTGCGCGACTGGCGCGCGCTCTCGACGTCCTCGCGGTGGATCACGAGGCCGCTGGCGCCGGTGCCGCTGATCACGATGTCGGCCTTGGCTAGCTCGCCCCGCAGGCCTTCGAAGGGAACGGCCCGGCCCCCGAGGGAAGCGGCCAGCTCTTCGGCCCGCACGAAGCTGCGGCCGCCCAGCACCGTGGCGTGGGCGCCGTTGCGCACCAGGTGCTTGGCCGCCAGCTCGCTCATCTTGCCCGCGCCGACGATGAGGACGTTGCGGTCGCGGAGCGAGCCAAAGATCTTCCGGGCCAGCTCCACTGCCACGTAGGACACCGAGACTGCGTTCTGACCAATCGCGGTCTCGGTGCGCGCGCGCTTGGCCGCCGCGAGGGAGCGGTTGCGCAAGGCGTTTAGTCCCCCGCCCAGGCTCGCCGCCGCTTCGGCCGCCTGGTAGGCCTCCTTCACCTGCCCCAGAATCTGCGGCTCGCCGAGAACCAGTGAGTCCAGGCTCGCCGCTACCCGGAACGCGTGGCGCACCGCCGCCTCGCCCGAGATGCGGTAGAGAAACGGTTGCAGTTCCTCGGCCGGGCGGCCGTGGAAGCTCGCGAAAAAGCCTGCGATCAAGTCGACCGGATCGCCTTCGGCGGCGCGGCCGTAAACCTCGACGCGGTTGCAGGTGGAGAGAATCATCGCCTCCGAGAGCCGGGCCTCGCTCTTGACCCGCGCCAGCGCCTCGGCCAACCGCTCCCGTGGCACCGCGAGCGCCTCCCGCACTGCCAGAGGCGCCGTCTTGTGACTCACGCCGACGACGACGATCATGCGCTCACGAGGCCGGCTGCGATGCCTCGGAGAGCAGCGTCATCCAGGCAAAGGTGAAGACCACCGCGACAAACCCCAGCATCCCCAGCAGCGCGGCGCGGCGCCCGCCCCAGCCGGAGCGCCTGCGGGCCACGATCAGCACGACATAGATCAGCCAGGCGATGGTGGCGGCCCAGCCCTTCGCGTCCCAGGTCCAGTACACGCCCTTCGCGGCGCGGCTCCACAGCACGCCGGTGACGATCGCGAGGGTCAGGAAGGCGAAGCCCAGGCTGACGCTGCGCCCGCCGATGCTGTCGCAGCGCTCGAGGCTGGGGATCAGGTAGTAGAACGCCCGTGGCGCGCGCGCCTTCAGCTCACGCTCCTGGATCAGGTAGAACATGCCCATCGTGGCGGCCACGAATAGCGCGCCGTAGCCGAGCAGTGCCAGCATCGTGTGGATCGGCAGAAACAGACTCTGCAGGATCGGGTCCTCGCGCTCGCTGGTCGGCGCCAGTGTGGCGATCAACACGAGCGCAAACGCCACCGGATAGACCGCCAGGCCGAGGGCGTCCACGCGCGTGCGCACGTAAGTCGCGAGAAATGCGAGCACCGTAGTCCAAGCCAGGAATGAGGCGCCGTCGTGCAGGCCCACCACCGGAAAGTGGCCGACTTCCGTCCAGCGCTGCGACAGGCTGGCCGTGTGCAACGCGAAGCCAGCGAGCGTTGCCGTGACGCTCCAGGTGCTGAGCAGCCGCCGGCGCGTGAGGGCATGCAGGAGCACGTGCAGCGCACCCACGGCATACAGCCCGAGCGTGAACAGCAGATAGACGCGCGCGTTCATGAGCTTCGCTCGACACGGTAACACAGCAGACGGCGCCCGCGCGCCGGGCGCGGCGGCGTCAGGGTGCCAAGTCCTCGCGTCCCACATCGCAAGGAATGAAGCGGCTCCAGTGCGGGAGCACGCGCCGGCCACGCGGATCGGCGAGACCGGAAACGACGACGAAGTGCCAGACGTCCGCCCGCATCGCACGCGCCGGCTCGAAGACCACGAGCCGCGCGTCGCCGCACAGGGCGAGCCGGCCCGGCACTGGCCCAGCGTCGTCCTGGATCCTCAGCGTCTGCGCGTTGAGCGTGCGAGGATCCACGGGGCTCGACAGGCGCACGGCGACCGGCGTGTCCCGAAACACGCCGGTGGCGCCGTCGCAGGGGTTCACATGGACGACGGCCGGCGGGCGCGTCGGGTCTTCTGCCTCGCGCGCGAGCCTCACCGCTCTCTCCAGGTCTTGCCCCGGCAGATCCAAACGCTCACCCGGGCGGTGCTGGGCGCCACGCGCACGGCCGCCTGCTGTCCAACACCCGCCAGGTAGAAGGAGCCGGGGCTCGCGGTGCCCATGGGCGAGAACGAGATCATGTTGGAGCGCCCGAAGCGGATCGGATCGTCGGTCGAGAGCGTGCCCCGGGCGGGCGGCACGGCTGGGACGCCCGGGTTGATCCCCACACGGACGTCCGGCGCGCCGTTCGTGAGCAGGAACGGTCCAGCGACAAGGGGATCGACACCGCGTTCGATGTCGACGCTCAGCACGCCGTTGAAATTCCCGTCTTCGTACACGCTGTAGTAAGTGGCCTCTGGGCGCGCCTCGAAACGGATCGCGGTCTCGACGCTGGAGCGCACGGCCCGCGACCGCGCGAACAGGAACTGCTGCTTGAACTGACGCGCGACGCCGACCAGCTGCGCGTCCACGGAGTAGGCCCTCAGTGTCGGCGCAGCGACCGCTGCGAGCGTCATGAAGATCGCCAGGGCCACGATCATCTCGACGAGCGAATAACCCTTGTCCTGCATCGCGCTCTCCTTGGCTTCTCTCGCCTTTCATGAAAGCGGGGGCGGCGCCGACACGTGCCGCCGCCCCCGATCGTTTGGCACTAACGGCTGGCGCTCTTGGGCGCTTCGCCGGTGGTGATGTGGGCTTCGAGCTTGCCGAAGTTCTTCTCGCCGATGCCCTTGACGTTCATCAGCTCTTGAGCCGCCTTGAAGCCGCCGCTCTTCTGGCGGTACTCGACGATGCGGGCCGCGAGCGCATCACCGACGCCGGGCAGCGACGCGAGCTGCTCGACCGTGGCGGTATTCAGGTTGACCTTGCCCTGGGGCGCGGCCTTGGCGGACGCCGCGAAGGCGGTGCCCGAGGATGCGAGAACGGCAACGGCGATGGCCAGTGTGGCCGCGACGAGACGAAGTGACTTGCGCATGATTCTCTCCTTGCTTGTATCGATACTTGTATCGATCGGTTTTTAGTTCCGGCGCCGGCCCCCGTCTCTCCCTCGGGAACCGGCGCCGGTCCGTCACACACGCCTGCACGTAGAGCAAGGCCGGTGCCGCGGCCGTGCCAGCCTGGCCAAGCGACTGGGGAGTCGAGAGATAGCGCTGGAACGGACCGATCAGGCCCGCGTGATCCGGGCAGGGCGGCCGACAAGCCGGGTTGTCACCTTGGGACGCGGGCCGGCGCGCCGGTCCGCGCTCCTGCGGTCGCGGAAGCGCCTGTCAACCCGACTTGTCGGCGACAAGCGCGAGTGCTCGCCGGGAGCGTCCCTAGTCTTCTTTTTTGTGGCGCTCGAAGCGGCGCAACCAGCCCTCGACGTCGTCCTCGCGCTCGGGCTTGTCGGCCCCCTCCGGGCGGCCGCGCGACTGCTTGCGTTCCGCTGCGTTCCATTCGTGCGCACGCAGCACCGAAGCGCCCAGCGTCCGGCAGTACGAGTAGAGCGCCTTGTCCGAAGTCACCACGACGATCTCGGCGGGGCGCGCTGAGCGTTCCACGAGTTCCCGGATCACGCTGTCGGCGTCCTGCCCGGGCGACGGCACGCGCAGGCTGAGGGGCCCCAGAACCTGCGCGGCGAGGTCGGTGCGCAGCGGCGGACCGTCGAAAACAAGCGTGGCCCGCACGTTCTTCGCGCGGCAGAAGGCCGCCACGCGCCGCACGACATCGGCGCGGCCATCGTCGCCGCGCCTGGGCCCGCCCCAGGAGCCGAGCAGGTTGTTGCCGTCGATCAGGTAGGGCGCCCTAGACTCCGAGCAGCTTACGCAGCAGGCTCTTGTTCGGGTCGGTCTTGCGCAGGAAGAGCTGCTCCAGCTCGTTCGCGTCCAGCCACAGCCCTTCGCAGAAGGTACAACGATCGACGCTGATACCCTCGAGCTCCTCTTCGCGCAACTCGTGCCCGCACTTGGGGCACTTCATGAAGTGCAGCTCACGCAGGCGCTTGCGCTCGGACTCCTGCTGTTCCGCGGCGCGCGCCGCCTCGCGCTTCTGGCGGTCCAGGCGGGCCTTTTCGATCAGCTCCTTCTCGTTCTTCACGAACCACTCGTCCTCACGCCGCCGGCCCGTTTCGTCCTCCAAGCCCGCCTCCCGCGCCAAGTCTCGCGCGAGTCTAGTCGCGGGCGCTCGGAAGTGTCAAAGGTCTCCCATGTTAATATGTTCATCACAAAGGCGATCCGGCCCGTTCGCGACGGACGGATGTCGGGGCCGCCGGGAGGATGGATGGCGGACGCATTCCCCTTGAGCGGCGGCATCGACCCGAAGGCGTTCCCCTTCCTTCTCGCTCACCTGCACCGGCAGGCTGCCACGGGATCCCTGAAGGTCGACGGGCCCTTCTACCAGAAGGCAGTCTACTTCCGCGGCGGACGCATCCTGTTCGGCTCCTCCAACGACCCCAAGGACCAGCTCGGGGCGATCCTGATCGAGACCGGGCGCATCTCTCCCGAGCAGCTCGAGGAGGTGAGCGCCAAGGTCGGACCGGGCAGCCCGCTCGCCAAGGTGCTCGCCGAGAGCGGCTTCGTGAGCCAGCGGGAGCTGTCCGAGGCAGCGCGGACCAAGGTCGAGCGCATCCTGGCCGACGTGCTTGCGTACGACACGGGCTCGTTCGAGTTCGAAGACGGCGTGCTGCCCAAGGGCGCCGTCGACCTGAAGCTCGTCACCGAGCGGCTGATCGTGGCCGCGGTGAGGCGTATCACGGACCGCGCCTTCGTCCTGCGCCACATCGAGGGCCTGGACGTGGTGCTGGTTGCGACGCCTGAAGCGAAGTCGAAGAGTGCCGGACTCGATGCCGACATGTCGATGCTGCCCCAGCGCTTCGACGGCCAGCGCAACATCAAGGAGGCCGCGGCGGACGCGCGGCTCGATGAGTTCGACGCGGCGAAGATCTGCTGCGCACTGCTCTTTCTCGGCCTCGTAGAACGACCCCGGCCCGGCGAGACCGAGACCATGCCCGATTCGCCTGCGCTGTTCACGCCGGGCGATCTCGGCGCGGAGTTGGATCTGGGCGACCAGGCGCGGCTGGCGCTCGAGGGCCCCGGCGCCCCTGCCGGCTCGGCGTCGGACGCGACCCTGTTCCTCACCGAGCCACCCGATCTTGGGACGGCCAAGGACCCCGACACAGCGCCCCCGGGCCTGCTCGAGCCTCCGACCCCAGCGCCGGCGCCCGCGATCAAACAGCTGACACTGCCGCGCAGACCAACACCGGTCGTCACAGCGCCCGCTCCTGCGCCACCACCCGCGCCGGTTGTTCCCAAGCCGGAGCCCGCTACCGTGATCCTGCCGGGCCCCGGCGAGGGGCCGGCGACGACCGGCTTCTTCAGCGCCCTGCCCACTATCGGGAGGGACGAGGAGTTGGAGGCTGTGCCACCGGCGAAGACGGCCTCGCCCAGCAAGGAAGACCTGGCGGCGCTCGACGCGCTCCTGAACGCCCGCCATGTCGAAGGACCCCTGGCGCCGCTCGAGAAGGGCTTGACGCACGGCACCGATAGGAACTGGGAGGCTCCTCGCTTCGGCGGCAGAGGGGGCAAAGCCGCTACGGCCCGGCGTAGCCGTGGCAAGCTTCTGGGGGCCGTTGCCGGGCTCGGAGTTGCGGTCGCGGCAGCGGCCTGGTTTTTCCTGCCGCGGCCACGAGCCTCCGCCACGGCGCCAGTGCCGGCGCCGCCGACGCTGGCGGCCGTAACGACCACGACGCTGCCCGAGCCAACGACACTCCCCGCGGAACCCCTCAGCCCGCCTCCTCCGAGCACGCCGCCCGCGACGACACTCGCGCCACCCAGCCCGACGCTGCCGCCGGCCACCACCCCGCCGCGGGGCCAGGCCTCCGGGTCGCTCGGCGATGCGCGCGCCGCGCTGCGCCGAGGCGAACTGGCTGAGGCCGCACGCGGCTTCAGCGCAAACATCCGCGCGGCTCATGGCTCCTACACCGTTCAGCTGCTGGTGGCGTGCGCCGACGACACCGTATCGAAGGCCGTGCAGGCCGTGCCCGCTCCCGATCTGTTCATCATCCCGGCGAGCTACAAGGGCCGGAGCTGCTATCGCATGTGCTGGGGCCTCTACGACGACGAGGCTCGCGCTCACGCCGGCGTCGCGTCGGTGCCTGAGTACTTCCGCAAGGGCGGCGCCTCGCCCAAGGCCGTCTCCGCGGCCTCGATCCTGCCCTGACGTGAGCCTGCGCCGGGCGCTGCCTCCGCTGCTGCTGCTGCTCGCAGTGTCGTCCGCCGCCGACACGATCACGCTCACGAACGGGCGTGTGATACAGGCGGTCCGGACCTGGTACCAGGGCGACCAGCTTCTATATGAAAAAGACGGCGGGACCTACGGGCTGCCGAAGAGCCTGGTCCAGAAGCTCGAGCAGCGGGCGCTTCCCGCGGCCACAGCCGACCCCGACGTGGTCGACGCGCGCCGACTGCTGGCCGACGGCAAGCCGGTCGAGGCCACGCGTCGACTACGCGCGGCGACCGCCCGCGATCCGCGCCTGGTCGCGGCCTGGCAGGGCCTGGCCGAAGCCTCGCTGGCGCTGGGCGACGCGCGCGCCGCCCAGGGCGCCGCGGCACAGGCGGTTCGCCTCGATCCGCAAAGCGCGCGCTCCCAGGCGCTGCTAGGTGATGCCTATACCGCTGCCGGCGATCGCGCCGGGGCCGAGGAAGCGTACCGGCGCAGCCTCGCGCTCCGGGCCGACCCTGACATCAAGCGCAAGCTCGGCGATGTGCTCCCGGCGCCCGTGGCAGCTTCGCGCGGCGCGCAGTTCCGGCTCAAGTACGACGGCGGGGTGAACGAACCGCTGGGCGTCGCGGTGCTGAAGTCGCTCACCGAGGCGTACAGCGAGTTCGCGGCCCGGCTCGGGTCGAGCCCCGAGGATCCGATCACCGTCGTGCTGCAGACCGCCGTGGAGTTTCAGGATCCGCGCCTGCCGGGCTGGGCCGAGGGCGTCAACGACGGCACGATCCGCGTTCCCGTTCAGGGTCTCGCGGCGCCCACGCCGCGGCTGCTGCGCGTGCTGCGCCATGAGCTCGCCCACTCGTTCATCGCGGCGCGCACTGGTGGCAACTGCCCGACCTGGCTGCAGGAGGGCGTCTCGCAGTGGCTAGAGGGCGGCGACGCCTCGCGCGAGGATTGGCACCTCGCGCCGGCGGCGCGTGCGGGGCGCCTGCTCTCGCTGGCGAGCCTGGAAGGGCCGTTCGATTCGCTGTCGGTGGCCGACGCGGAGCTCGCCTATGCCCAGAGCCTTTCCGCGGTGGCCCACATCCTCAAGCGCAGCGGCGAGCCGGGCCTGGTGCGCCTGCTCGCGGCGCTCGGGGACCGGTTGCCGTCCGAAGAAGCGCTGCCCGTGGCCCTGGCCCTGAGCTACCCCGAGTTGCAGAGAAGCTGGGCTGAGAGCGTGAAGACCGCGGACAGCAAACCCGCGAAGTAACCGGTCGGCCGAGCCCTAACGGAGCGACTCGGGGGAGCCCGAACCACGGGGGGGTGCAGGGCTGCGTACCCTCCCGAGTTTCCTAACGCCCCTCGCGGTACCAGGCGACGGTGTGCCTTAGGCCCGTCTCGAAATCGACCCGGGGCCGGTACCCGAGCAGCTTCCGAGCGGTGCCAATGTCAGCAAGGCTGTGGCGAATGTCGCCTGCACGGGCGGGCTCGTAACGCGCTTTGGCGACGCCGCCCGTCTCGGCCGCGAGCACATGCAGCAGCTGCTTCAGGCTCACGCTCCGGCCCGTGGCGAGATTCACTGACTGCCCGCAGAGGCCCTTCGCACGCAGGGCCCGCAGGTTGCCGTCGACGACGTTCGCGACATACGTGAAGTCGCGTGTCTGGCCACCGTCACCGTAGATCAGCGGCAGCTTGCGCTGCAGCAGCGCGGTCGTGAAAAGACTGATGACGCCGCTGTACGGCGAGCCCGGGTCCTGGCGCGGGCCGAAGACGTTGAAGTAGCGTAGCGTCAGCGTCTCCATCCCGTAGAGGCTTGCGAAGACGCGAAGGTAGTGCTCCCCCATCAGCTTGCCCACGGCATACGGCGACAGCGGCCGCGTCGACATCGTCTCGCGCTTCGGCAGCTCCTTCGACTCGCCGTAGACCGACGACGAGCCGGCGTAGACGAAGCGCCGCACGCCCGCAGCACGCGAAGCACTCAGCAGCTCGAGCGTCGCGGTGGCGTTGGCGCGATGCGAGAGGCTCGGCTCGTCGACCGAACGCGCGACGCTAGGGACGGCGGCCTCGTGAAAGACGATCTCGATGCCCTTCGTCGCCCGACGGGCCACCTTGGGATCGGCGCAGTCGCCCGTGACTATCTCGACGTCGCCGCGTACGGCCCGCAGATTCTCGCGCTTGCCCGAGAAGAAGTTGTCTACGACGCGCACGCGGTGTCCGGCGTGCACGAGCGCTTCGCTCAGGTGGCTCCCGATGAAGCCAGCGCCTCCGCTGACAAGGATCCTCATCGGCTGCAGAGCCTATATCAGTGCGCCACCCCGGTGTGAACCGTCCTGATACGGCGCGGAGCGAAGCCCCTGCCCGTGGAGGAGCGTTCGGGGGACGCAGCCCCGTGCGGCCTGCTCGCTGAAGGGCGTTCGGGGGACGAAGCGGAGCGTCTTCCTTGACCGTTCACGCCCGATTCACTCGGGCGTGAACGCTTGATGAATCCAAACGCGGAGCGAAGTCCCCCGCATTCTTGATGAAGGTTCGCAGAGCGGGTCTATAAGCCGGATCCTGTTGCAGGGGGCCTAGGCCCCCTGCTGGCGATCATTCCTCTAGCCCGCCGGTTACCCGGCGGGTCCAGCGACCTACCCGGGGGCTTCGGCCGGGCTGAGCCTCAAACGCCCCCCTATTTGGTCTTGCTCCGTGCGGGGTTTGCCGTGCCCGTCGTGTCACCACGCCGGCGGTGCGCTCTTACCGCACCGTTTCACCCTTGCCACCCCAGACTTGCCCTGGAGTTCGGCGGTCTATTCTCTGTTGCACTTTCCCTGAGGTCGCCCTCGCTGGCCGTTAGCCAGCGCACTGCCCATGGAGTCCGGACTTTCCTCCCCGGCCCGGTGACGATGGGCCGCGGCGATCGCCCAACCCGCTCTGCGAACAGCCTTAGGTTAGCGGCTCTGGGCCCTCTCCCGCAAGTCGGGTGCCCCCGCTAGCCGTCGCGGTCCTGATTGATGCCGTATTGCTCCAGCTTCTTGTACAGGTTCGAGCGCGGCGTGCCGATGGCGGCCGCGGTGGCCGAGATGTTCCAGCGGCTCTCGCGCAGCTTCTGGACGAGGTAGGCGCGCTCGGCCGATTCCTTGAAGTCCTTGAGCGAGCCCGCGGCCTCGGCCGTGGGGACGCTCGCCGCGTCCTCGCCAGGCCGCCGCAGCACCTCGGCGATGTGCTCGGGCCGCACTTCGTCGCCCTCGACCATTATCAGCAGCCGCTCCAGCGTGTTGCGCAACTCGCGGACGTTGCCGCGCCAGCCGTGGCGCCGAAAGGCGTCGAGAACGGCCGGGGCGAAGGACTTGGGCCGGAAGTTGTTCTCGGCCGAGAACTGTTTCACGAAGTGCTCGAGCAGCGGCTCCAGGTCCTCGGGCCGCTCCCGCAGCGGCGGCACGCGGATCGGGATCACCGAGAGCCGGAAGAAGAGGTCCTCGCGGAAGTCCTGCTTGGCGATCGCCTCTTCGAGGTTCTTGTTGGTGGCGGCGATCACGCGGACATCGACCTGCAGCGTGCGCTGCGAGCCGATTCGCTCGACCTCGCCCTCCTGCAGCACGCGCAGCACCTTGGCCTGCGTGCGCAGGCTCATGTCCCCGACCTCGTCGAGGAAGATCGTGCCCTTGTGGGCCAGCTCGAACTTGCCAACTTGCTTCTCGGTGGCGCCGGTGAAGGAGCCCCGCTCGTGGCCGAACAGCTCGCTCTCGATCAGGTCCTCGGGGATCGCGGCGCAGTTTACCTGCACGAAGCTCTCGTCCTTGCGCAGGCTGTTGCGGTGGATGGCGCGCGCCACGAGCTCCTTGCCGACGCCGCTCTCGCCAGTGATCAAAACCGTCGCGTTCGTCGGGGCCGCGCGCCGCACCGCATCCCAGACGCGTTCCAGCGCCGCGCTCCTGCCGACCATGCGATGCCGGTCGTCGAAGCTCAGCTTCAAGCGCCGGTTCTCGTCGCTGAGGCGCTTCTGGGACAGCGCGTTTCTGGCCACGAGCAGGATGCGCTCCCGCTCCGGGGGCTTCTCGATGAAATCGTAGGCGCCCAGCTTGGTCGCTTCCACGGCGGTCTTCACCGTGCCGTGGCCCGAAAGGATGACGACCGGCGGCGAGCCATCTACACCCTTGACCGTCTTCAGGACCTCCATGCCGTCGAGCTGCGGCATCTTGATGTCGAGGAAGACGAGATCGGGGGCTTCGCGCTCGACGATCTTCACGGCCGCGGGGCCATTCGCCGCGAGGATGCACTCGTAGCCCTCGTACTCGAAGATCATCTTCAGCGTCGCCCGGATCGCGTCTTCGTCGTCGACGATCAGGACTCGGGGCTTCGGGCTCAAGGCGCCTCCACCTCTAGCTTTGCGAGCAGCGTCGTCTCCGGCCGGGCGCGATAGACGAACAGCCACGCCGCCTCGCCCGGTCGCAGCGCGCCGAGCTGCTTGCGGTAAGCAGCCAGGTCGGGCGTCGGGTGGCGGTTCAGCTCCACCACGATGTCGCCGTGCGCCAGGGCGTCGAGGCCGGGCGACAGGCCGACCACCTCGCTCACGAACACGCCCGAACGCGTGACCGGGATGCCCATCTCGCGCCTGGCGCGCCGGGTCGCCTCGCCCACGACGAGACCGAGGACATCGCCGTTCGAGGCGGGCCGCGCGCTCCGCTCCGGGCTGGCCGCGGGCCTCGTTTCCTGCGCGGCCCGATCCGCCAACTCGGCGCTGAGCGTGAGCGTCCTCGCATCGCGAAACACCTCGAGCTTCACGCGGCTGCCCGGAGGCTTGGCTGCGATGCTTCCCACCAGGTGATCGCCGTCCTCGATCGGCACGGCGTCGATGGCCCTGATCACGTCGTAGCGCCTGAGGCCCGCCGCTTCGCCGGCGTGACCGGGCAGCACGTCGAGCACCATCGCCCCGTGGCCGTCCTTGAGTCCGAGCAGCTTCTGCAAGTCGGGCTCGAGCTCTTCGAGCTGGATCCCGAGATAGCCGCGGGACACCCGGCCGCGCGCGCGCAGCTGCTCCATCACGGAACGCGCCAGGTTGATCGGCACGGCGAAGCCAATCCCCTGGCCTTCGGTGCTGAGGGCTGTGCTGATCCCGATCGCTTCACCCGCCGCATTGAGCAGCGGCCCGCCGGAGTTGCCGGGGTTGATGGCCGCGTCGGTCTGGATGTACGCATCGAAGGAGGCGTTGAAGATCTTGCGGCCCTTCGAGGACACGACACCGGCGGTCACCGTGTGATCGAACGAGTAGGGATTGCCGATGGCGCAGACCCAATCCCCCACCCGCAGAAGGTCCGAGTCGCCGAGCGGAACCACGGGAAAGCGACCCCCTTCGACCTTGAGCAGCGCGATGTCGGTGTTCTCGTCGGCCCCGACCAGGCGCGCCGGGCGCTCGCTGCGGTCGGCAAAGCGGACCCGGATCCGCGACGTGCCCTTCGCCAGGTGCTGGTTGGTGAGGATGTAGCCTTCGGGATCGACCAGAAAGCCCGTGCCCTCGCCCCGGCTCGGCGCGTCCAGGGGCGGAGCCCTCTCGACACCGTCGTGGGCATTGCCGGTCGGGTCTACGACCGTGATGTTCACGACAGCCGGGTTCACCCGCTCGAAGATGTCGGCGAACGAAGGCGTGCCGTTCCCGCCGCCCACAACGGGAGCTGTACGCGGTGTGATGACGCCGCCCCCGGCGAGCAGCGCGCCCAGCAGGCCGCCGATCGACAGCGCAAAGGCGAGCCCGAGGAAAACACTGGCGCGCACGCAACCAGTATAGCCGCTAGCTGGCGGCCAGCTTTGCCTGGAAGGCGGCCTCGTCGAGGACTGCGACCCCGAGCTCACGAGCCTTCTCCAGCTTCGATCCGGGATCTGCGCCGGCCACGACGAACGATGTCTTCTTCGAGACCGACGAGGTGACGCGGCCGCGCCGGGCCTCGATCGCGGCCTTCGCCTCGTCCCGGCTCATCGACTCGAGGCTTCCGGTGAGCACGAACTGCAGGCCCTGGAAGGCGGCGCTCGCCGGCGCTTCCCCGGCAGCTTCGGTCCTCACGCCGGCGGCCGTCAGGCCCGCGACGAGGCGCTGGTTCGGCTCCTGATCGAACCAGTGCCGGACCGACGCGGCCACCGCGGGCCCGATCTCGTAGAGCGCGTCGATCTCCTCCACGCTGGCACGGCCGATCGCCTCGAGGCTGCGGAAGTGACGGGCCAGGAGCGTCGCGGCCCTTTCCCCGACGAAGCGGATGCCCAGGCCGAAGAGCAGCCGGCGCAGCTCGCGGTCCTTGCTCTTCTCGATCCCGCGCAGCAGGTTTTGCGCGGCGATCGACTCCTTTTTCTTGTTCTTGGGCGCGAGCAGCTGAAGCAGCGCGTCGGCCGTGAGCGAGTACAGGTCGGCGAAGTCCTTGACCAGCTTCGTCTCGACGAGCTGCTTCGCCAGCATCGCTCCGAGGCCCTCGATGTCCATGGCCTCGCGGCGGGCGAAGTGCTGGAGCGCCTCCTCGAGCTGCGCCGGGCACGAGGTGTTGGTGCAGCGCCGGTCCGCCTCGCCCTCGGGCTTCTCCGCGAGGGCTCCGCACACGGGGCAGCTCGAGGGCGGCGTCCAGGGTCCTCCACCCGCCGGCCGCTTCGCGAGGATGACCTCGACCAGCTTCGGGATCACGTCGCCGCCCTTCTCGATCACGACCGTGTCGCCCACCCTCACGTCCTTGCGCGCGACCTCCTCTTCGTTGTGAAGCGTCGCCCGGGCCACCGTGGACCCCGCCAGCAGGACGGGCGCGAGGTGGGCGACCGGCGTGAGGCGTCCCGTGCGGCCGACCTGCACCTCGATCGCTTGTACGGTCGTCGTCGCCTGTCGCGCGGGGTACTTGTACGCGATGGCCCAACGCGGGAACTTGGACGTGAAGCCGAGTTCGCGCTGGAGCGCGAAGTCGTCGACTTTCACGACGACGCCGTCGATCTCGTACTCCAGGCCGTCGCGCTTCTCGCGCCACTCCCCACAGAAGTCCAGGACCTCGGGAAGGCCGTGGCAGGGCCGCGAGGTCGGGTTGGTCTTGAGCCCCCAGTCGCGCAACCGCGTGAGCGCCTCCGATTGGCCGGCCAGCGTCACTCCCGTCACGTGTGCGATCTGGTACAGATAGATGTCGAGACCCCGCTCCGCCGCCAAGCGGGCGTCGAGGCTCTTCATCGTGCCTGCCGCCGCGTTGCGCGGGTTGGCGAAGGCTTCTTCACCGGCGGCCTCGCGGTCCCGATTGGTCTTCTCGAAGCTCGAACGCGGGAAGAAGACCTCTCCCCGCACCTCGAGCTCCGCCGGGACACCCTTGCCCTGCAAGACCAGGGGCACGGCCCGGATCGCCCGCACGTTGGGCGTGACGTCGTCGCCGCGCACGCCGTCTCCGCGCGTGACGCCCCGCACCAGCCGGCCGTGCTCGTAGTGCAGCGCCATCGAGAGCCCGTCGATCTTCAGCTCCGCGAAATAGGCGAGCTCGCGCGTGCCGA
This sequence comes from uncultured Acidobacteriota bacterium, assembly GCA_964442185.1. Classification (GTDB taxonomy): domain Bacteria; phylum Acidobacteriota; class Vicinamibacteria; order Fen-336; family Fen-336; genus CADEEV01. Next base: position 33,738 of record CAYTWT010000061.1, read on the forward strand.
CGATGCGGAGGATCCGCGCCTCGAACTCCCGAAGCTCGTCCTCGCTGTAGGTGTTGTCGAGGCTCAGCATCGGCACAAGGTGCGTGAAGGACGCGAACTCCTGCGACGGCGTCTCGCCCACGCGCTGGGTCGGAGAGTCGGGCGTCACCAACTCCGGATGCCCCGCCTCCAGCTCGCGCAGTTCCCGCTCCAGCCGGTCGTACGCCTCGTCCGAGATCTCGGGCCGGTTGAGCACGTAGTAGAGCCGCTCGTGCCTCCGGATCTGCTCGCGGAGCTTCTCGACCCGATCGGCGAGCTTGGTCTTAATGGTCTCGGGCGAGAATGAAGTCGGGGAGCAAAGACAACGCCTCCCGATACGGCGACCGGTCGAAGGCGAGCAGGTCGCGACGCGCGGCGTCGGCGTAGGATTCCGCCAGCGTCCGCGCCTCATCGAGCGCGCCCGTCTCCCGGGCCAGCCGCGCGATCTCGTCGGAGCTCACTCGCTCGAAGCCGCGATCCTCCAGCACGGCCGCGATGCGCTTCTCGGCCGCCGCCCCGCCGCGGCGCAGCATGAAGATCGCTGGCAGCGTCAGCTTGCCTTCGCGCAGGTCGCTCGCCACCGGCTTGCCCAGCACCTTTTCGTCGGCCGTGAAGTCGAGCAGGTCGTCGACCATCTGGAAGCAGATGCCGAGATTCAGGCCGTAGCTCGCGAGCGCCCGCTCGCGCTCCTCGCCGACCTCGCCCAGGATCGCGCCGATCCGCAGGCAGGCCGAGAACAGGTGGGCAGTCTTGCGCTTGATGATGTCGATGTGCGCCGAGTCGGTCATGCGCAGGTCTGCGTCGCTCTCGATCTCGAGAATCTCGCCCTCGATCATGCGCAGCGTCACGTCGGAGAGCAGGCGCAGGATCTTGAGGTTGTCCTGCGAGAGCGCCATCGACATCGACTTCGTGTACAGGAAGTCGCCGAGCAGCACCGTTACGTCGTTGCCCCAGCGGCTGTTCACGCTGCGGCGCCCGCGCCGCGTGGTGGCCTCGTCGATGATGTCGTCGTGCAGCAGCGTCGCGGTGTGGATGAACTCCACGACCGAGGCGAGCAGGATCGAGCGATCCCCGCGGTAGCCGCACAGGCGGCAGGCGAGCAGCAGCAGGGCCGGCCGGATCCGCTTGCCGCCGCCCTCGCGGATGTAGCGCCCGATCTCGCCCACGAGGGCCACGTCGGAGCGGCACTGCTCCTCGAACAGCGCCTCGACCTTGGCGAGGTCGTCCTCCACCAGCGAGACGATCTCCTTCAGGTCGAGAACGTGGTTGCCGGAGATGGGATCGACTGCTGCCAAGGCCTACCTGTAGTTCGTGAACTGCATGTCGATGCCGAGGTCGGTCTCCTTGAGCAACCGGATCACGCCTTGCAGGGCGTCGCGGTCCTTGCCGGACACCCGCACCTGGTCGCCCTGGATCGAGGCCTGGACCTTGAGCTTGGTCGCCTTGATGAGCTTGACGACTTCCTTCGCCTTGTCGGAGGGAATGCCCTTTTGCATCGAGACCTTCTGGCGCGTGGTGCCGCCCAGGGCCTTCTCGATCGTCCCGTAGGTAAAGGCCTTGAGCGGGACGTTGCGCTTCACGAGCCGCGTCTCGAGCACGTCGCGCACCGCCTTCAGCTTGAACTCGTCGGCCGAAGTGAGCGTGATCTCCTCGCCCTCGAGCACTACGTCGGAGCCGGTGCCCTTGAGGTCGTAGCGCGTCACGATCTCCTTCATCGCCTGGGCGATCGCGTTCTTGACTTCTTGCAGGTCCACACTGCTCACCACGTCGAACGAACTCTCGGCCATGACACCTCGGAGCTTGCGGGAGACGCGCCCGGCGCGGGGTAGCGAACCCTAAAGTGACGGATTCGCCGCACGTTGTCAAACCCTCACGGGCGCGAAAAGCCTCCCGAAATTGGCCGTCGTCGCCGCGCCGACGGCGTCGATTCCGATGCCGCGGAGGCTCGCGATTTTCTTCGCGACTTCCACGACGAAGGCCGGCTCGTTACGCTTGCCGCGATGCGGCGGCGGCGCCAGAAAGGGCGCGTCGGTCTCGACCAGCAGGCGATCGAGCGGCACCATCCGAGCCACCTGCTGGATCACCTCGGAGCGCGGGAAGGCGAGGATACCCGAGAAAGACACGAAGAAGCCGAGCGCCAGCGCGCGTCGTGCCAGCTCGTGCCCTCCGGTAAAGCAGTGGATCACGCCACCACAGTCCCCCGCGCCTGCTTCCTCGAGAAGCGCCGCCGTCTCGTCGTCGGCCTCACGGGTGTGGACGATCACGGGCAGGCCGACGTCGCGGGCCAGGCGCAGCTGGCGACGGAACACCTCGCGTTGCGTGTCGCGCGGCGAGTGATCGTAGTGGAAGTCGAGGCCGATCTCGCCGATCGCCACGATCCGCTTCTCCCGCCCAAGGCCGCGCAGCTCGTCCCATGTGGCCTGCGTGGCGAGCCGCGCCTCGTGAGGATGCACGCCCGCGGAGGCCGGAAAGCCCAGGCTCTCGGCGATGCGCAGCGCGCGCAAGTGGCCCGCGTCTTCGTCGACGCCGCCCACGAGCAGCATCCGTCCAACGCCGGCCTCGCGCGCCCGCGCCACGACCGCCTCGCGGTCGGCGTCGAATTGCGGCAGGTCGATGTGGCAGTGGCTGTCGAAAAGCGTCACAGCTGCTTCGGAAGCGACGCTTGCTGTCGTAGCCATGATTTCGGCAGCTTAACCCGTTTCACGACATTCGATGGAGCGACCAGCCTCGAATCGCCCTGCTGCGGTTGCCCGCCGGGTGTGGGCCTTGAGCCATATATTAATATGGCTAGATGGCCATATCTATGCTACGCTTCGGCCAGTGGCGAAGGCACGGTTCGATTGGGATCCGGACAAGGACCAAGAGAACCAGAAAAAGCACGGGGTGGCCTTCGCGGAAGCGCAGATCGCCTTTGCTGACAGCAGGCGCGTCATCGCGGAAGACCGAAGCCACAGCTCAAGCGAGCAGCGTTACTTCTGTTTTGGTCGGCTCGGCGGAGGAGTTCTCACCGTTCGATTCACCTACCGTGACGACGTGATCCGTATCTACGGAGCCGGCTATTGGCGCAAAGGAAAGCGAATCTATGAGCGAGAAAATCAGGTACACGGACGAGCCGCTCGGGGACCCAAGGGTCGTTCCTGACTTCCTGCCGCGCCCGGAGGATCTCGTGTTCCGGGATGAAGGGGTCAAGATCACGATCGCCTTGAGCAAACGCAGCGTGGAGTTCTTCAAGACCGAGGCGCAGAAGCACAAGACCCAATACCAGCGCATGATCCGGAGGTTGCTTGATGCTTATGCGGAGCACCATGCACGGCGCGCTCGAACCGCACGTTCAAGCCGAACGCGCGCAAAGGCGGTGCGCGCTGGCTAAATCATCCGCTGGCCGGGGAAAGTCCCCGCCGGCCGTGTGAGCAATGAGATCGTCCACGAGATGGACACCTTCACGAGCTTCGCGAAGCTCGCCGGCGCTCCCGTGCCCCAAGACCGGCCCATCGATGGCGTCGACCAGACCGACTTCCTGCTGGGCAAGAAGGAGACCTCGAACCGCGAAGGCCTCCTGCTGTTCCTCGCGGACCGCCTGCACGCGGCGAAGTGGCGCAACTGGAAACTGCACCTCTACGACGAGATGCACAACTGGTACACGCCGCCGCTGAAACTCGGCACGCCAAAGCTCTTCAACCTCATTCTCGATCCCAAGGAAGAATTCCCGGTTACTGTCGAGAACACATGGGCGATCGAACCCATGACGAAGATGATGGCGACCTTCGAGATGAGCTTGAGGAAGGCCCCGCCCATCGCGCCCGGCACGCCTGATCCCTACACGCCGCAAAAGTGAGACGAGATCAGGCACCAGGCACACACAAAGGAGACGACCGCGTGAAGCACATGAAGCACACGTTGACGCTGGGCGCAGTCGTGGCCGTGGTCGCCCTGCTGGCCACACCCGCGCAGGCGCAGTTCAACGGAAGCCACTCTCTCGGCGACTTCGGGGTCCAATCCGGCACGCAACCCGGCCCCGGCTTCTACGCGGCGCTCTTCTACTATCGCTACAACGCTGACACCCTCAAGGGCCGCAATGGCGAGACGATCTCGTTGTCTCCTTCGTCTGCGGGCAGCCTCGGCATCGACGCCTACGCCCCGATTCTCTGGTACGTGAGCAAGAAGAAGGTGCTCGGCGCCAACTACGGCGCCATGGCCGTGATCCCCTGGGCCAACGGCGCCCTGGAAGCGCCCATCTTCGGCCTCGACGAGCAGATCGGCACACAGTTCGCCGACATGTACCTGCGCCCGATCGACCTGGGCTGGCACGCCAAGAAGGCCGACATCACGGCGGGGTTCGGGTTCTACCCACCCACCGGCCACTACGTGGACGGCGGCAGCGACAACACCGGGAAGGGCATGTGGACGTACGAGCCCTTCGTCGGGGCGACGCTCTACTTCGACGAGAAGAAGACGCTCAGCCTTGCCACGAACGCCTTCTGGGAGTTCCACGGGACCAAGAAGGACAGCGACACCAAGGTCGGCCAGATCCTCACGCTCGAAGGCGGGCTCGGGAAGTCATATCTCGGCGGCGGTCTGATCATCGGGATGGGCTACTACGGCCAGTGGAAGGTCACGGCCGACAGCCTGGGGGCCTCTCTCACCCTTCCGGGCGGAGGGACCATTACAGGACCGGGGCTTTCGAACATGAAGCACAGCATCTTCGCCCTCGGGCCGGACGTGACCCTCCCGGTTGCGACCAAGAAGAAGCTGTATGCGCTCGTGAACATCCGGTACTTCTGGGAAATGGGCGCCCGGACCAAGACGCAAGGACAGACGCTGGGCATCACGGCGACGTTCCCGATCCCGAGCGTGAAGCTGTAGGAAACAGCGGGGGGGGCAACCGATGAGAGAGCGCGGATCACCTGGGACGCTCTCAGCGCGCGCTCGACGAAGCGGCCGTCGCGCCTGTCGACACGGATGCGCTCCCCCGCCTCGATGTACGAGGGCACCATCATCTGCAGCCCGGTCTCGACGGTGGCCGGTTTGAGCTGAGCCTGGACGGGCGCGCCCTTCACGGCCGGCGCCGTGTCGACGACCTGCAAATCCACCGTCAGAGCGCCTTTCAACATCGGCCGTGGCGACTTGCTCCCCGCCGCGCCAGCTCTTCGACAGGTCCTGGCCGGTGCGCAGATTCCGCAGCTTGGCTTTCACCAGCATGCTGGCGCCTCGGGCCGACGGCGTCTGAGAGACCACCTCGGTGACCTGCCAGGGGTCCCCGTCGAGCTCCAACATCTCGCCGCGCTTGATCTCGGTCGCGTTGACGGGCACGGAGCCGAGTCTGACGGCACCCGATCGTCGACGCCGCGATTCCTGCGGCGGTGGCCCTCGTGCTGGTGGCCCGCACCGGCGCGGTTGCCCAGGGCAAAGACGATCGGCGAAGGTATTGCGGGCACCGTCTGTGAGCTGTTGTTTCTTGCGTGTCCACCCCCGATTTCGAGGCCGGCCGGCCCCCAATATCTTGTTGCTGGGCAGAGTGTTGAGTGGCTCGCGGCGCTGGCGGGAATTTTGCAAGACCCCGGGTTGGGAAGGTGGGCAGATGCCGGCTACCGCTCGCGAGAAGCCCAAGCCTGTTCTGGTGCCGGAGTACTGCAAGGGGTGCGGCCGGTGCATCGACGCCTGCGCGCACCACTGCATCGACCCCGGGACGGAGATCAATCCGGCGACCGGTCTGATCCCGGTCCGCCTGAACCTCGAAGACTGCACGGCCTGCGGGCTTTGCTTCGACGCCTGCCCGGAGCCCTACGGCCTGCGGCCCGCGTGGTCCGAAGGCGAGGCGCCGGAACCCCCGGTTCACATCGTGCCGCCCCATCTCCTGGAGCCCTCGGCACAGGCCATCGCGGACGAGTGGCTGCCGCTGCCGGAGTCGGGCGCCCTCGTGACCAAGGGCACGTACGCGTCGGCCCTCGGCGCCCTGCTCGCCGGCTGCCGTCACGTCTTCGGCTATCCGATCACGCCTTCGACCGAGGGCGCCGAACTGATGGCGAAGCTGCTTCCCGATCTCCAGGGCGTCTTCCTCCAGGCGCCGAGCGAAGTGGCCACCGTCAACATGATGTACGGCTGCGGCGGCGCCGGCCTCCGCTGCATGACCTTCACGTCCTCGCCGGGCTTCAGCCTGATGCTCGAGGGCATCTCCTACATGATCGGCGCCGAAGTCCCGGGCGTCTTCATGAACGTGATGCGCGGCGGTCCTGGTCTGGGCAACATCGCGCCCGAGCAGGCCGACGTGAAACTGGCCTGCCGCGGCCTCGGCCACGGCAACACCCACGCGATCACGCTGGCGCCCTCGACGCCCCAGGAGATGCTGGACCTCACGCTGCTGGCCTTCGAGCTCTCCTTCAAGTACCGCAACCCCGTGGTGCTGCTGGCCGACGGCTATCTCGGGCAGATGACCGGCAAGCTGGAGCTGCCCCACAGGATGCTGAAGCCGGGCCTGCCGGCCTGGGCCGTCTACGGCGACGCGGCGCACCGGCGCAACCTGATCTCCTCGATCCACCTTCTGGAGGCGGACCTCGAGGCCTTCAATCGCCACCTGAACGCCAAGTACGCCCGCATCGCAGAGAACGAGCAGCGCGCCGACCTGTTCCACTGCGACGACGCCGAGGTGTTGATCGTGGCGTGCAACACGCCCGCTCGCATGGCGAAGGGCGCGGTAAAGACGCTGCGCGACGCGGGCTGGAAGGTCGGCCTGTTCCGGCCCCTGACGCTGTGGCCGTTCCCGATCCGCCAGCTCGAGCCCCTGGTTGCGCGCGCGCGCCGGATCATCATCGTCGAGGCGGGCAACGGTCAGATCGAGGACGAGATGCGCCTCGCTCTCAGCCACGCCGGCTTCGCCGGCTCGCTCTCGATCGAGAACGTCCGGCATTTCGGCGGGGTCCTGCCCCAGCAGCGGGAGATCATGGACAAGGTGCTGGGCGGGGCCGCGGTCCTGGAGGGGGTGGCGTCATGAGCGTCTTCTACGAGCGCTTCGAACGCCACGCCCACGGCGAAGACCTGAAGGGCGCGAGCACCCACTATTGCCCCGGCTGTGGCCACGGCCTCGTCCACAAGTACCTGGCCGACGCCATCGAGGCGCTCGGGGTGCAGGATCGGACCGTCGCCATCTCCCCGGTGGGCTGCGCGGTCTTCCTCTACTACTACCTGGACGTCGGCAACTCGCAGGCGGCCCACGGCCGCGCGCCGGCGGTGGCGCTCGGCCACAAGCTGGCCAACCCCGACGCGATCGTGGTGTCCTACCAGGGCGACGGCGATCTGGCGTCCATCGGCCTGACCGAGATCATGCACGCCGCGCAGTCCGGAATCCCGATCACCGTGCTCTTCGTCAACAACGCGATCTACGGCATGACCGGCGGCCAGATGGCGCCCACGACCCTGATGGGACAGAAGACCGCGACGACGCCGTACGGGCGCGGCGGGCTCGCCGGCAAGCCGCTCCGGATGGCCGAGCTGATCGCCCAGCTCGACGGACCGATCTATGTCGAACGGGTCGCGCTGTTCGACGCCAAGCAGCGCGTGAAGGCGGAGAAAGCCATCCACAAGGCGCTCCGGCTGCAGGTGGAGAACAAGGGCTTTGCGTTCGTCGAGGTGCTCTCCGAATGCCCGCTGCACCTGGGCAAGACGCCGCAGGAAGCGGAGCAGTGGGTCAAGCAGCAGATGCTCCCCGTCTTCCCGCTGGGCGTGAAGAAGGACGTGTCCGACGCGTCGTGGCCTGCGTGGGAGCGGCCGAGCTTCGACCCCGCCAAGGTCGCTCGCGCCGTCGGCGCTTCCCTCGAGACGCTGCCGCGCTTCTGCACGGCGTTCCCGAAGCAGTTGTTCGGTGGCGACGTGGCCGTGAAGCTGGCCGGCGCGGGCGGCGACGGCGCCCAGACCGCCGCCATGCTGCTCGCTCGGGCCGCGATCAACGAAGGCTTCGACGCGACCCACATCCCAAGCTACGGGCCCGAGTCCCGGGGTGGCACTTCCTACGCCGACGTGCGGATCGCCGAGCACGAGGTGCTCTCGCCTTCCGCTGCGACGCCCCATGTGCTGGTGGCGTTCAACGCCCCGAGCCTCGCCAAGTTCGGCCGGAGCGTGGTCCCGGGCGGCGTCGTGATCTACGATCGCTCCGTGATCGCCGAGCCGCCGGCCTTGGATCCGCGGGTTCGCGTCGTCGGCGTCCCCGCCACGGAGATCGCCAAGGACCTGGGTCGGGTCGTGGTGAAGAACATCGTGGCGCTCGGGGCCCTCCAGGGAGCCACGGGTCTGCTGCCCGAAGCCAGCTTGCTCACGGCGATCCGCCAGGCGCTGCGCGACAAGTGCGCGCTCATCCCGCTGAACGAACAGGCGTTCGCGTGGGGTGTCAAGTCCGTGGCCGAGCCCCGCGCGCCGCAGTGCGCCGAGGCCCAGGCGGACGGCGTCCCGTGCGACAACCTGGAGCGCGCTTGCGAGGCATGCCCCGAGGCGCTCGCGACCGGCCCGGGGAGGCGCTGACGTGGACGTCGGGATCCCGCGCGAGACGCGGGCCCGTGAGCACCGCGTCGCCCTAGCCCCTTCCGGGGTGAAGGCGCTCGTGCAACAGGGGCATCGGGTGTGGGTGGAGACCGGCGCCGGAGCGGCGGCGGGCCATCCCGACGCCGAGTACCAGTCGGCGGGCGCCACGATCGCCTTCAGCCGGATGGAGCCCTTCGCCAGGGCGAGCCTGGTGGCCTGTGTCTACGCGCCGACAGCCGCGGACTATGGCCTGCTGCAGCACGGCCAGATCGTGTTCGCCTTCTGGGCGCTTCCGACCGTGCGGCCCGAGGATGTGCGCGTGCTGCTCGAGCGCGAGATCACCGCGGTGGGCTTCGAGGCCATCGAGGACGAGCACGGCCACACCCCGGTCCTCACCAGCATGTCCGAAATCGCCGGTGGCCTGGCCGTGACGATGGGCGCCGGCCTGCTCCTGAACGACTTCGGCGGCAAGGGGATCCTGATCGGCGGGGCGCCCGGTGTGCCCCCCGCGAACTTCGTAATCCTGGGCGCCGGCGTGCTGGGCCGCGCCGCGGTCCGCGCCGGCCTGGGAGCGGGCGCCGCGGTGACGCTGCTCGACCGGAGCGTGTCGCACCTGCGCGCGGCCTGCCTCGAAACCGGCCGTCCCCTCACGACCATGCTGGCAACGCGGCCGAACGTCGAGAAGGCGCTCTCCTTCGCGGACCTCGTGCTAGGCGCCGTGGCGATCCACGGCCAGCGCGCGCCGGTCCTGGTGACCCGCCAGATGCTTCGCCTGATGAGACCGCGCAGCGTCGTGATGGACCTCTCGATCGACATGGGCGGCTGCTTCGAGACCTCGCGTCCCACCTCCTTCCCGAGTCCCAGCTACGAGCTGGACGGCATCCTGCACTTCTGCGTTCCCAACCTGCCCTCGACGGCAGCGCGCTCGGCGACACTGGCGCTCACGAACGCGCTCTTCCCGTACCTCGCAGAGGTCGCGGGGTCCGGCCTGCAGCGGGCGCTGGCCGAGCTGCCCGAACTGCGGCGCGGGACCTACCTCGACCGCGGGCGCCTCACCCGCGAATCGCTGGCCCGGGCGTTCGGAATGCCCTTCGAGCCGCTCCAATGCTCCTCCGCGGGGTAGGCATGGGCTGGGCCGAGGCGTACAGGCGACGCGTCACGACGGCCGAAGAGGCCGTGAAGGCGATCGCCTCGGGGGACCACGTCTGGATCCACGCCGGCTGCAACAACCCCGAGGAGTTGGTGCGGGCGATGGTCGGCCGGGCCGACGAGCTCGCGGGCGTCGAGGTCACGCACCTGCTCACCTTCGGCTGCGCCGACTACACGGACCCGCGCTACGCGCGCTCGTTCCGCCACAGGTCGTTGTTCACGGGAGCCAACGTCCGCCAGGCGCTGAACCAGGGGCGCGCCGATTTCGTGCCGATCCACCTGTCGGAGATCCCGCTGCTCATCACCTCGGGCGCGCTCCGGGTGGACGTGGCCCTGATCCACGTCTCGCCCCCCGACGAGCACGGCTTCTGCTCCTACGGCGTCGGCGTCGAGTGCACCAAAGCCGCGGCCGAGCAGGCGAGGACGGTGATCGCCTTGGTGAACCGCCGCATGCCCCGCTCCCTGGGCGACTCGTTCCTGCACGCCTCGCGCCTCAGCCACGTGGTCGAGGTGGAGCGGCCCGTCCTCGAGCTGAAAGACGCGGGCAAGGTGGGCGAGACCGCCCGCGCCATCGGCGCCCACGTGGCCGAGCTGATCGAGGACGGCGCCACGTTGCAGATGGGCATCGGCGAGATTCCCGACGCCGTGCTCTTGTTCCTCAAGGGCAAGCGCGACCTCGGCATTCACACCGAGATGTTCTCGGACGGCGTGGTCGAGCTGTTCGAGAGCGGTGTCGTCACCAACGAGGCGAAGACGCTGCACAAGGGCAAGACGATCGCCTCCTTCGTGCTCGGCTCCCAGAAGACCTTCGACTTTCTCGACAACAACCCCTTCGTGGAGTTCCACCCGACCGACTACGTGAACGACCCGTTCGTGATCGCGCAGAACGACAAGATGGTCGCCATCAACTCCGCGCTTTCGGTGGACATCACGGGCCAGGTCTGCGCCGATTCCATCGGCCGCGACATCTACTCCGGCTTCGGGGGCCAGCTCGACTTCATCCGCGGCTCGGCGCGTTCGAAGGGCGGCAAGCCCATCATCGCCTTGCCGTCGACGGCAAAGAGCGGCAGCCTCTCGCGGATCGTGGACACGCTGGCCGAGGGCTCGGGCGTCGTGACCACACGGGCCGACGTGCACTACGTCGTGACCGAGCACGGCATCGCGCGGCTTCACGGCAAATGCCTGCGCGAGCGGGCGCAGCAGCTGATCGCCGTGGCGCACCCCGATTTCCGTGACGAGCTGAAGGCGGCAGCGCGCCGCCGACACTTGATGTAGGGCTGTTCGGCCCATAGGAGGCCTGCATGCCGGCTTCGACCCTCACCCCTCGCGCGACGCCCGTAGCCGCCGACGACGACACGCTCTGGGGGAATCGCTATGCGCAGCGCACCCTCGGCATGACCAGCTCCGCGATCCGCGAGCTGCTGAAGCTGACCGCGCAGCCCGACATCATCTCGTTCGCCGGCGGCCTGCCGGCGCCGGAGGTCTTCCCGGTGCCGGAGATCGCCGCTGCCGCCGCACGGGTGCTGCGCGAGCACGGCGCCGAGGCCTTGCAGTACAGCACGACCGAGGGCCATCCCCCGCTCCGGGAGCTGCTGGTCCGGCACATGGCCCGCTACGGGATCGAGGTGACGGCAGACAATGTCCTGATCACGTCGGGCTCGCAGCAGGCGCTCGACCTGATCGGCAAGCTGCTGCTGAACGCCGGCGATCACGTGCTGACCGAGGAGCCCACGTTCCTGGGCGCGATCCAGGCCTTCACGGCCTACCAGGCACGCTACCTCAGCGTGCCGATCGACGACGACGGGCTCAAGGTCGAGCTGCTGGAGCAGGCGCTGCGCGCCGGCCCGAAGTTCCTGTACGTCCTGCCCAATTTCCAGAACCCCGGTGGCGTCACCCTGAGCCTCGCCCGCCGTCGCCGCCTGATCGAGCTGGCCAGCCACTACGGCACGCCGATCGTGGAGGACGATCCCTACGGCCAACTCCGCTACGAGGGGGACCACCTGCCGCCGCTCGTCAAGCTCGACGCCGAGTTCCACGGTTGTGCCAACGGCGAGCGTGCCTTTAGGGGCGGTGTCATCTACCTGGGCACACTCTCGAAGACGCTCGCCCCCGGCCTGCGCCTCGGCTGGGTGGTGGCGCCCGCCGAGGTCATCGGGCGGCTCGTTCAGATGAAGCAGGGAGCGGACCTGCACACCAGCACCTTCACCCAGATGATCGCCTACGAGACGGCCCGGGGCGGCTTCCTGGACCAGCACGTGCGGCGCATCCGGGCGGTGTACGGCGCGCGGCGCGATACGATGCTGGCCGCCCTCGAGCGCCACTTCCCGCCGGGTGTGCGCTGGACGCGGCCCCAGGGCGGGCTGTTCTTGTGGGTGACACTCCCCGAGGGCGTCGACTCGGCGAAGCTGCTCGCGAGCGCGCTCGAGGAAAAAGTCGCCTTCGTACCCGGCGCCTCGTTCTTCCCCCGCGGGGGCGGGGCGGAGAGCTTCCGCCTGAACTTCTCCTACTGCGGGCCCGAGCTCATCGAAGAAGGAATCCGCCGCCTGGGCGGGGTCCTCGCACGTCACATCCCAGAGCCAGCAAAACCCAAGACAGGAGACTCATAATGCTCAATATGACGGACTACGTTTCCTCGCTGATGGCGGACGTGAAGGCCAAGAACCCCGCCGAGCCCGAGTTCCACCAGGCGGTGCAGGAAGTCGCCGATTCCCTGGCCCTGGTTCTCGAGCGCCACCCGGAATACCGCCACGCCCGGATCCTCGAGCGCATCATCGAGCCCGAACGCGTGATCCTGTTCCGCGTCCCGTGGCAGGACGACCAGGGCCGCGTCCAGATCAACCGCGGCTTCCGCATCGAGATGAACAGCGCCATCGGCCCATACAAGGGCGGGCTGCGCTTCCATCCGTCGGTGACCCTGGGGATCCTGAAGTTCCTGGCCTTCGAGCAGGTCTTCAAGAACTCCCTCACGACGCTGCCCATGGGCGGCGGCAAGGGCGGCAGCGATTTCGATCCCAAGGGCAAGAGCGACGCCGAGGTGATGCGCTTCTGCCAGAGCTTCATGAGCGAGCTGCAGCGCCACATCGGGCCGAACACCGACGTGCCGGCCGGAGACATCGGCGTCGGCAGCCGCGAGATCGGCTATCTGTTCGGCCAGTACAAGCGCCTGCGCAACGAGTTCACCGGCGTGCTCACCGGCAAGGGCCTCAACTGGGGCGGCTCGCTGATCCGGCCGGAAGCCACCGGCTACGGCGCCGTCTACTTCGCCGCCGAGATGCTCGCCACCCGCAACGAGACGCTCACGGGCAAGACCTGCCTCGTCTCCGGCAGCGGCAACGTGGCGCAGTACACGATCGAGAAGCTGCTCGACCTGGGTGCGAAGCCGTTGACGTTGTCCGACTCTGCCGGCTACATCTACGACGAAGCGGGGATCGACCGCCAGAAGCTCGCCTTCGTGATGGAGCTCAAGAACGTGCGTCGCGGGCGCATCAACGAGTACGCCGACAAGTTCAAGACCGCGGTTCACACGCCGCTCGATGCCAAGGCGGAGTGGAACCCACTCTGGAACCACAAGGCCGACTGCGCGTTCCCCTCCGCCACCCAGAACGAGATCAACGGGACGGACGCGGCGAACCTGCTGCGCAGCGGCGTCAAGGTCGTCGCCGAGGGCGCCAACATGCCGACCAACCTGGATGGCGTCACGCGCTTCGTGGACGCGAAGATCCTGTACGGGCCGGGCAAGGCGGCCAACGCCGGCGGGGTCGCCGTGTCGGGTCTCGAGATGGCGCAGAACAGCATGCG
>CAYTWT010000062.1:0-2654 GCA_964442185.1 uncultured Acidobacteriota bacterium
GCCGGGCTCTCGCGGAGCCGCTGGCTAGCCCGGCTCGTCCAGGAAAGGACGGCGACGCAGTGGCCACAGGGCGTGAAGGACCTGGCCGGCGCCTGGGCCGACCTCGATTCCGCCAAGGGCTTGCGGCGCCATACTGGCCGGGACAGCCGGCGAGAGCGGTTCTGAACCGATGTACGTCCTCGACACGAACAGCGTCGTGTCCTTTTTCAAGGGCGAGGGTCACCCTGAACCTTCCTCAGGACGTCGCGGAGGGCTTGGCCGTGAAGTGGGCGGACCTGCCCCGGGCCGCTCTCGAGAGCCTGGCTCTGGAGGGGTATCGCGCGGGCGCACTGACGCATGCGCAGGTCCGCCGTTTGCTGGGGTTCGGTTCCCTCGCGGACGTCGACGGGTTCTTGAAGCAGCACGGCGTCTACCTCGAATACACGCTTGCCGATCTGGAGCAGGACACCGCGAATAGCCGACTCGTCACGCGTTGATCGTCATCGCGGACGCCTCGCCGCTGAACTATCTGATCCTCATCGCTGACTTGGACGTGCTGCAGCAGATGACGGTGAGCCTCACGCACGAAGCTGTCGCGGGACGTGTTCCTGTGCTCGGAGGCCGCGGGCTACGTCACGGGCACGGCCCTCCAAGTCGACGGCGGGATGGTCGGCGAACCGAGCGGAGCCTCATGCGATCACTGCGGCGGCGGGATGCTTGATTCGGGCATCCAGGGTCGCAAGCCGTGCGCCGTGGGCGACGGCCAACTCGCACAGATACAGGTCGCTGACGTCCTTATGGGTGTGGACGCGCTGTCCGCGCAGGATTGCTGCGGGGGGCAGGAATCGTCCGGTCCGCCACCGACACCCGGACGAAGCTCAACTCCGTGAAGGCACATCCCAACACGACCGGGTGCTCGCGGGCTAACCAGGCGTGGGCCTTCCCATGCAGGCTGTGTACGCTCCAAAGCAGCCCGACCAGCGTATTCACGTCGAGAAGCCAGCGTGCGTTCACGCGAGTTGCGCATGGAGCCGTGCGATCTCGGCGGCGGTCACTCTTCGCTTGGGCGGCTTCAGTGCCAACATCACGGGCAGACCCGATTTGTGGTGGCGCGCCTTCTTGTAGGCGCGCGGCTCGGACAAGGGGCGCAAGAAGACGCTGGCGCCGTGAACCTCGACGCTGAGCTCCTCGCCCTCCACGAGCCGCAACTGGCGTCGCACCTCGGCGGGGAGCACGACCTGGCCTTTGCTGGAGACGGTAGCCCGCATGGCTTGCAGTGTCTTACTCGTCCCCCTCGGCGTCAACCGGGCGTCGGCCAAGAAGAGCCGGCCGAGGCCCTGCGCGACCTGGTCTCCCCGTGGAGCACGAGGCCCTCGCGCCCGAACCGACCCGAGATGCGCGGCGCGCGCCGCGGTTGACGTCGGCCAATAGCGTGGCCGTGGAACCTGGGCGAAGGGCAGCCCGGCTGCCTCGGGCCACAGTGTCGCGCTGCTCATGCCCGCGTCAGGCGTACTGGTAGAGGGGTACCGTGGAACTGGGCTCGGCCTGACCGGTAAGAATGGCCTCGATGTGACGGACCGTCTCGGGCGGAAACAAGATGTCTCCGCAGACACTGCAGACCTCAGCTGGCACGTTGTCGATGACCATGACGCGGCCGCGGTGCCGCACCGTATGCACAACCCGCTTGGGCTCGAGCGTTCCGGGACAACCACGAATGGAGCACTGCATCGCTAACGGCCCCTCTGGGTCGGAGTGACCCACTTGGGCGGCCGCGGCTCGTAGACCGTGATGATGACCAGGATGGGCAGTGAACTCGTGCAGACGACGTGCAGCGGCCGCTCCGCTTCCGTATAGCCTAGCACCAGACAACACGCGCCGCGAAGATGCTCAGGATAATCCTCCAGAATCTGGCAAGCGCGAAGGGCCTGGAGAAGCTGGTCAAGGCTGATGGCCTCCTGAACCAGCTCCTGCTGGCCATGCTGGGTGATCCGAAGGCTCTCGTCCCTGGCCTGCTCCTGGATGATGCGGGCGATCTCCGCGGGTTTGCGCACCGGGCATCATTCTACCGACACTGCAGGGGGTGCGCCTACGATCTCGGCCGCTTCGATGATCCGCTCCGCGAAGCGGGTGGCATAGGCTTCGGAGTCTTTCGAGATGTACGCTTTGATGGCCCTGACATCGAGTATCGCAGGACCAGCCCACTCGACTTTCATTCCGCCAGAATCCGGCGCTTCGCCCCTCATGCGGCACAACGTCGCCAGCCTCAGCGGCCGCGACGGCGCGGGCGATCTTCATCTGCACGTACACCTCGTACATGACAGTCGCGCCGGCTGCTGTCACCGACGCCGATGAAGCTGAGCGGCGGGCGCGTCTCGGCGGCGAGCTCCCGAGCGATCGCGTCGCGCACGACCGCCGCCATCGAGCGGCCACGCCGTCGGGCCACCAGGCGGAACTCCCGCTCGATGCCCTCCTCGATGAAGATCGTCGTAGGTTTCCTATGAGATACGCTAATCATACCGACGAGCTGGGGGGAGACTCGAGGGCGTGGACGCGGTGCGTCTGCTCGGTCCGGGCGGCGATCCCCACCTCGAGCCGCTGTCAGGTCCTCGCCGGATCGTCCCAAAGCGACGGCAGATCCAGCTCGATCGCCTCGAAGGGCTCGGCACGCGGGCGTT
>CAYTWT010000063.1:0-1755 GCA_964442185.1 uncultured Acidobacteriota bacterium
CGAGAACACGCGCTCGCCCTCGATCATCGCGATGACTTCCTTGAGGCCGCCCTGGCCGGTGCGGTTCTGCGAGACCACGTCCACCTTCCAGCCCTGGCGCTCGGCGTAGCGCTGGTACATGCGGAACATCTCGGCGGCGAACAGGGCCGCCTCGTCGCCGCCGGTGCCGGCGCGGATCTCGAGCAGCACGTTCTTGTCGTCGTTCGGGTCTTTCGGCACCAGCAGCAGCGGGATCTCGGCGTCGAGCGCGTCGCGCTTGGCTTCGAACGCCCGAGCCTCCTCGTGGGCCATCTCGCGCAGCTCCGGGTCGCTCTCGGCCTTGGCCATCTCCTGGACCTTGGCGAGCTCCTGCAGCGTGAGCTTGTAGGCGCGGTAGCGATCGACGATCGGTGTTAACTCCTTCGCCTCGCGGGCGAGCTTCTGGTAGGCGCGCGGGTCCTGCGCCACCGCGGAGTCGGACATCTGCGTCTCGACCTCGGCGCAGCGGGCCTCGATGTCTCGGAGTTTCTGGAAGGTGATCCCGTCCATGAGGTGGCGCGGGAGGCCGCGGGGCCCGCCGGCCTCAGGCCTTGGCGGAGGCCTTCTTCGCGGCGGAGGCCGTGGCCGTCGCCTTCTTCGTACCGGATGCCTTGGTGTCGCCGTACTTGCGGGTGAAGCGCTCGATGCGTCCCGCCGTGTCCATCAGTCGCTGCTTGCCGGTGAAGAACGGGTGGCAGGCCGAGCAGATCTCGAGCCGCAGCTCCTTCTTGGTGGAGCGCGTGGTCCAGGTCGCCCCGCAGGCGCAATGGACGTTCACAACGGCGTAGTCGGGATGGATTCCAGCTTTCATGGGACTCCTAAGGGCGGCGGCTAGCCACAGCGACAAACCCTAATACTAGCAGGAATCAGCCCTCTGGCCACCCGGGGGGCCTGGGGGGCCTTTAGCCCCCCCAGCTCAAGGAACGCAAGGAAGCGCCGGGATAAACCGGCAAGGTGTAGCGGATGGAAGAGCCGTGCGCTGAAGGGCCAGCCACCCACAGCGGCCTCCGAGTCATGTGGACGCGCCCGTGAGGGCGCGCCCGAAGCGTTGACAGGAGAACGTGTAGGCCGGGTATGGAGCCGCGAAATACTTGTGAAGATCCGGGGGCCCAAGCCGTCTTGCGGGTAGAAGGCAACACCAACCGCTGCGTGAAGGCGAGCAGCGGCGGCCCTGGCGCGGTCGTAGACCCCGAGCATGCACGGACGCACCTTGCGCGAGAACCGGGAGATCCCGTGAGTGTCCCAGGACGGATGGAGCCATGGGACCGCGGCGGGAAGTCCAAGGACGCAATCCGCCGATGAACGATCATGGGAAGTCTGACAGCCCACTAGTACCTGCGAAGTCTCCGAACAAAGACTACCTCGACCTGAGCGCGAGCGATGGCAAGCCCCAAACGGGCACGAAGGGGGAAACCCCGGACACGGCCAAGGGCAAGCCTGAGGTGAGCGACGAGGGGAGAGAGCTGTCTGCGGAGGGGATGGAGGGAAGGGGGCTGGCCGAAGGGAACCTGAACGAGCAAAACGTGCCCCGGACGCTGAACCGGACCGGCACGCCAAGCGAGCTCGAGCGGGTAGGCGAAGTCGCAAGGAGGGACAAGCAGGTACGGTTCACGACGCTCTTGCACCACGTGTACAACTTGGAGACGCTCCGGCGGGCCTACCTCAGGCTCAAGCGGGAAGCCGCACCCGGAGTCGACGGCATGACGTGGCGGGAGTACGGGGAGCAACTGGAGACGA
>CAYTWT010000064.1:0-3646 GCA_964442185.1 uncultured Acidobacteriota bacterium
CCGGCCTGTATCCGCTGACGACGACCACGCGCTTCGAGAAGAGTGGCTCGCGGCTCGGGCTCTATCTGTCCAGTCGATGGCGCGTGGCCGACCCGTTGACCCTCGAGCTCGGCGGGCGCTACGACCGCGCGTCCTACACGGGGGACAGCGACTTCAGCCCGCGGACGGGCGCCGCCCTCGACCTCGGCCACCGCCGAACGCTCCGCGTGGGGTGGGGCCAATACCGGCAGATCCAGGGCATCGACGACGTCGCCGCTCTGAACGACGAGGGGCGCTTCTTTCCGTCGGAGTTGTCCCAGCAATGGACCGCCGGGCTCGAGCAGGCCTTTCCCGACGGCTCGCTGTTGCGCGTCGAAGGGTATCTGAAGGACGGGTCCAGCCTGCGCCCGGTCTATCGCAACTGGAAGAACGCCCCGGACACCTTCCCCGAGACGAACGAGGATCGCATCCTGGTCTTCCCCACGAAGGCGAAGGCTCGCGGGGTCGAGGTCTACTTCGCGCACGATCTCGGCCGCCGCCTGAAGCTGAGAGCCAGCTACGCGCTTTCGAGTGCCGAGGAAGAGGTCGATCGGATCGAGAACGTCAATAGCCCTGATCCGCTAGCTTATGACCTTGCCCATGCGGGCCCGCAAGACCAGCCACACGCAGCGCACCTGGACCTCACCTACCATGTGAACTCGTGGTGGTTCAATGGTTCTCTCGCCTACCACAGCGGCTGGCCAGGCACTTTGGAGGAGTTGGTGCCGGTCACGAACGAAGAGGGAAGCCCGGATACCGCCGTGCGGCCGATCAAGATCTACGGCAGCCGGCTCGACCCGTATTTCCGCTTCGACGTGCGCGTGACGCGAAACTGGAACAAGTGGCGTGCCTACGTGGAGATCGTGAACCTGACCAACCACAAGAACGTGTTCGGCTACGACTACTATCGGGCTCCCGACAGCGCCGGCAACATCGGCCTGGCGCGGAGCGAGGAAAAGTGGTTCACGATCCTGCCTTCGATCGGCGTGGCGTGGAGCAACAGCTTCTAGTCGCCCGATCCCGGGGCTGACGTGGTCGTCGCGGGAGCGGACGTTCACCCAAAAGCGACTTCGGGATTGCGCTGAGGTAGTCTGAAGGCCGATCGTGGTGAGCCAGGAGCCTGCCGGAACCTGATGCGGATCCTGCTCGTGGAGGACGAACCCGACGCGGCCCGGATGGTCGCCAAGGGCCTGCGCGAGGAGGCCTACGCCGTGGACGTCGTGGCCGACGGCGAGGCCGCCTGCTACCACGCCGCCCTTGCCGACTACGAGGCGATCGTGCTCGATGTCCTGCTGCCCCTGAAGGACGGGCTCGCGGTATGCCGCCAGCTTCGAAAGGAAGGGAAATCGGTGCCCATCCTGATGCTCACCGCCCGCGATTCCGTGGAGGCGCGCATCGCGGGCCTCGACAGCGGAGCGGACGACTACCTCACGAAGCCCTTCGCTTTCGACGAGCTGCTGGCTCGGCTGCGGGCCCTGATCCGCCGTGGCCAGCGTCCCCTGCTGCCGGAGCGGCTGCGGATCGCGGGGCTCGAGCTGGACACCCGCGCCCAGCGGGTGTTCAAGCGAGGCCGGGCGGTGCCCCTCACCACGCGGGAGTACGCGCTGCTGGAGTATTTGGCGCGGCGAGTGGGAGAGGTCGTGAGCCGGGCCGAGATCGCCGAACATGTCTGGGACGAGAAATACGAGCCCTTCTCGAACGTCATCGACGTCTACGTACGGCGTCTCCGCAGCAAGCTGGACGACCCCGGTTCGGAATCCCTGATCCACACGCGCAGAGGCGCGGGTTACGAGATGGTGCGAACCGGAGAGGACGGCTCGTGAGCCTGTCCATCCGAAACCGCCTGTCGCTTTGGTACACGGCGGTGCTGAGCCTGGTTCTGGCCGCCGCCGCCGGGACGTTCTATCTGGTCCACTCGCAGTCCCGCCTGGCGCAGGTCGATCAGGAGCTGGCTCGCGCCGGCGCTCTCGCGGCCCGAACGGTATTCACGGAGCTCGAGGAGGGGGCGGGGCTCGCCGAGGCGGCCGACGAAGTCATCAAGACCATCGACATGCCCGGCGTGTCCCTGGCCGTCTTCGATGCCGCCGGCGTTCCCCTCGCCGGCCGCTGGGAGGCGCTGCCTCAGTGGACCGGCGGCGACCTCGGTCAGCCGAGCCAACCCACGCTAAGTGTCGAGACGCCGGCCGGAAGCTTCCGTCTCTACCGCGCGCAGCACTCGCACCAGGGCACCACGTATGCGGTGGGTGTGGCGCAGCCCTTGGCGGCGCTCGCCAAGGAGCTCGCAGCTCTGCGGCACGCCCTGGCCGGCAGCGTCCTGTTCGCGCTCTTGCTGGCGGCCGGCGGCGCCCGGTGGATCGCCCGCGCCGCGCTGCGGCCGGTCGAGTTGATGGCCGCTCAGGCGCGGCGCATCACCGACCGTACGCCCGGCTTGCGGCTCGCCTCCCCGAACCCGCGGGACCAGCTAGGCCTGCTGGCGAGGGCGTTCAACGACCTGCTCGGCCGGCTCGAGTCCGCCCTCTCCCAGCAGCGCCAGTTCATGGCCGACGCCTCTCACGAGTTGCGCACGCCGGTGTCCATCGCGCGGACCGCCATCGAGGTGACGCTGGGCCGTCAGGGACGACCCGAGGACGAGTACCGGGATGCCCTCGGTGTCGTCCGCGACCAGATGCGGCGGCTCAGCCGCATCGTCGAAGACCTGTTTACACTCGCCCGAGCGGACGTCGGCGGCCTCGCCGTCGAGCGGAGCCCGCTGTATCTCGACGAGCTCGTCGCAGACTGCGTGAAGGAAGCGAAAGTGCTGGCCGCGCCCAAGGCAATCGAGCTGGACTGGCGGGGCCCCAGCGACCTCGAGATCCGCGGCGACGAGCGGTTGCTCCGGGACATGCTCATCAACCTGCTCGACAACGCCATACGCCACACGCCGCGCGGGGGGTGGGTGCGTGTGGAGCTCGTCGCCGGCAACGACGCGGTCGAGGTCTCAGTCACCGACAGCGGCGAAGGCATCCCCGAGGCGGATCGGGAGCGGGTCTTCGAGAGGTTCGTGCGGCTGCGCCCTTCGCAAGCCGGGGATGGAGGCGGCCTGGGCCTGCCGATCGCGCGCAGCATCGCCGAAGCCCATGGCGGCGCGCTCGCCCTCGCTCGAAGCGACCACTCCGGGAGCCGGTTCCTCGTGCGGCTGCCCCTGCCCGGGCGCGGGGCCTGAAGTAAGCCTGTTATTCGACCGGCTTGCCGTCGGCGTCCACCTTCACCTCGAGCGCCTTCCCTGCATTGGTGATCTGCGCTTCGTAGAACGTCGCTTCGCCCTTCGTCACTTTCTCGACCAGCGCCAGCTTCCCAGTGCCGACGGCTTTCTGGATGGCGGCGCGGGCGGCCGCCGGGATTGCGTCCAAGCTCGTCTGCTCTTCGACGGTGAGAATCTTGCCCTGAGCGTCGAAGATGATGTCCTTGGTACGGCCGTGGACCAACAGCTCGGCCTCATACAGCGTGACACCGTCCGTCACCTCTTTGAACAATCCGCGCACCGTACCGCCCTGGCTCTGTGCTTTCACCGCCTGCTCGACGGCGGGCGGCAGGTCTTGCAGCTTCACCTCGGTCTCGGAGCCTTGGGCCGATCCGGGCCCGGCCACGA
>CAYTWT010000065.1:0-19910 GCA_964442185.1 uncultured Acidobacteriota bacterium
CGATGACCGGGATTCGTGGCAAAGGCAGGCTCCTATTGCAACGCCTGGCACGCGGGGTTCACGTAGCCAAGCGCCTTCAGGTTCTCGCATTGCTCCGGCGTCGGGCGCGACTCCTCGGCGGAACCGGTTCCGCGTCGTGCCAGGACGACCGTCCAGTTGTGCAGCATCTGCCGGAAGAAGGCCGCGCGCACGGGTTCGGCCGGGGCCCGATTCCTGGTCTCGCCCGGGTCGGCCTGAAGGTCGAACAGCTCCTCTTCGCCGGTGCGCGTGTCGTAGATGAACTTGAAGCGCTCGTCGCGCAGCGCATAGCGCGGCCGGTCCCACACCGTGCGCGAGAGCACGACCGGCTTGCCGGGGGCGCCGGCCACGACCGGCAGCAGGCTGCGACCTTCGAACTGCTGATCGGATCCGCCGTCCCCCATCACGCCGAAGATCTCGGCGATCGTCGGCGCCAGGTCGATCAGATCCACGAGCGCGCCGTTGCGTGCGCCCGCAGGCCCGGCGCCCTTCGGGAAGCGCACGATCAGCGGCACGCGCATGCTCGGCTCGTAGAGCTGCACGTTGTGGCCGATCCAGCCGTGCTCGAAGAGCCCCTCGCCGTGGTCCGCCGCGACGATCACGACGGTCTTGTCCCAGAGCTGGCGGTCCTCGAGCGCCTGGCGCAGCACGCCCACCTCGTGATCCGCATAGGCGAGGTTGCCGTCGTAGAGCCGCCCGAGGTGCTCGATCTCTCCGGGCAGCGGCGCGCGTCGCGCCTGGTTCAGGTCGCCAATCCAGTCCATCTCCTGGCGCATCGCCTTCGGGATCGGGCCGTCGGGCCCGAAACGCGTGTCGAACGGCGGCTCGGGGTCGTACGGGAAATGCGGCTCGCGGAAGTGCAGGTAGAGAAAGAAGCGAGTGTGCGAGCGCGCGTCGAGCCAGGGCGGAACCAGCTTCGCGAAGCCATCGGCGCGGCTGCCGAGGTCCTTGAAGATCTCGCGGAAATCGAGAAAGCCCTGCTCGAACCCGAAAGCCGTGCCGGCCACGGCATTCGCCACGAAGCCGCCCGTCGTGATGCCGCGTGCGCTCAACAGATCGGCCAGCGTGAGGCGACCCTTCGGGAGCCGCGCCGAGAACGAGACCGCGCTGTGGTGGCGATCGGGCGGCTGCGACGTCCACAACGAGGCCATCGCCCCGAGCGTGTAGACCGCCGGCGTGAAGGCCCGCTCGAACACGACGCCCTCGGCCGCGATCTTGTCGATCTCGGGCGTCGTAGCCCGCGGGTAGCCGTAGGCGCCGAACTCCTGGGCGCGCGCCGCGTCGAGAATGATCAGCGCCACGTTCTGGCCCGCGAGAGCCGTGCGCAATGCGTCGCCGCGCGCGTTGTCGGCGGCCGTGAAGAGCGGCCGCTCGAGGGCGGGGCCAGCGCTCTCGGCCAGGATCCGGGGAGCCACCCAACTGCCCCAGGCGAAGCGCCCCTCGGCGCCGCCACCGACGTGCAGCCCCAGGCGCACGATCTTGCCCGCCTCCGCGCCGAGCGGAAGCGTGACCTCCCGGGCTTCGGGGTCCTTGACGCCGAGCACGCGGCCCCACAACTCGCGCTCCGCCTGACCTTCCGCCTCGACGCTGACGCGGAACGAGACGCTGGCCGCGGCCGCACGCGCGGCGGGATCGAGCCGCGGCGTGAAGCGAAGCTCGGCCGCTTCCGGGACGCGGAAGGCGAAGCGCACCACGCTCGGGCCCACGGCATCGAGGCGCGGAATCCCCGCGACATCGGTCACCGAGAACGGCCGTGGCGCCTCGCGGCTCAGCAGGTCCTCGAGGGCCACGTCGCCTTGGCCGCCGACGCTGAGGCTGTAGAAGGCGGCCGCGAGACGACGCTGATCGGGGTTCGCGGGGTCCGCATCGGCCGGTGAGCCGGTGGCGGCGAACGTGAAGCGCAGACGATTGTCGCCCGCACGCTGGGCCGGCACCGGGAGCGGCAGCTGGTAGCGATGGCGGGTGTCGTTGAGCGTTAGCGTCGCGATGCGGACGCCATTGAGGCTCACCTCCGCGGTCTGCCCTTTCACGCTTGTGTAGGGAGCGATGTCGAGGAGCGCGAAGCGCGGCGCTGGCTTTGCCCAGGTGAACGAGAGCTCGGCCTCGCCGCCCGCCCAGATGAAGGGGTTGCCCGGATCCACTTCGGCCTCGCGGTAGAAGCCCGAGGCGAGACTTGGTTCGGCGGCCGGGGTGCCGAAGAGAATCATCTCGCGCCCGCACCAGCGCTCCGCGACGCCCACGCGCTGAGCGAGATCGACCACCACGACCTTTGGGACTCCATGGCAGCCGCCGGATTGGCACGCGACCAGGACGCCAAGGGCGAAGGCAGCGCGGCCCCGCGGGGCGCCCCTCGCGACGCGCTCGCGGCTCATCCCGAGCGGCCTACTTGATCTTGGCGCCAGGGGCGACGTCCGCATCGAACGTGATGAGGACCGCCTTGCCAGAAGCGTCGGCCGCGAGCACCATGCCGTTCGACTCGACGCCCATCAGCTTCGCCGGCTTGAGGTTCGCGACGAGCGCGATCTTCTTGCCGACGAGCGCCTCGGGCGCATACGACTCGGCGATGCCGGCGACGACCTGCCGCTGCTCCGTGCCGAGGTCCACTTGCAGCTTGATCAGCTTCTTCGAGCCCGCGATCTTCTCCGCCGCGAGGATCTGCGCGACTCGTAGCTCGACCTTGGCGAAGTCGCTGATGTCGATCTTGTCCCCGGCAGGCGCGGGAACGAGAGGGGCCGCAGGCGGCGGGGAGGCGGGATCGGCTGCCGGTGGCGGCGGAACAGGCGGGTCGGTCACGGTGGGCTCCTTCTTGGTTCTCTCGAGGCGGGGGAACAGCGGCTCGACGACGCCCAGCGCGGCGCCGGGTTCGAGCCGGCCCCACGCGAGGTCTTCCGGTCCGGGCGCCGTGTCGGCAAGGCCGAGCATGGCGAGGATCCGCGAAGCCGCGCCCGGCATCACGGGCGAGATCAGAACGGCGATCCGGCGCACGTCCTCGAGCAGGCGATACAGAAAGTCGGCAAGCTCGGCGACCCGGGCCGGCTGCTTCGCGACCACCCATGGCGCAAAACCGACGATCGCGAGGTTGGCGGCGCTCACCTGTGTGCCGATCTCGGTGAGGGCCCCGCTGAAGTCCAGCGCCTCGTAGCGAGCCAGCACGCCGCCCAGCGGATCCTGCCCCGGAGCCTGCGCCGGTCGCGCCGGAATGCGTCCCTCGCAATACTTCTGCAGCATCGTGAGCGCTCGCGATACCAGGTTGCCCAGGTCGTTCGCGAGATCGGCGTTGTAGCGCGTCACGAACGCGGCGTCGGTGAAGTCCCAGTCGTGGCCGTAGACGCCCTCGCGCAGCAGGAAGTAGCGAGCGGCGTCGGACCCGTAGTCGGCGACGAGCGCGACGGGATCGATCACGTTGCCGGTGGTCTTGCTGAGCTTCTTGCCGTTCTTCGTGATGTGGCCTTGCACGAACTCCCGGGTCGGCACAGGCACCCCGGCGGCGTGCAGGATGGCCGGCCAGTAGAGGCAGTGGAAGCGGATGATGTCCTTGCCGATCAGGTGCATCCGCTCGCCGCTGCCGGCCCAATAATGACGATACGGCTCCGCGTCGTCGGCGAAGCCGAGCGCCGTGATGTAGTTCGAAAGCGCGTCCACCCAGACGTAGAGCACGTGGTCGGGCTGCTCGGGGACCGGAATCCCCCACTTCACGCGCGCGCGGCTGACGCTGAAGTCCCTGAGGCCCTGGGCCACGACGCCGAGCACCTCGTTCTTGCGCACCGCGGGCTCGATCCTGAGCCGATCGGCCTCGATCTCGGCCCGAAGCCACGATTCGTAGGCCGAGAGCCGGAAGAAGAAGTTCTCTTCCTCGGTCCACTCGCAGGGCAACTCGTGGTCGGGGCAGACATTGCCGGGCTGGCGCAGCTCTTCTTCGTCCTTGAACGCCTCGCAGCGCGGGCAATACCAGCCGGCGTACTTGTCGCGATACACCGCGTCGCGACCATCGGGCGTCTTCGCCTTGACCAGGCGCGCCCACAGCGCCAGCACGCCGCGCCGGTGAGAGTCCTCGGTGGTGCGGATGAAGCGGTCGTAGCGGATCTCGTAGCGCTCCCACAGCTCGCGGAACTTCGCGGCGATCTGGTCGCAGTGCTGTTGTTCGGGGATGCCCTTGTCGCGAGCGATGCGCTCGATGTTCTGGCCGTGCTCGTCGGTGCCGGTCAGCAGGTACGCATCGTGACCCTGGAGCTTGCGGGCCCGTGTCAGGGCATCGGCCGCGATCGTGGTGTAGGCGTGGCCCACGTGCGGGATGTCGTTGACGTAGTAGATCGGCGTCGAGACGAAGAAGCTGCGGCGCTCGGTCATGAGCGCTGCGCGGCCCGAGCGCGATGCGCCGTGAGGGCCGCGGCCCACACTTCCTTGGCCGGCACGCCGTGCCGCTCGGCCGCGCGCTGGCAATCGTCGAATTCAGGCTGGGCGTTCATCACCCGCTCGCCACGCCGGCCGATCTTCACGCCGATCGGGCCGTAGGCCGTCTCGACCGTGACCTGTTCGCGCGCCAGCACCGTACGCTCCCATTCCTGGTAGCGCACCCCGAGCGTCGTCGTCTCGCGGAAGAGCACGTCCAGGGTCGCCTCGCGCAGCGACGGCTCGGCCACGACGCTGACCAGCACGCCGGGCCGGCCCTTCTTCATCTGCACTGCCGTGTAGTACGCGTCGAAGGCACCCGCGGCCAGCAGCCGATCGATGAGCGGCCCGAACAGTTGCGGCGACATGTCGTCGATCTCGGCCTCGATCACGAGGACGCGCTGGCCACTGCCGGCTTCCTCTTCGCCAACGATGAGGCGCAGCACGTTGGGACGGTCGTGAGAATCGCGGCTTCCCGCGCCGTGGCCGACATGTTCGAGTTTGAGCGGCGGCAGGTGCCCATAAGCCGCGGCATAGCTGGTGACGAGCAGCGCTCCCGTCGGTGTCAGCAGCTCGCCCTCGCCCGCGCCGTAGCTCGGCACGCCCTTCACGAGCAGCGCCGTCGCGGGCGGCGGCACCGGGAAGGTGCCATGCGACATCGTGACGCTGCCGGTGCCGAGATTGAGTGGCGAGGACACGAAACGATCGGCGCGGAGCCAGCGCAAGCCCACCACTCCCCCGACCACGTCCACGATCGAGTCCACCGCGCCGACCTCGTGAAGGTGGACATCCTCAGGCTTCAGGCCATGGACTTCCGCCTCGGCGACGGCCAACCTGTGAAACAGTTCCGCCGCCTTGGCCTTGACCTCGGCGTCGAGCTGGCTCTTCTCGAGCAGCAACAGGATTTCCCTTAGCCCCCGCTGCGGCTCGCCGTGGCTGTGTGCGTGCGCAGGCGCGTCCACGATCACGTCGAGCTTGGTTGCATGCAGCCCCGCACGATGCACCCGCCTCGCCTCGAGCCGATAGCCCTGAAGCGGGAGCTTGGCCAGCTCTTCGCGGAGCGTCTCGATCGGCAGGCCCAGGTCCACGAGCGCGCCGAGCAGCATGTCTCCCGACGCGCCCGAGGCGCAGTCGAAATAGACGATTCGGCTCACAAGGCGCCCCGTTCCTTCAGGCTCACGAAACGGCCGGCGCCGAGGATCACGTGATCCAGCACCTCGATCCCGAGCAGCGTTCCGGCGGAAGCGAGGCGGCGGGTCAGCGCCAGATCCTCGGCCGAGGGCTCGGGATCGCCGGAAGGATGATTGTGGAAGAGCACGATCGCGGCGGCCCGGCTCGCGATCGCCTCCTGGAACACCTCGCGCGGATGCACCAGGCTCGAGGTCAGGCAGCCGACCGAGACCACCGCTTCCTTCTTGAGACGATGCCGGACGTCGAGGGCGAGCAGGCCGAAGGTCTCGACGGGCCGCGCCGCATAGCGCGGGAGCAGGAAGCGCGCGGCGTCTTCGGGGGTGTGGAAGGTGGGCTGCGAAGCCGTCCCTTCGGAAGCGAGCCGGCCGCCCATCTCGAGCGCGGCGAGAAGCCGGGTCGCCTTGGCTCGGCCGAGGCCGGGTTCCGCCTCCAGCTCCTCGAGCGAGCGGCCGGCCAGGGCCCGCAGGCCCGAAGCCAGCAGGCGTTCGGCCACATCCAGGGCCGAGGCCCCGGCCGAACCCGTGCCGAGCAGCAGTGCAACCAGCTCCCGATTCGAAAGCGCGGCCGCGCCGTGGCGCGCAAGGCGTTCACGGGGCCGCTCTTCGGGGGCGAGGTCCAGAACGCGCCGGGACCGGGGTCCCGCCGAAAGATCGTCGCTCAGAGTGGCACTTCCCATGGTCGCTCGCAAAACAACTAGCTTATTCGCCCGGTCTCCGCGGCGTCAACAAACCGCGGCCTATAATGCCCGCCCCGTGAGCAAGGCGAGGTCCAAAGCGGCGCCCCAACTTCCGCCCTGGGCCGCGCCCGTGGTGGTGATCCTCGGCTACGCGCTGATGAACGCGGGCTCTTTGATGCTCCGCAACCTCGGCATGCGCCCGCTCCTCGTCGGCTCGGAGCTGCTCCTCGCCCTCCCCTCGCTGCTGGCGCTCGCACTCGCGCGCATCCCCGTCAGCGAGGGTCTCGGCATGCGTGGCCTGGACCGCAAGGCGACCGTCGTCTGCATCGCGCTGGGCGTCGCCTTCTGGGCGGCCAGCCTGGGCCTCTTCGAGCTGCAGTACGGCGTGTGGAAGCCGCCGCCGGGATACCTCGAGGGCTTCGAGCGTCTTCACGATCTGCTCAAGCCGAGCGGCCCGCTCGACGCGGTTGTGTCGCTGGCGGCGATCGCCTTCGCTCCCGCCATCTGCGAGGAGATCGTGTTCCGCGGCGCCGCCCTGCCCGCACTTCTGCCCCGGCTGGGAGCGTGGGGCGCGGCGCTTGGCTCCGCCGCGCTGTTCGGCCTGATTCACGTCGATGCGGCCGGGGCCTCAGCCTCGTTCTACCGGGTGCCTTTCGCGTTCGTCGTGGGGCTGGGCCTGGCGGCGCTGCGGATCCGCAGCGGCAGCCTGTGGGCTTCGATACTGGCTCACGCTACGCTCAACGGGACCACGTTCTTCGCCGCTCCCCTCGCCCAGCCGACGAACGGCGTCCTGCCCGACCCTGAGCCGCTGCTCGGCGCGGGACTGCTCGTCGCAGGAGCGCTGACGGCTACCTGGCTCTTCGCGCAGCTCGAGGCTTCGTTGACTGGCTCCGAGCCGTCCACCTAAACTACCCGCATGAAGCGCCTGCCCGTTGCTCTTGCCGTCGCGGTCCTCCTGATCCCTTCGCTCACGCCGCTGCGCGCTACTGCCGTGGTCCGGACCGTCCGCTACCGCGTGCCGCTCGGCGCGCCGTACAAGGCCGGCGAGGTGATCGTGATGTTCCAGGCCGCCGCGACGGAGAGCGTTGCCGAGCGGGCCATGCTGGAGGCCGGCGGCCTGCGCGCTCGCCGTTCGGTCACGGGTGGGCACTATCTCGTGACGCTCGACGCCAGCGTGAGTGTGCCCGACGCGGTCGCGCGGTTCCAGTCGATGCGCGAGGTCGAGTACGCCGAGCCCAACGGCGTCGTGCGCGCCGCCTTCAACCCGAACGACACGTTCTTCCGCTTCCAGTGGAACTTCCGCAGCATCGGCGCGGAGCGGACCTGGGATATCCAGAGGGGCAACTCCGGCGTGGGGGTGGCCGTCCTCGACACAGGCATCGCCTACGAGGACTTTGGCGTCTACCGGCGCGCGCCCGACTGGGGCAACCGCGTGTTCCTCCAGGGCTTCGACTTCGTGAACGGCGATTCGCATGCGAACGACGACGACGGTCACGGCACCCACGTCGCCTCCACCATTGGCGAGGCTACCAACAACGGCGAAGGCGTCGCGGGGCTCGCCTTCGACTGCGCGCTGATGCCCGTGAAGGTGCTGGATGCCGAAGGCTCCGGCTTCTTCAGCGACGTCGCCGCCGGTGTGGACTACGCCACCAGCTTCGAGCAGAACGGCCAGCGGCCGGTGAAGGTGATCAACATGAGCCTCGGCGGGCCCTCCGCGAGCGAGACGTTGCGCCGCGCCATCGACCGCGCCGTGGCGGCGGGCATCGTTGTCGTCGCGGCCGCGGGCAACGACGGTGAGAGCACTATCGACTACCCGGCCGCGTTCCCGAACGTGATCGCAGTGGGCGCAGTGGATCTCCGCAAGGTCAAGACCGGCTACTCGAATTTCGGCAGTGCGCTCGATTTCGTGGCGCCCGGCGGCGACATCGATCGCGACGACGACGGGGACGGCGATCCCGACGGCATCCTGCAGCAGACCTTCAGCCCCTCGACGGCACGCACGGAGGGTCGTTACGACGACTTTGCGTACTTCTACTTCGACGGTACGAGCCAGGCGACACCGCACGTGGCGGCCAGCGCGGCGATGCTGATCTCGCAGGGCATCACCGACCCGGCCGCGGTGCGGGCCGCCCTCGAGAAGAGCGCCGAGGATCTGGGCCCGCCGGGTAGAGACGACTCTTACGGGCACGGGCTGATCAAGCCCGCCGAGGCCCTGAAGGGCCTGGGGTTCGGCCAGTGAGGGCGCCCGCGGTCGTCCGCTCGCTCGGCGCAATCGCGCTCGCTAGCGTCTTCGCGTCCACGGCGTCAGCCCAGGGCCTGTTCCTCGAAGGCGTCGGCGGCTATCAGGACCTGACCGGGGCCAAGGACTCCGCGAAGGCGGTCTTCGGATCTTCGGGCGGGCTCACCTTCGGCGGCGGAATCGGTTACAACCTGGCGAACGGCTTCTTCGTCTCCGGCTGGGCGCGCCGCTTCAGCAAAGATGGCGAGCGCGTGTTCGTCGCGGCGCCCGGCGGCCCGGTCTTTCCGCTGGGCCACCCGCTGTCCGTGAAGATCACGCCGATCCAGGGCACGCTCGGCTATCGCTTCGGCAAGAGCTCGCTCACGCCCTACGTCGGCGTCGGCGGCGGCGTCACCTCGATCAAGGAGACGAGCACCGTGGGCGGCCTGAGCGAATCCACGAGCGAGTCGAAGGCCTCGTACCATGCGCTGGCGGGGCTCGACTTCGAGCTGGGCTCGATCAGCCTCGGGGGCGAGCTGATGTACCTCTCCGTGCCCAAGTCGATCGGCCTCGCCGGCGTGTCGCAGGTCTACGGCGAGACCAACGTCGGCGGCTTCCAGGCCGTCGGCAAGCTCAGCTTCCGCTTCGGAAAGTAGTTTCCGTTTCCGCCAGGGGCGGTATCGGATCGTCTATTCGATCGAGGATAGGGTCCTCACGGTGGTCGTCGTCAAGGTCGCCGATCGGAAGAACGCCTATCGCCGCTGAGCGGGGGGGTGCATGATTCCGTACCCCCCGAGTATCCTACGAGTCCCGCTTGCCGAGTCCCATCTCCTCGAGGATTCTGGGGTCTTCGCGCCACTTCGGGCGCACCTTGACGAACAGGCCGAGGAACACCTTGGCGCCCAGGAACTTCTCGATCTCGTGGCGGGCGGAGGTGCCGATCTGCTTCAGCATCGCGCCATGCTTGCCGATCAGGATGCCCTTCTGGTTCTCCCGCTCCACCAGGATGCTGGCCTCGATGCGGACCAGCGCTTCCTCTTCCAGGAAGCGTTCGATCACGACACCCGTCGTGTAGGGCAGTTCCTCGCGCATTTCGCGCAGGATCTTCTCGCGGACCACTTCGGCGACGAAGAAGCGCTCGTGTTGATCGGTCAGGAAGTCCGCGGGGTAGAGAGGCTCGCCCTCGGGCAGCAGCGCGATCAGGCGCTGTGCGACCAGTTCCACGTTCTCGCCCTTCAGGGCCGAAAAGGGAATCACCTCCGCGAAGTCGAGCTGGTGGCGATACGCCTCCATGATCGGCAACAGCTTCGGCTTCGCAACCAGGTCGAGCTTGTTGATGCCGAGGATCACGGGCTTGCCCGCTCGCTTCAGGATCTCGCGGACGTGGCGATCGCCGCGTCCATAGCCTTCCGTCGCGTCCACGACCCACAGCGCAACTTCGACCTGGCCCAGGCTCTGGACCGCGGCGTCCAGCATGCGCGCGTTCATGCGGTGCAGCGGTTTGTGGATGCCGGGAGTATCGAAGAGAACGATCTGGCCTTCGGGGCGATTGACGACGGCCAGGATCCTATTGCGCGTGGTCTGCGGCTTGTCCGAGACGATCGCGACCTTCTGGCCGACGAGCTGATTGATCAGGGTCGACTTGCCGACATTCGGGCGGCCGACGATCGACGCGAAGCCTGCGCGGAAGCTCACGCTCCCGCCTCGAGAATACGGCGGAAGCGGACGCGCTGAACCCGCTTGCGCTCAGCGTCGAGGACCTCGATCGAGAAGCCGCGATAGTTCACCGCTTCGCCGGGGCGGGGCACGCGGCCGAACACCGTGGACACGAGCCCGCCCACCGTTGCCACGTTGCGGTCGTCGGCGAGGATCGTTTCCAGCGCTTGCTCCAGGCGATCGAGGCTCACTTGGCCGGCCACGATCACCGAGCCGTCGGGATCGACGCTGATGGGTTCGGCCTCCACGTCGTACTGGTCCTTGATCTCGCCCACCAGCTCTTCGAGGATGTCTTCGATCGAGATGATCCCGGCCGTGCCGCCGTACTCGTCGATCGCCACCGCGCTCGTCCGGTGCTGGGCCTGCAGCTCCTTCAGCAGCTCGACGATCTTCTTGGTTTCGGGAACCAGGAACACGGGTCGCGCCAGCGGCCGCAGCGGAGCGGCCGGATCGCCGTCGAAGTCGAGCAGGTCGCGCACTTCCACGACACCCACGATGTCATCGAGGTTTTCGCCGTAGATCGGGATCCGGCTGTACTTCGTCTCGCGCATCATGCGATGCAGATCGGCGACGCTCGCCGTGGCTGCGATCGCGACGATGTCGGGGCGAGGCGTCATCACCTCGCGGACCGGAGTTTCGGCAAAACGATCCAGCGATTCCGCAAGACGGTCTTCGTCCTCGTCGAGCAGCGGCGGCGGCGGCACTTCCGGCACCGGAGCAGCGCTGATCGGCGGCGCTTCGGGCTCTTCGCCCGCCTGCTGCGCGGCGCGCTTGCGCAGGGCGGCGACCAGCGGGCCCAGGGCCTGGGCGTAGAGATGGAAGATCGGGATCAGCACCAGCAACGAGCGTTCCGGCTGCCGTCTCACCAGGGCGTAGGGAAGCGTGAGGCGGAACAGCAACAGGTAGATGATCATCGACAGGAACGCCACCAGCATCGACCAGTGGGCGAGAGCGTCGAGGAACAGGGCTGTGATGATGACCGTCATCCCGGCGTGCGCGGTGAAGGTGCCGATATGGATCGGCATCAACAGCGTCGGCGGGTCTTCGAGATACCTGTTGACCATCTCGACACGCGCGTTGTGGAGCGCCACGTGTGCAAGCCTGCGCCGCCGCGTGAGGTAGAAGGCCGCCTCGACCGCGGCCAGAGCGATCGAGGCTGTGGCGAGGACCAGGAGCAGGATCGTGAGCGGGATCATGCGCGACCCAACAGGCGGCGGCGGAGGCGGCGTTCCAGCCGGTCCATGGCGCCATCGTCCGTCTCGTGATCGTAGCCCAGGACGTGGAGGAAGCCGTGCAGGGCCAGCACGTCCAGCTCCTGCGGCAGCGTGCGGCCCAGGCCCTTCGCGTTGCGTGCCGCCGTCTCGACGCTGATCGCGATGTCGCCCAGGCCGAGGCAGCCGCCGGGGCCGGGGAACGAGAGCACGTCCGTGGGCTCGTCCCGGCCGCGGTAACGCGCGTTCAGCGCGCGCAGCGAGCGATCGCCCGTGAGAAGCAGCGCCACTTCACCACGAACCCGCAGCCAGGCGGCGGCCCCGCGCAGGACCCGGCGCAAGCGGCCTGGATTGACGCGACGACGACGCTGCCGATTGAGCAGAACGACACCTAGGTCGCCGGGCGCCATGGCTAGGCCTTCGCAGCCTTGTCGGACCCGAACGCCTCGTAGGCCTTGATCACCGCCTGGACGAGCTTGTGGCGCACGACGTCCTTCTCGTCGAAGTACGTGAACGAGATACCCTTGACGCCGGCGAGAACCTGGATCGCTTCGACCAGGCCCGAGGTGCGGCCGGCAGGCAGGTCGATCTGCGTGATGTCGCCGGTCACCACTAGCTTGGAGCCGAAGCCGATGCGCGTGAGCACCATCTTCATCTGCTCGGTGGTCGTGTTCTGGGCTTCGTCGATGATCACGAAGGCGTCGTTCAGGGTGCGGCCACGCATGAACGCGATCGGCGCGACTTCGATTGCGTTGCGCTCCAGCAGGCGCGCGACCTTTTCGTAGTCGAGCAGGTCGTAGAGCGCGTCGTATAGCGGGCGCAGGTAGGGATCGACCTTCTCCTGCAGGTCGCCGGGGAGGAAGCCGAGCTTCTCCCCCGCCTCGACCGCCGGGCGGGCTAGCACGATGCGCGCCACTGTCTTCGAGAGCAGGCTCGAGACTGCCTGGGCGACGGCCAGATACGTCTTGCCGGTGCCCGCTGGGCCGATGCCAAACACCATGTCGTGGGCTTCGATCTGCTCCAGGTAGGTGCGCTGGTTCAGGCTGCGCGGAATCACGACCTTTTTCCCGCCCCGCACTGCCGCCTTCATCAGATAGTCGCGCAGCCGGGTGCCAGCGTCCTCACTGAGCAGCTGCGCCGCGAGCCTCACGTCGCCTGGCGAGACCGAGTAGCCGTCCTTCATCAGCTGCCCGAGCTGCTCGAACACCTCGCTCACGATCGCCTCGCTGCGCTCCTCGCCTTCGACCGTGAGATCGGCGCCTTGGTTGCGCAGGCGCACGCCCAGGTTGCTCTCGAGGAAGCGCAGGTTCTCGTCGTGGTTCCCAAAGAGCGCCTCGGCGCCCTTGTCGGGCACACTGATGCGTCTCACTCGCTCAGCAACAGCGGGGATTCGGGGGGAGGCAGTGGCGGGCCCCGAAGCCCGGGTCGATCGACATGGCGGGCAGTCTAGCACGGAGAAAAGTGGATTGCCGGGCCAAGATGTGCCACCCTGTCTGCGTTTTCCTGGGACATGAAACCGCGGGATCGTTTCTTCGTGGACGGCGTCTCGTGCCAGGTGGACGGTCGCAGCCACCGAGTCGCCAACCTCGGCACGGGCGGCTTCTTCGTCGAAACAGACCGGCCTCCGAACCTCGGCCAGACGCTCGTCATGGAGCTGCGCCTGCCGACCAAGACGACGCTGCTGGTGGTGGGTCAGGTGTCCTGGATCAACGGCCAGAGCGGACCGTTCGTGAACGAGTTGCCGCCCGGCTTTGGCGTGCGGCTCACGCGACTCGAGCCGGCCGACCGCTACGCGATCGAGGCACTGCTCAGGCACTCGGCCCCGCTCCTCGCCCCCAGCCTCGACGAGCTCTAGGGGGGTACCGGCTTCCGGGGCCCTTTTCTATTTCGTGCCCTTGGCGATCTCATCCACCTCTTCCCGGGCGTCGATCTCGTCGCGAATGAACTCCAGGCGCGAGGAGAGCTCCGGCAGGGCGAGGCTGCCCGCGGCGCCGCGGGACAAGTCGAGACGCAGCTGTTTCAGTTGATGCTCGGCCAGGTCCTTGCGCAGCCGGAGCCGCTCGAGGACCCGGACGGCCTTCGCGATCGCTTCCTCGCGACCGAGCAGCACCTCGAGCTGGCGTTCGAACAGGCGGCGGTCCTGCGCGGAGTCCGCTCTCTCGAGACGGGCGCGCGCGTCGGAGACCGCGGCGGCCAGCGCAGAACGCTCCCCCGACGAGGTCTGCTCTTCCAGATCCGCCATCCGCGCCACGAGCGCCTCGGTCTTCTTGACGATGCCCTCCACTTCCTCCAGCAACGCCTTGGTGTCCTTGCCACCGGGCTGCGCGATCAGCGCGCGCACCCGGGCGGCCTCCTGGGCCATGGCCGAAACCACGGGGGGCGCCAGCCGCGCCGGCTCACGACCCGGCAACGGCGGCCACCCCGCGGCCGGTTCGAGCGGCTTCCGGCTGCGCTGCAGGAGCACCCAGGCTGCGGGCGCGGCGCGTAGCGCCTGCATCGCGAGTACCGCTCCCCAGATCCAGATCCAGAACGGGATCTGGTGCTGGATCACGGTCATGATCACGGCCGTCGTGAAGAAGCCGGTGAAGTGGGCGCCAACGCCACGCACCAGGCGCCAGCGCGCAGCGTCGCGCGGATCGCCCGTGGTCGGCACCTCGAGACGGTAGATGCGGCTCTCGAAGAGCGGCCGCCACTGCTCCTCGCCCTCGCGCCGGACCATCTCGAGGCCGCTCAGGTTGCCGCGCCTTAGCGCCTTGACCAGCTTCGCCTCGTCGTACACCTTCACGTCGTTCTCGGTCTGGACGTGATAGATCGACGGCCCGCTGGGAACCGGAGCCGGCGCGGGCAGCGGGGCCAAGACCTCGGCTGAGATCGGGGCCGAGAGCGAACCCGATCGCGAGCGGCCGGCCAGGGTCGCCACTGCGGAGGCCAGTTCGTCGGTCGAAGAAAAGCGCCTCGCCGGGTCCTTCTGCAGGCAACGCGCGACCAGCGCCTCGAGTTCCGCCGGCACCTCGGGCCGGAGCTCGCGGAGGGCCGGCGCCTCCCGCTCGATCACGGCTGCCAGCACCTGCGCCGGGGTGTCGCGCCGGAACGTGGGTCGCCCCGCGGCCATCTCCCACAGCACGAGGCCGGACGAGAACTGGTCCGAGCGATGGTCGACGGCCTTCCCGCTCGCCTGCTCCGGCGACATGTACTCGAGGGTACCGAGCAGCGTGCCGACGCGCGTCTCGTGGCGCGAGAGCGTCTCACGCGCCTCGATGTCGGAGAGGGGCGCCACCACGAGCTTGGCCAGACCGAAGTCGAGGATCTTCAGCACGCCCTCGGGGGTCAGCATCAGGTTCTCGGGCTTCAGGTCGCGGTGCAGGATCCCGGCCCGATGGGCCTTGGCGAGGCCATCCGTCAACTGCGCGCCGAGCTGCAGGAGCTCTTCGATCGGCAACGGTCCCCGCGCGAGACGACGCCGAAGCGTCTCGCCGGCCACGTCTTCCATTACGATGTAGCGCAGGCCTGCGCGGTCGGCCGCTTCACCGACATCGTAGATCTGCACGATGTTCGGGTGATTGAGCGCCGACACTGCCCGCGCCTCGCGGTCGAGGCGATGCAATAGTTCCGGAGCGGCTCCGGGTTTCAGCAGCTTGAGCGCGACCGTGCGACCCAGGCGCGTGTCGCGCGCCCGGTAGACCTCGCCCATTCCGCCCGCGCCCAGGCGCTCGATCACTTCGAAGGAGCCCACGCGGTCGCCGGGCTTCAGGGCCTGGTCCATGGGCGCGCAGCGTAGCACAGCGATCGTCTCCATCGGTCTCGCGCTGCTGCCCTTCACTGCGGCAGGAACGACGTCCGACACTCGACCCGGTCGAGGCACGCCGAGCAGAGTGAGACCTCACGCTATGCCCGGCGCAGGCTGTGTTGCCTCCCTGGGGCCAAGTGGTCATAATTCTGACCAGGTGAGGGGGGGCGATGAAAACTGTCCCGCTGTCTGAGGCCAAGGCCAAGCTGAGCAGCCTGCTCGACTCCGTCGAGGGTCGCGACGAGGAGATCGTCATCACCCGCAACGGGCGGGCGGCGGCTGTGCTCGTGAGCCCCGGGGATTTTGAGAGCTGGAAGGAGACGGCGACCGTACGATCGGATGCGGATCTCGTCGCCGAGATTCGGCGGGGGCTCTCCGCGCTCAAGCGCGGCAAAGCCAAGCTCTACACCCTCGAGGAGTTGTTCCCAGGCTGATCCGCCGTGCCATGCGGCGGCTCAAGGTCCCCGACGAGGTCGCCAGGCTGATCCAGGGGCTTCATCCGGATCTCAAGCGGAGGGTCCGCTCAGCTCTTGACGACATGCTCGCCGACCCCGAAGTCGGCAAAGCCCTTCGCGATGAGCTGGCGGGCCTGCGCAGTTGTCGGGTCGGCCGTTTCCGGATCGTCTACCGGGCCGCCGGCACGGTCATCGAAGTCGTGGCCATCGGCCCTCGCAGGACGATCTACGAGGAGACCTGG
This sequence comes from uncultured Acidobacteriota bacterium, assembly GCA_964442185.1. Taxonomy (GTDB): domain Bacteria; phylum Acidobacteriota; class Vicinamibacteria; order Fen-336; family Fen-336; genus CADEEV01. The sequence goes on from CAYTWT010000065.1 coordinate 15,904, forward strand.
CGGCGCGTGCGCCGACGCCCGCCCTCCGCCTGAGGCACCAGCAAGGCAAGGCGTGGCGCTGCCTTCGTCGGCGCTGCCGGGCACCAGTCGTCGTAGATCGATCAGCCCTCCGCGGAAGCCGCGCGGAGATCGAGCGCGACGAGATCCAGGAGCTCGTCGGTCACCGCCATCTCGAGCCGGTCTTCATGGGAGGTCGAGGGCCGGCGCGGGCTTACTTCCGCACCACGAGGATGCCGAGGTCCTTGATCTGCTCGTCCCGCACGGGCGAAGGCGAGCCGGCCATCAGGTCGGTGGCGCTCGCCGTCTTCGGGAAGGCGATCACGTCGCGGATCGACGCCTCCCCCGCCAGGATCATCGCCGTACGGTCGAGGCCCAGCGCGATCCCGCCGTGTGGCGGCGTGCCGTACTGCAGCGCCTCGAGGAAGAAGCCGAAGCGCTCCTTCGCCTCCTCGTCCGAGAGCGACAGCAGCTTGAAGAGCTTCGCCTGCATGCCGGAATCGTGGATACGGAGGCTGCCGCCGCCGACCTCGCTGCCATTCAGCACCAGGTCGTAGGCCTTCGCACGCACTGCCCCGGGGTCGCTGTCGAGAAGCGCTGCGTCTTCGTCGAGGGGCGCCGTGAACGGATGGTGCAGGCTCACGAACCGCTGAGCCGCCTTGTCGTATTCCAGCAGCGGAAAATCGGTGACCCACAGGAAGCGGAAAGCCCGCTCCTCGATCAGCTTCAGCTCGCGGCCCATCTCGAGGCGCAAGATCCCGAGGGCCATCGCCAGCGGGCCAACCTGGTCGACACCGACGAGCACGCTGTCGTCCTTCTGGGCGCCCAGCTTCGCGAGCAGCGCCCGCGCAACGGCCTCGCTCGCACCCTTCTTGCCCAGATTGGCCACCGCTTCGCCAGTGGCCTTGAGCGTGAACAGGTTGCGCTTCGAGGCGCGGGCATCGGGCACGACCCGGCCAAGCCACAGCTCTTCGTTGATCTTCCGCAAGCGCGTGCCCGAGATGCCGCCGGAAGCCGGCAGCACGATGGCCCGCGCCCGCGCCCCCTCGGCGATCAGCCCCGGGAACGTGTCCAGGCCCAGCGTCTTCATCTCCTCGGTCACGTCCGTGATCGGCATCCCGAAGCGCAGGTCCGGCTTGTCGCTGCCGTAACGCTCCATCGCCTCGGCGTAGCGCAGGCGTGGGAACGGCCGCGGCACGGAGGCGCCGATCAGCCGGAAGATCCGCGCGTAGAGCGGCTCGATCAGATCGAAGACCGTCTGCATGCGCGGGAACGACATCTCGACGTCCACCTGCGTGAATTCAGGCTGACGGTCGGCGCGCAGGTCCTCGTCGCGGAAGCAGCGGGCGATCTGAAAGTACTTGTCCATGCCCGCGACCATCAGCAGCTGCTTGAAGAGCTGCGGCGACTGCGGCAGCGCGTAGAAATGGCCGTGGTGCACGCGCGAGGGGACGAGGTAGTCGCGGGCGCCCTCGGGTGTCGACTTGGTGAGCATCGGCGTCTCGATCTCGTAGAAGCCCTGCTCGTCCAGGTAGCGGCGCACTTCCATCGTGAGCTGGTGGCGCAGCCGGATGTTCTTCTGCAGCTTCGGCCGGCGCAGGTCGAGGTAGCGGTACTTGAGGCGGATCTCCTCCGAGGTCTGCAGCTCGTCCTCGATCGCGAACGGCGGCGTCTTCGCCTCGGAGAGCACGCGGATCTCGCGCGCCAGCACCTCGACCTTGCCTGTCGCCAGGTTCGGGTTCACAGTCTCGCTGGAGCGTGCGGTCACTTCGCCCACCACAGCCACCACGTACTCGCTGCGGACGCGATCGGCGGCGGCGTGAGCGTCCTTCGAGACCTCGGGCCGCGCCACCACCTGGCAGAGGCCCTCGCGATCGCGCAGGTCGATGAACACGACGCCGCCCAGGTCGCGGCGCGTCGCGGCCCAGCCCATCAGCGTCACCGTCTTGCCGACCTCGGACTCGCCCAACTCACCGCAGTAGTGAGTGCGCGTCAGGTCGCCGAGGCTCTCAGCCATTCAGCTTTTCCTCGAGGTAGCTCGCGATGCGGCCGTCTTCGACGCTCTCCTGCGCGGAGCCCGCCATGTCGCGCACGGTCCACAGACCCCGCGCCAACTCGTCCTCGCCGATGAGCGCGACGAAGCGCGCCTTGAGCTTGTCGGCACGCTTCATCTGGGACTTGAGGCCACGGCCTTCGTGGTCGAGCAGCACGCTCAGGCCCGCGCTTCGGAGCTGCCGCTGAAGCAGCAGCGCCTTGTCCCGACCGGCGGCGGCGAGCGGCGCCAGAAACACGTCGCAGCGCGACTCGACCGCTGCGACGGGCAGGATCATCACGAGCCGCTCCATGCCGAGCGCGAAGCCGATGCCGGTGAGATCCGGCCCGCCGAGGTCCTTGACCAGGCCGTCGTAGCGGCCGCCGCCGAGCACGCTGTTCTGCGCGCCCAGGGCGCCGCTCGTGACCTCGAAGGTGGTGCGCGTGTAGTAGTCGAGGCCGCGCACCAGCCGGTGCTCGATGCGGTAGCGAATCCCGAGCAGCTCCAGCTGACGACGAACTTCGGCGAAGTGATCGCGGCACGCCGCGCACAGATGCTCCGCCAGTCTGGGCAGCGCGCCGATCAGCTCCTGCTCCTCGGGCATCTTGGAGTCGAGCACGCGTAGCGGGTTGGTCTCGGTGCGACGCTGGCTGTCGGCGCTGAGTTTCCCCAGGTTCGCGCGCAAGGCGCTTCGCAGCGTCTCGACATAGGCCGGCCGGCAGGCGGCGTCACCGACCGAGTTGACGACCAGTTCGTAGTCGCGCAGGCCGCAGGCCTCGAGGTAGCCCAGGGCCATCTCGATCACCTCCACGTCGATCGACGGTGCCGCGACGCCGAAGGCCTCGACGTCCACTTGGTGGAACTGCCGGTAGCGGCCCTTCTGCGGCCGCTCGCGCCGGAACATCGGCCCGAGCGCGTAGACGCGCAGCGCCGGGTCGTTGTTCATCAGGTTGTTCTCGATCACGCAGCGCACGATCCCGGCGGTGGCCTCGGGGCGCAACGTCAGCGACGACTCGTCACGGTCCTGAAACGTGTACATCTCCTTCGAGACGATGTCGGTCTCGGCGCCGATGCCGCGCGCGAACAGCTGTGTGTCCTCGAAGATCGGCGTCCGGATCTCGCGATAGCCGTAGCGCGCGAACAGGCCGCGCGCGGCGGCCTCGAGGCGCTGCCACGCGCCCACCTCGTCAGGCAGGATGTCCTTGGTCCCCTTGACGCCGCGAATCACCGCTCTCCCGCCTCCGCGAGGTAGCTTTCCTTGTAGCCGTAGTAGTTGTCGGCCGAGACGCGCAGGCTCTTCAGCTCTTCCTCGGTCAGCGAGCGGCGCACCTTGCCCGGCACGCCCATCACCAGGCTGCGGGGTGGAATCAGCATGCCCTCGGGCACGAGCGTCTGCGCCGCGACGATCGATTCGGCCCCGACGTGCGCCTCGTTCAGGACCGTGGCGCCCATGCCGATCAGGCACCACGAGTCGATCCGACAGCCGTGAAGCGTGACGGAGTGGCCCACCGTGACGTGATCCGCGAGCAGCGTCGTGTGCTGCTCCTTGAACACGTGGATCACGCAGCAGTCCTGGACATTCGTGTAGGCGCCGATCCGAATCGAGTGGACGTCGCCCCGAATCACGGCGTTCATCCACACCGAGGCGTGGTCGCCCAGCTCGACGTCGCCGATCACCTGGGCCGAAGCATCCACATACACCCGCTCCCCCAGTTTCGGCCAGATCCCCTTGTACGGCCGCAGCATCTTGCCCTCTTTTCCGAAAACGGCGAGTCTACCAGAGCCGCGCCCGGTATAGCCGATCGGCCAGAAAGGCAAAGACGGGAACCGCCAGGGCCGAGAGGCCGGTGGAACGCAGCCGCTGGAGGCTGACGAAACCTCCGAAGCTGGCGCTGATGTCGCCGACGCTCCAGTGCATGAACAGGCCTTGTGAAGCGTGCAGCCGGAGAACGGGCAGCAACAATGCGAGGCCCGCGCC
>CAYTWT010000066.1:0-5533 GCA_964442185.1 uncultured Acidobacteriota bacterium
CGGAGACCTCGCTATGCAGCGCTCCGAACCGGGTGCGCAGCTCCGCGACCGTCGTGCCGTCCGTGTCCTTGTCCGCGCCGCGCCCCGCGGCGATCCGTAGCCGGTCGTGGATCTCGCGCAGGTCGAGGAAGCGCTGCTCCAGGTCGGGGAGCGAGCTCTGCGCCATAGCCACGACGAGCGCGGCCAGCGCAGCCCGTTTCATACCGCACCCCACAGCCGCAGGCGTCCGTCGCTCGTCGCAGCGGCCACATGATCGCCGCCGCCGAACAGCGCCACGGCCGAAAAGCTCTCGTTCGCCTGGCCCCAAAGCACCGCCGACGGCGATTGCGACTCGAGGTCCCAGATCTGGACCGAGTTGTCGAGCGCGACGCTCGCCAGGTGTCGGCCATCCGGGAAGAACGCCAGCGACGTGGTCGGCTTGGTTCGGTGACCCGGCACCACGAAGAGCTGCTGGCGGCTGTCGGCATCGAACAGCCGGATCGTGCGGTCGTGGCTCGCGGCTGCAAAGCGCTTGCGATCGGGTGCGGTCGAGAGCAGGTTGACCTGGGCCTCTGGCCCCCGCAGCGTCGCCAGCAGCCGGGCGTTGCGCGCATCGGCGAGGCGCAGGATGCGGTTCGCATGCCCGGTCACGATCCATTGCCCCGAAGCGCCCGCGTAGCAGAGCGAAGTGATTCCGGCCGGTTGGCGATGCAGCTCCCGCCGCGATTCGCCTGCGAGCGCCGCCGGCAGGCTCCACAGCTTGAGATTCGAGTCCATGCCGCCCGAGGCCAGCGTCTGGCCGTCGGGCGAAAACGCCACTGCGCCCACCAGCGCCTCGTGCCGGAACTTCACCGGCAGCTCCTGGCCGCGCTCGAGGTCCCACACGTGCACGGCGCCGTCGACATGGCCCGAGGCCAGCCAGCAGCCGTCCGCGGAGAACGCCAGGCACAGCGCCACAGCGTCGTGGCCGGTGCGCTCGTGCATCATCGTGCGCAGCGTCTGGGCCTTGAGACGCGAGCGCAGGTCCCAGAGCCGGATCCCGCCATCGGTGCCCGCAACCGCGAGCACGTCGCGTGTCGGCGACATCAGTGCCGTGGACGTGGCCGGCGGCTCGCCGAACACCGCGATCTCGCGGAAGAAGGCTGCGCCCTTGAGGCGCAGGCCCTCGAGAACGTGCGTGGGCATCCTCGGGGCCGGAGCCTCCGGCGCCGCGACAGCTGGCGCCGCCGCCACGCGCGTGGGCAGGCTCGCCTGCTGTGCCGCGCGCGTCCCCTTGCCCAGCGTCGGCGCATCGTGCAGCTGCTCCTCGAGTTCCTTCATGAACGCGAGGATCTCCGGTCGCGACGGCTCCAGCGCCTGCGCCCGCCGGGCCGCGGTGAGAGCGCCCTCGAGATCGGCCTCGGAGAAGAGTCGCCGCGCGTCGCCCAGCGCGCGCGCGTAGGCGTCCTCGCGGGCCTCGTTCGTAAGGGGGCGTTCGCCCGAGGGTGTGAGGCCCAGGACCACCTGCAACGCGTCGGCCATCTCGGCCATGTCCCGATAACGCTCGGCCGGATCCTTTGCGAGGGCCCGCTCCACGACCGCGGCGACTCCCGGCGGCAGCCCCAGGCTTGCCGCGTCGAGCGGCGGTGGTGGCTCGTGCACGATCTTGTAGACGAGTGCTGCGATCGTCGGCGCGTCGAAGGGCCGCGTTCCCTTCAGCATCTCGTACAGGACGATGCCCACGGCCCACATGTCGGCGCGGTGGTCGACGCGCCCGCCGCGCAGCACCTCGGGCGCCATGTAGCTGGGCGTGCCCAGCACCATGCCAGTCTGCGTCATGGTCGAGTCTTCGAGGCGGGCGATCCCGAAGTCCACGATCTTGACGGTGCCATCCTTGAGGATGCGCACGTTCGCGGGCTTCACGTCGCGATGAAAGACACCCCGCTTGTGGGCATAGTCGAGGGCGCGCGAGATGTCCACGACGATGCGCAGCTTCTGGATCATCGGCAGGCGGTCGGCGGGTGTCATCGCCTGGGCGAGGTCCATACCTTCGAGCAGTTCCATCGCGATGAACAGCGTGCCGTCCACTTCGCCGAGCTCGTAGATCGTGACGATGTTCGGGTGCTGCAGGCGCGCGGCGGCCCGCGCCTCGCGCTGGAAGCGGGCCATCGTGTCGAATCTCGTCACCAGCTGCGGGGCGACCGTCTTCAGGGCGACACTGCGGTCGAGGATCGGATCCAGGGCACGGTAGACCGTGCCCATCGCTCCCTGGCCAAGCTGCGCCAGGATCTCGTACTTCCCGATCTTCTGCAGTTCGCGGCTCCCGAAGTGTAGTGTGGCGCCAATCATAGCGCGCCCACGCGCTTGGACCCGCGGATCGGAGCTACGGCTGGGGCGAGGGAGCCGGGGTTGCCTCCGGTGTGGCGGAAGCACCCTTGGCCTGACGCCGCTTCTCGCGGATCTCCGCCCAGCGCGTGCGCTGCTCGGGTGTCAGCACCGCGTCGATTTTCTGGATCGCTTCCTTGGACCGTTGGCGCCGGTCCGGCAGCGCCGCCGATCCGTCCACAGCTGCGCCGGCCTCGCTGGCGAGCGCCGGCTTCTCGCTTTCGAGGATAGTCCGGATCTCCTTGACCTGTTCTTCGGACAGCGCCAGCTCGCCCTTGATCCGCTCGATCCACGCCTCGCGCGCCTTGAGGCGCCCCGCCTCGTCCGCCCGCACCGGAAGCGTCATCAGTCCCAGCGCGACGCTCACGCCGAATGCCCAGCCTGTGCGTTTCATACTTCCAATTCTAGCCATTCTCAACCGTCTTGGCTTCGTTCCAAAGCGCGTCCATCTCCGCCAGGTCGGAATCGGCGGGGCCCTTGCCCCGCCCACGCAAGCCCTCCTCGACATGCCGGAAGCGGCGGCGGAACTTCCGATTGGCCGCCTTCAGTGCGCTCTCGGGATCGACGCCGAGGAGGCGCGCCACGTTCACCGTTGCGAAGAGCAGGTCGCCGACCTCCTCGAGCAGCGCGCTTTCGTCGCGCCCTCGCCCGGCGATCGCCGCCTTCAGCTCGGCCGTCTCCTCGTCGAGCTTGACTGCCGCCGCGGTGGCGTCGGGCCAGTCGAAGCCGACGCGCGAGAGCTTCGTCGTCATCTGAAAGGCCTCGAGGATCGCCGGCAGGCCCAAAGGCACCGAGTCCAGCATCGATTCGGTCGCAGCGGGCTTGCCCTGCGCGGCCCGCTCTTCGGCCTTCTGCGCCTCCCAGTTGCGCAAGACCTCGCCCGCGGAGCTCGCCCCGTCGTCGCCGAACACGTGCGGATGCCGACGGATCATCTTTGCCGTAACGCCGTCGATGACCTCGCCGATCGTGAAGGCGCTCCGGTCGGTGGCCATCTGGGCATGGAAGACGACCTGCAGCAACAGGTCTCCCAGCTCGGCGGCCAGCTCCCGGTCGTCGCCCTCGTCGATCGCCTGGGCCACCTCGTAGGCTTCTTCGATGGTCATGGGCTTGACACTCGCGTGGGTCTGTTCGCGGTCCCAAGGGCAGCCGCCGGGCGCCCGCAGCTTCGCGATCAACTCGACGAACGCAAGGAACCGCGTGCCCGCGTCCTTTCGGTCGGCCATGGCTACGATCATATGATAGGCAGATGTCGCGTCGCCGCTGGCTGTTGTTCGTTCTCGCCTCGCTCGCCTCGATCTCGGTCGGCGCAAGCCTCGCGTACTGGTTCTCGCTCCCACCCCTGCAGCGGCTCGTCCTGAGGACGCGCCCGACCAACCTCAAGGTTCTGATCGTCGGCATCGACGGTGCGAGCTTCGGCGTGATGAAGCCGTTGCTCGCGCGCAGCGCTCTGCCGAACTTCAGGAAGCTGATGGACAGGGGCGCCCACGGTGTGCTCCGATCCGAAAACCCGATGGTGTCGCCCGCGCTGTGGACCACGATCGCCACGGGCCGGAATCGAAAGGACCACGGCATCGAGGGCTTCGTCGTCTTTAGTGCTGCGGAAAAGCCCCGCCGCGGCGTGCTGGTCGGCTCGGCCGATCGCAAGACCCTCGCGCTGTGGAACATCGTCGGCCCGTTCGCGAAGCGGGCGGGTTTCCTCGGCTGGTGGGCGTCGTGGCCCGCGGAGCCGGTAAGCGGCTGGATCGTGTCGGATCGCTTCACGCGCGAGCGTTGGAACGAATGGGTCGGCCGGAAGAGACGCGAGCACACGGCCTATCCCGCCGCGCTGATGCAAGAGCTGCAGCCGCTGATCGTCGAGCCTTCCGACCCGCCGATGGACGAGATCGACAGGCTCGTCGCGCTCTCGCCCGGTGAGCGGGCTGAATTCCTGGCGGCGAAGAAACCGGTCTTCGGCCACGGTCTCTCGGTCTTCAAATACGCTTACTGCAGCCAGCGCTCCTACGAGAAGATGGCGCTGCGGCTGCTCGCGCAGCGGCAGCCGGATCTCGCCGGGCTCTTCCTCGTGGCGAACGACCCGGTGTCCCATTGTTTCTGGCACTTCTACGAGCCGGCCGCGTTTCCCGCGGGTGTCGATCCCGAGAAGGCGGCGCGCCTGGGCCAACTCGTTCCGAATTTCTACCGCCACAACGACGCCTTCCTCGGCGAGCTGCTCGGCCAGGTGTCGCCGGAGACGGTGGTGCTCGTGGTATCCGATCATGGCTTCGAGGCGTCGCGGCAACTGCCTGCGCTGAAGGCGGCCGCCAAGCTGTTCGAGGGCCCCGAGGCCGAACGCGCCGCCATGAACGGCATGATCGCGGTGGGGCAGTCGGGCAAGCATCACACCGAAGGCATCCTGATCGCGGCCGGCGGGCCGGTTCGCCGCGGTGTCGGCGTGAATGCCACTCAATACGACATCGCGCCGACGGTGCTGGCACTGCTGGGCCTGCCGCTGCCGCGCGACATGCCCGGGCGCGTGCTCGACGAGATCCTGGATCCCGCGTTCCTGGCGGCGCACCCCGTGAAGCGGCTCGCGTCCTACGAGGCGCTGATTGATCGGAAAACGGTGCTGGCCGCGGCCGAGGCCCTGTCCGGCGACGACGAGGAGAAGCAGGAGATGCTCCGCTCGCTCGGCTATATCCAGTGACGGGCTATACTCGGCTCGCCGCATCGCAGCCAGCGGCTTTCGGAGGTTCCATGAAGCGATTCATCGCGGGACTGTGTGTCGTCCTCTTCTCCGGTCTTGTCCTCCACGGCTGCGCCACCCTCAAGCCTCCGACGCTCGTGGTCGAGGGCCTGCACGTCGGGAAGCTGGGAATCACCGGCGCAGCGGTCGACGTGTCCTTCAAGCTGCGCAATCCCAATCCGGATCCGATGCTCGTCGAGCGTTTCGAGTACGAGCTGTTCCTGAACGGCAACCGCCTGGGCCGTGGCTACGAGCCGAATCCCGTCGACCTGGCGGGCTTCGCTGAGGCGCGCGTCCGGTCGCGCTTCGACATGAACTTCCTGAGCCTGCCCGGCGCCGTGAAGGACCTGCTGAACGACAACCGCGCCAAGGCCCGGGTGAAGGGTCACTTCTTCGTCAAGACGGCGAGCGGTTCGCAGAAGAAGCTGCCGTTCGATGCCGATGCGTCCGTGGACATCGGCAAGAACT
>CAYTWT010000067.1:0-24535 GCA_964442185.1 uncultured Acidobacteriota bacterium
AGGGCGAAGCCGTTGATCGCGGCGATCACGGGCTTTCCCAGGTTCTCAATCCGATCGAGCACCCGCTGCCCCCGGATCGATTTCTCCTTGCCGCCGACCGGGCTCTGCTCCGCAAGCTCGGCGATGTCGGCGCCGGCGACGAAGGCCTTCTCGCCCGAACCGGTCAGGATCACGCCCCGGACGCCGTCATCGGAGCCAAGCACCGTGAAGCAGGCGTCGAGATCCTCCATGACCTTCTCGTTCAGCGCGTTCAGCTTTTCGGGCCGGTTGATGGTGACGATGGCGACAGCCTCTCGAATCTCGAGCAGCAGGTTTTGGTAAGCCATCAAACAAGCCCTCCAGTCGGCTGCGGCGGGTCTTGGGAGTAATCGTAGAAGCCCTTGCCGGCCTTGCGGCCGTTGTAGCCGGCCTGCACCATGCGCCTCAGCAGCGGCGGCGGCGCGAAGCGCTTCTCGCGGAACTCGTCGAACATGATGTTCGCGATGTAGTAGGTCGTGTCGTTGCCGACGAAGTCGAGCAGGGTCAGCGGACCCATCGGATAGCCGCAGCCAAGCTGCATGCCGCGATCGATGTCTTCGATCGACCCGACCCCTTCCTCGAGTGCCCGGATCGCGTCGAGCAGGTACGGGACCAGCAGCCGGTTGACGATGAAGCCGGTCTTGTCGTTGGCCCGGATCGGCGACTTGCCGAGCGTCCTGGCAAACTCGTAGGCGCTCTCGAAGGACGCGGCCGAGGTCATCGGCGAGCGCACCACCTCGACCAGCTTCATGAGCGGCACGGGGTTGAAGAAGTGCAGGCCGACGAAGCGGTCGCCGCGCTTGGTGGTCGCAGCCAGCTCCGTGATCGAGAGCGAAGAGGTGTTCGAGGCGAAGATCGTATGCGCCGGGCAGGCCTTGTCGAGCGCCTGGTAGAGCTCGCGCTTCGCGTCGAGGCTTTCGACCACGGCCTCGATCACGATCTCGCAGGCAGCAAGTTCATCGAGCTTCGTCGTGCCCGTGAGACGCCCGAGCACCTCAGCCTTCCGTTCGGCAGTGAGCTTGCCCTTGTCGACTCCCTTCTGGAGGAACGCGTCGATCTTGCTCAGGCCCTTCCTCAGCAGCTCGTCGCTGACCTCGCGCACGATCACGCTGTAGCCCGCCTCAGCGGCAACCTGGGCGATCCCCGAGCCCATCAAGCCGCAGCCCGCGACTCCCACAGTCTTGATGGCCATCTACGCCTCTCGCTTGATGATCATGGCGATGCCCTGCCCGCCGCCGATGCAGGCGGTGGCGAGGCCGTATCTCCCCCTGCGGCGGCGCAGCTCCAGAGCCAGCGTCAGCAGCAGGCGGGTGCCGGTCGCGGCGAGCGGATGCCCGAGCGCGATCGCGCCGCCGTTGACGTTGACCCTCTCGCGCTCGAGCCCCAGCTCTTTCTCCACGGCCAGGTACTGACCGGCGAACGCCTCGTTGACCTCGATCAGATCGATGTCCTCGAGCGACAAGCCGGCTGCCGCCAGGGCCTTCTGCGAGGCCGGCACGGGCCCGATGCCCATGAGCTCCGGGGGTACGCCCGCGATGCCCCAGGCGACGACCTTGGCGAGCGGCTTCAGGCCCCGGGCCTTCGCCTCGTCTCGGCTGGTGACGACGAGCGCCGCGGCGCCATCGACGATTCCGCTGGCGTTGCCCGCCGTGACGAGGCCGTCCTTGCCAAAGGCGGGCCGGAGGGATGCGAGTCCCTCGAGGGTCGTGTCCGGCCGCAGATGATCGTCACTCTCGATCCGCGCGGTCTGTTTGCCCTGCACCACCTCGACCGCGACGATCTCTTCCTTGAAGACGCCTCGCGCGAGGGCCGCCGCGGCGGCCTGCTGACTTCGGAGCGCGTAGCCGTCCATCGCCTCGCGACTGATCGCGGCGCGGCGCGCGAGGTTGTCCGACGTCTGCGCCATGTAGAGCCCGCAGTGCGTGTCGAGGAGTGCCACCATCAGCGAGTCCTCGAGCTTGCCCTGGCCCAGGCTGAAACCGGATCGGGCGCCACGGATCACGTGCGGCGCCTGGGTCATGTTCTCCATGCCTCCGGCGATCGCGAGGCGCGCTTCGCCGAGACGGATCATCTGCGCTGCGCTCACCACCGACTGGATGCCCGAGCCGCAGAGGCGGTTGACAGTGAGCGCTGGCGTTTCGATCGGCACTCCCGCCTTGAGGCCGACGTGGCGCGCGCCGTAGAGCGCATCGCCCGAGGTCTGCAGCGCGTTGCCCATCACCACGTGGTCGACCCACTCCGGCCTGGCGCCCGACCGCTCGAGCGCCGCCCGGGCCGCGACAGCACCCAGTTCTAGAGCGGACAGCTCCTTGAAAGCACCGGCGTATTCGAGCATGGGAGTGCGCGCACCGCCCGCGATCACCACCTCTTGATTCATTCTCAATGACCTCGCGCGTCCGATTCGAGCGGACGCAAAGACCGCCGATTATACCTTTCTGGCGCTTCCTTGACCTGACGCGAGGCCGGGAGTTAGTCTCGGCGTCAAGCTATGCGGTTCCGCTCCCCCGCGACTGCCGCACTCCTCTTTGCGCTCCTCGCCAGTTGCAGCAAGGACTACCCGAATCCTTTCGCCGACCAGATCGCGACCCGCCCACCGACCGCCGACGCGTCGCTCGTGTTCACCGGCAACGGCTGGTCCAGCGTCGCAGGCCAGGGCCGGGAGATGTTCTCCGTGAGCAACTCCGGCGCCAGCCTCACGCGCCTCACCTTCTGTAACGAGAACGGCCGCACCTGCGATACGCTCGAGGCGGTGCTGGCGCCTGACCGGGTGCGTGGGATTCTGCGCGTCCGCAACCAGGACACGAACGGCGACGGCAGCATCTCAGCCGCGGACGGAGAGTCACTCGTGTACGTGGACCTGACGCGGCAGGCCACGGCCGTCCTGGTCGAGGCCTCGCAGCAGGTCACGGGCATGGACTGGTCTCCGAGCGCCGACCTGATCGTCTACAGCGCTCAGGGTATCGGCAGTGAAGACCTGTTCCGCACCGACCCCGCACGCCCGACCGCCGACAACCAGCAGCAGACGCGGAACCTCACCTGTCCCCTGGCGGCGGACGGCACGACTGCGGCCTGCGACCGGAGCATTCGCGAGCGCCGGCCGCGGATCGATCCCACGGGCAGCGTGGCCTGCTACGAGCGCATTGCCGCGGACGGCAAGGGTCAGGTCTGGATCTTCCAGAATCAGAACACGCTGATCCCCGTGACAACCGGCGGTCCGGGATCCGAGCGCCTCACGGGCACGCCCTACGTGGTCGGATCCGACGCCGATCCGGATTTCTCTACGAACCTGGCGTCGCTCGTCTTTCGGCGGCTCACGGCCACCGGCAACGGCGGCGACGGCACTTGGGACATCCTCGCCGTAGACGTCAACGGTTCGAATCTGCGAACGCTCGTCACCGGGCCTGCCTGGCGCGGCGCTCCAGATTGGGGGCCCGACGACACGATCGTGTTCGCGGAGATCGACCCCGCCACTGGCGTGCCAAGCCTGGTGCGTATCAACGCCGATGGCTCCGGGCGCAGCCACATCCTGTCGCTTTCGTCAGGCTTCCGCCTCGACTCCCCGCGCTGGCTGGCGCCGTAGCCAATTCGGGTGGGGGTCAATCGCTGCCGGCGCACTCCGGCAGCAGGCGCGCTTCGCGGAGGCGGCGCTCCAGCTCGAGCGCCACGGTCTTGTGGCCGAGCGCGTTCCAGTGGCGATCGATCACCAGATACGGCCCCGAAACAGGCCCGTCGACCGCGCGCAGCGCCTGGGTGAGATCGACGAGGGCGATTCCTTCCCGCGCCGCGATCTTCGCAAGGCGTCGCTGCACGCGGCCGATATCCCATTCCGAATCGCTCATCCCGTAGGCTAGGCGCGTCAAAGCCCGCGAACGCTCGCTCACTTCCATGGGGTTGGGAATGTAGACGATGAGGAGGCGTGCGTCTCGGGCGTCGGTTTCGGCCTTGAGCGCGCCAAGGATGCGCCCCAGGTGAACCCAGGCCGGCTCGACCCAACTCGGAGGCTCGCGCCGATACACGCCCAGGTCGTGTCGGGGTGGGTCGGCCAGGATCGGGTTCCAGAGTCCCAGGCCCGCCAGGCGGTCGTAGAGGAGCGGCTGGCCACGTCTCAAGCGTTCCTGGGTCCAATCGAAGAGAACCGAACGGGGGCGGGGGGGGGCCGGCGCCGCTACTCGCGCCTTGGCCGCGCCCGGGTTGCCGAGCGCTTCGCGCTTCAGTCGCAGCGGGCCGGCCTCCACGACGAACTGCGGCTTCGCCCGGCCGTAGTAGGCGTCGTGCAGCGTGGGCTGGATGTCGTTGTAATAGAAGAACAGCGCCACCACGTTGGGCTCGTAACGCCAGCCTTCGTACTTGAAGAACAGATACTCCTGGTCGGTGGAGTAGCCCGCCGTCCCGGCGTTCAGAACCTGGACGGCACACTCGGGGCGGGAAAGGCGGCGCTCCAGGAGCTGCGTCGTGGTGAACTCGAGGGGCACCGTGTAACCCTCCAGGTAGGAGTCGCCGAGCGCCAGGATGCGAAACGTGCCCGGGGCCTTGTCGTAGACGCGTTCACGGTCCCGCTGTCCGAGGCTGTTGATCTGGATCGACTGGACATACTCCTTGCGGCGGAAGAGCGCCTGCGCCCCCGGGCGTTTGCGCCAGCCGAGCCGCTCGTCGAACTCGAGGTACTGTTGCGCGGCCCCGTCCTCGTCTCCACCGCGACCCGCCAGGACGAGGCGCAGCCCTAGCTCCAGGACCAGCAGGCCGAAGCCGAGCGAGGCCAGCACCAGAATCAGATTGCCGGCTAGCGGCCGAAGTCGAGCCACCGGGCGTGCTCGTCAGCTCGCGCTGAACATGCCTTCGCGGTACGCGACGATCCTGCCGGCCACGGCCGAAGCCGCGACCGTCAGCGGCGAGGCGAGGTACAGCTTCCCAGGGCCCGAGCGGTTCTGGTAGTTGCGATTGATGGCGGACACCGTGACCTGCTCGCGACGCTCCGAGACCCCGGGGCCACAGCCGATGCAGGCGCCGCAGCCGGGGTGGATCACGCGTACGCCAGTCTTCTCGAAGATCTCGAGGTAGCCCTGCTTGCGCGCGTAGGCCTCGACACTCTCGGACCCAAACTGGATGAAGAACGAGACCCCCTCACTGACCCGGCGCCCGGCCCGCAACGCCTCCTGCATGACCCGGGCGTAGAGATCGAGGTCGACTTCCTTGCCCGCCGTGCAGGAACCGCCATAGGCGATGTCGATCGGCACGTCGCCCAGCTCGTCGACGAACGCCCCGTTCGTCGGATCAGACGGGATGCCCTGAGCCGGATCGCCGGGGGTCGCGACCATCGGCCGGATGGTCGCGAGGTCGACGCCGTGAATGCCGCCCGCGTAGCGAGCACCAGGGTCGGGGGTAACCGTCTTGGCGCGCAGGCCTTCGAGCGACGCGCCGGGCCGCCGCGCCAGGAGCCACTGCAGCATGGCCTCGTCCGATTCCACCACGCCGGCCTTGGCCGAGCACTCCGTCGCCATGTTCGCTAGCGTCGCGCGCTCGTCGGGGGACAGCGAGGCGAGCCCAGGGCCACCGAACTCCATCACCCGGTCGAGCGTTTCCTGGCGCCGCGCGTGGTTCGCCAGGATGTGAAGCATCACGTCCTTGGCCGTGACGCCGGGTCGCAGCGAACCCGTCAGCTCGAAGCGAATCGACTCCGGCACATGGGCGAAGGTGAAGCCCGACAGCACGAGGGCCGCGTATTCCGTCGCGCCCACGCCGTAGGCCAGCGCGTTGAGCGAGCCGCCCATGCAGGTATGGCTATCGGTTGCCTGGATGAAGTCGCCGGGCTCGATGATCCGCTCGCGCGCGACGCTGTGGCAGATCCCCGGCGAGATCCCGTTCTGCGCCGAGTAGTCCTGCACGCCCGTGTGTCTCTGAAACTGCCGTTGCAGGTCGCGCAGGACCTGGATCTTCGGCGAGAACGGCGCCATCTTCGCAACGCCGTCGGCGTAGATGAGGTGGTCCTCGAAGACCGCGAACTTGTCCGGCTTCGCGAGAAAGTAGCCGGCGCCGTACTCCTGCTCGAGAAAATAGTGGACCTGGGCCGTGGTGAACTCGTGCGAGTAGCCGCCGTCCACGCGCACGCACACCGCGTCGCCCGGCTTGACGAACACGGGGCCTGACTCCCCCACCACGTGCTTCGCCAGGATCTTCTCGGCGAGCGTCATCGGCCGCGGCAGCGTGGACGGCTCCTGGAGCTTCACCTCGCCGCGCGCGTAGGCCTTCGTAAAGGCGAACAGGCCGCCGTACTCGATCACCCTCTGGGTGATCTGGTCCCAGCCCTTCTGGAATTCGGACAGCGGCACGGACTCGCCTTGTTGCAAACGGGCGAGCATGGCGTGATCGCCCATCAGCACGCCCTGGGCGATGTTGTTGCGGGCGTGGATCGGCGCGAACGAGGCAGCGACCGCGATCTTGATCCCCGACCATTTCTCGGCTTGAACCGCGGTCTCGCGTGACGAGCCGACGCCCTTCCGATAGCCCGAGACGATGACCTCGAAGTTGCCCGCGCGCAGCGAATCCTGCGGGAACAGCCGTTCGCCGTTCACCGTGATTCCCGCGTAGGCGTTGCGCGCGATGTCCTCGGGGCGATAGTCGAAGCACGCCCACGCCGGCGTCATGGCGTCGGTGTTGATGTCGTCCATCAAGTCTTCGGGACGCACATCCTGCATGCGCAGGTTGAGCTCGCCACGCAGTTGCTGGCGGATCCGCTCCGGATCGCGGGTCAGGAACAAGACGCGCTTGCCCGGCGTGAGCGAGACGGCCTGCTTCACCTGCATCTCCGTCTAGTCTAGCGGAGCCGGCCCAGGATGGCCTCCCCGACCTCGCGGGTGCCGAGCCTGCCGCCGACGTCGACTGTCGTTTCCTCGTTCTCGACCGCGGAGCGCACGGCGTTCTCGATCCGGCGCGCCTCCTCGGCCCAGCCCAGGTGTTCGAGCATCAGGGCGGCCGTCAGGATCGCGCCCATCGGGTTCGCCAGGTTCTTCCCGGCGAGCGGCGGCGAGGAGCCGTGGACCGGCTCGAACAGGCTCAGCCGGCCCGGATGGATGTTGCCCGAGGCCGCCATGCCGAGCCCACCCTGCAGGCCAGCCGCCAGGTCGGTCACGATGTCGCCGAACATGTTCGAGGTGACGATCACCTGAAACTGCTTCGGCTCGCGGATCAGTTGAAGCGTCAGGTTGTCCACGTAGAGATGGCGCGCCTCGATCCCGGGGTACTCGGCGCCGACCGCACGGAAGACCCGCTGCCAGAGGTCGTGGGCGTGGATCAGGACGTTGGACTTGTCCGACATCGCGACGCGAGTCCGCCCCGTCCGCCTTGCGAACTCGAAGGCGTGCCGGATGATGCGCTCAACGCCCTTGCGGGTGTTGAGATCCACGTCGGTCGCAACCTCGTCGGCGGTGTCCTTCTTGAAGTTGCCGCCCATCATCACGTACAGCCCTTCGGTGTTCTCGCGGAACACGACGAAGTCCACTTCCGCCGGCAAGGCGCCCTTCAGCGGACACAGTCGCTCGTGGAACAGCTTCACGGGCCGGTAATTCACGTACAAGTCCAGCTGGCAGCGCAAAGCCAGCAGGATCTCGGCGGCGTGACGGTTGTCGGGGACGCGCGGATCCCCCATCGCCCCGAGCAGGATGGCGTCGAAGCGTTCCGGCAGCATCGCGAGCGCGCCCTTCGGCAGCGTCTCTCCGGTCTTCAGGTAGTGCGCGGCACTCCAGGGAAATTCCGTGAGCGCGATGGCACGTCCCGACGCCGCCGCAACAGCGGTGAGGACTCGGCTGGCCTCGCGGATCACGTCGACGCCGATTCCGTCCCCCGCGATGACTGCGATCCGGAGACTCATGCGGCCTGACTCTCTCGCCGGGAGCCCGAAGCTGTCAACGCGCGCCAGGCGAGTGCTGCCAGCAGGCAACCTGCGAGGTCCTTCAGGAGATCCGCGACCGAGGCTTCTCTTCGGGGCACGAAGGACTGGTGCCACTCGTCCGAGGCTCCCCAGCAAGCCCCAAGTGCCATCACGAGCAGGGCGCTCGCGACCGAGAGCCTGCAGCCGAACCCGCCCGCGACCGCGCGGCACAGCAGCGTTCCCAACACGAAATACTCCGCCCCGTGCGTGATCCAGTCCGGAATGCGTCCGATGCTCCCGAGATCCGACTGGGCCGAGGCCGTGAAGGTAACCGCCAGCCAGACGACGACCGGCCCCCAGAGCCCGAGCGCGCGCGCCACCCTAGCTCGGAAACGGATACATGAGCCAACCCGCCGCCACGGCCGCGAGCACGAACGCGGCGAACACCCCAAGCCCGAAGCGGAGCTGGCTGCGCAGATCCTCCCGCAGCAGCGCCGCGAAGACCGAAGCGACCAGGGCGGAGAACACGATCAGGATCAGCAGGTGGCTCGCGCTCACGGCTTGCGCCCCACCGCGATGTCGTGGGCGTCGAACATCACCAGGATGTTGAGCAGCCCGCCGACCTCCGTGAAGGTGTTGCCGTATTCGTGCGTCACCGCCCTCACGTTGCCGGCCTCGAACCCCAGGCCCCGCGCCACGAAGTACGGCGCCCCGATAGCCATCTGGGCGAGGCTGCGCAGGAACGAGAGCGGGTCGTCGAGGCCGAGGTACATCTGAAGCCGCGCGTCCATCACGACGCCGAGGACGAACAGCGCCCCGATAGCCGCCAGGAAGAACAGCCCCTTGCCCACGCGGCCCAGGAACAAATGCCCCGCGCCGGGCACGAGCCAGCCAAGGATGCAGGCAGGAAGAGCGGCGGAAGCTCGCGACGGCATGAACTCGCGATGTTACGGGCCTGCTCGCCGGCGCGTCAAGCCGCGTTGACGTGTCGCGGCGCGCCCCATAAGATCGAATCGACATGTTCGAGCGATTGAAGCGCCGCGTCGCCCTCCCCCTGCTCCTGCTCCTCGCCTCGCCCGCCTTCGCGGTCGAGATGCTGCCGCTCTCCGAGGTCAAGCCAGGCCAGAAAGGCATCGGGCGCACCGTCTTCGGAGGGACCAAGATCGAGGAGTTCCAGGTCGAGATCCTGGGCGTGCTCGAGAACGTTCTCGGGCCCGGCGAGAGCATGATTCTTGCCCGCCTCGAGGGCGGCCCGCTCGCCAAAACGGGCATGATCGCGGGCATGAGCGGCAGCCCGGTCTTCATTGATGGCAAGCTGGTGGGCGCCGTCTCCTACAGCTTCCCCTTCGCCAAAGAAACGATCGGCGGCATCACGCCCATCGCCGACATGATCTCGAAGACGCAGCTCCAGGCGCCGCGTGCGGCCTCGGCCCGCTTTGCCGCGGGGCTCGGGCCGGGCGGGCCGGCCTTCCCGCTGGACCGAGAGGCCTTCGTCGCAGCCCTGCAACGGCCGCTGCGAGCGGTCTCGGCGGATCCCGCCCGGCTGCGCGGCCCGGCGCTGCCCGCAGGCCTCGCAGGGGCCTCGCTCGCGCCGCTGTCGGTGCCGCTCGTTTTTGCCGGCTACGACCCCGGCGTGTTCGAGTGGGCGAAGAGCCTGTTCGCCGGGATCGGCTTCACGCCGATCGCGGGCGCCTCGCGTAGCCAGCTTCCCCTGGCGCCCGCGCCGGCGCTCGAGCCCGGCTCGGCCGTGGGCGTCTCGTTGGTCGATGGTGATTTCGACCTTTCGGCCACCGGCACGGTGACGCACATCGACGGCGACCGCGTCTACGCCTTCGGCCATCCTTTCTACAACCTCGGCCCGACGCAGTTCCCGATGACCAAGGCGTACGTGTATTCCGTGTTCCCGAGTCTGTACTCGTCCTTCAAGATCACGGCGCCCCTGGAGCCCGTGGGAACGATGGACCAGGATCGCTCGGCGGCGATCTCGGGCAAGCTCGGCCTCCCGCCCCACATGATCCCGGTAGAGGTGCGGCTCGCCACGAGCCGCGGCCAGGAGCGACACTTCAAGTTCCGGGTCGTCGACGACGAGTTGCTCTCGCCCGTGCTCGCGTACCTGTCCGTGCTCTCAGCGCTTCAGGGCAGCGAACGCGCCTTCGGCACCTCCACGATCCGGGTGCGGGCGACGCTGCAACTCTCCGGATCGCGCGAGGTTCGGCTCGACGACCTCTTCACGCAGGGCCAGCCCGCGGGCGAGGCGGCGGCGCTGGTCGCGGCTCCCCTGGCCTACCTGATGTCGAATGATTTCGAACCCGTCAGCGTGCTCGGTCTCAAGATCGAGGCCTCGTCGCTCGAGACCATCCAGAGCGCCTCCATCCAGCGCGCCTGGATCGAGCGGGCAGGGCCGATCCGGCCCGGCACAACGCTTCCGCTCA
Source organism: uncultured Acidobacteriota bacterium (assembly GCA_964442185.1). Taxonomy (GTDB): domain Bacteria; phylum Acidobacteriota; class Vicinamibacteria; order Fen-336; family Fen-336; genus CADEEV01. Next base: position 10,315 of record CAYTWT010000067.1, read on the forward strand.
AGGTCGCGCTCCGGACCCACCGCGGCGAAACGCGCATCGAGACGATTCCGGTCGTGCTCCCGGCGAACGCCCCCGAAGGGACCTATTCGCTGCTCGTCTCCGACGCGAACGCGATCACGAACCTCGAGCAGCGCGAGATGCGCCAGCCCTTCGTGCCGCGCGACCTCGACCAGCTGCTGCGGGCCATCAACAGCCTGCGCCGCAACAACCACCTCTACGCCCGGCTGATGCGGAGCGACGACGGCGCGATCGTGGGCGGCGAGTACATGCAGTCGCTCCCGCCCTCGGTGCTCTCGGTGCTCGGCAGCGGCGAGCCCGGCGTCGTGCCGCTGCGCACGGCCGCGGTCTGGGACGCCGACGTTCCGACCGACTACGCCCTCGCCGGTTCCCGTCTGATCAGCCTGACCGTGGAGCGCTGAGGCGCCTCCAGGAGGATCGATGTTCCGCTCGCTGTGCTTCGCTCTCGCCTTCGCCTGTCTCGCGACGCCGCTCCACGCGGCGCAGCCGCAGTTCTTGCGCATCGAGGGCGCGCGCGATTTTCTCGATGGCGACAGCGAAGGCGTCTCTGTCGATTCCGAGGGGCGCTTGCGCCTGGCGCCCGCCTCGAAGTTGCTTCACGACACCGAAGCGCCCTTCGTCTGGTGCCTGGCACGTGATGGCAAAGGCAACCTGTACGCAGGCACCGGCAACGACGGCAAGGTTTTCCGGGTCGATCATGACGGCAAGACAAGTCTGTTCTTCGACGCGCCGGAGCTCGAGATCCACGCGCTCGCGATCGGCCCAGAGGATCGCCTGTACGTCGGCAGCTCCCCGGACGGCAAGGTGTACGCCGTCGACGAAGGCGTCGGCCGGCCCTTTTACGATCCCGACGACAAGTACATCTGGGCGATGGCCTTCGACGCCTCTGGAAAGCTGCTGGTCGCGACCGGCGCCGAAGGCCGGCTCCACCGCGTCGATGAGAAAGGCACAGGACAGGTGGTCCTGACGGCGGCCGACATGCACCTGGTCTCGCTCGTCGTGGCCGGGAAGGACGTCTACGCGGGCAGTTCGCCGAGCGGCATCGTGTACCGTCTCGACGCGGCCGGCAAGAGCTTCGTCCTCCATGATTCGCCCTACCGCGAGGTGAAGGCGCTGGCGGCCGGCAAGGACGGCAGCCTGTATGCTGTCGCTGTCGACGCGAAGGAACGCGACGAAGCGCGCCCGGCCCCGGCACCCGCGCCGACACCCGCCCCCGCGGCTGTCACGCCGGAGGTCACGATCACGGAGAGCTTCTCGCTGCTGCCGCAGATGCCGCCGCCCGCTCCCGGGCCGCGCTCGGCAGACGCGGCGCGGGCCGCAGCGCAGAAGGGCGCGCTGCTGCGCATCCTGCCGACCGGCGAAGTGGACACGCTGTGGTCCTCGGCCGACGAGATGCCCCACGCGCTGCTCAAGGCGGCCGGGTCCGCGCTGGTCGCGACCGGGAACAAGGGCAAGCTCTTCGAGATCCACGACGATCGCACCTGGAGCATGCTCGGCTCGTTTCCCGGCGAGCAGCTGACGGCGCTTCTGCCCGGCGAGGACGGGGCCGTGTTCTTCGCCACTTCGAACCCCGGAAAGCTGCTCAGGCTCGGAGCCAAACCCGGCGAGCGTGGCACCTTCACTTCGAAGGTGAAGGACACCGACACGCTTTCAACCTGGGGCCGGATTCGCTGGGAGGCCGAGCTGGCCGGCGGCACGAGCGTCGAGATCACGACGCGCAGCGGAAACACCAGCGCGCCCGACGCGACCTGGTCCGATTGGTCGCCCGCCTACACGCAGAAGGACGGCGACCCGATCGTGAGCGAACGCGCCCGCTTTCTGCAGGTGCGGGCAGTCCTCGTCGGCAAGGGCAGCGCGACGCCCGTTCTCGATACGGTGTCGGCGGCCTACCTGCAGCGCAACCTGCGGCCCCAGGTCCAGAGCATCACGGCGTATGGGCCCGGAGAGATCTTTCAGAAACCCGTCTCCGTGACCGGCGAGCTCGAGGTGCTCGGCTTCGAGCCCGGCGAAGCGCCTGAGATCCGGCCTGCCTCGCAAACGCCACGGCCACTGACCATGTCTCCGACGGCCTACAGCCGCAAGCTCTATCAGCGCGGCCTGCAGACCTTCCAATGGAAGGCCGATGACCCTAACGGCGATGCGCTGGTCTACGACGTGCAGTATCGCGCCGTGGGCGACACGCGGCTTCGACTTCTGCGAAAGGGCACGAGCGACACGGTGCTGGCCTGGGACACCTCTACGGTGCCGAACGGCCGCTATCTGATTCGCGTCACAGCGCGCGATACGCCCGGCAATCCCGAGGCGCTCGCGCTGGCTGGCGACAAGGAGAGCGCGCCCTTCGACGTCGACAACACGCCCCCGACCGTGAGCCTCGTGGCGGGCGGCGGGAGTCCCGTGCGGGTGCGAGCGGTCGTGCGCGACGACATGAGCCTGCTGCGCAAGGCAGAGTTCACGGTGGACGGCGGGCGCTGGCAGGAGGTTCATCCCACGGACGCCATCAACGACGCCCGCGAGGAAACCTACGAAATCACCCCGGCCGCCCTTCCGGAGCCGGGCCCGCACATCCTCGTGGTGCGTGCGACCGACCTGCTCGGCAATGTCGCGACCGCCCGCATCGAGATCAAGTAGCCGCCGCAGGCTTCTCGTCGTAAGGGCCGGAGCGCTCGGTGACATCCTGCTGCTGCGGCCCGCCATCACAGGCCTGCTGCTCGCCGATTGCGACGTGACGCTACTCGCCCCACGCGGCGCCGGGAGCGTGCTGCTCGGGTCGGGGATCGAGGCCCTGCTGCCCTGGGAGAGCCCCGAGTTGGTGCCGCTACTACTCGGCGAGGCTCTCCGACCCAGCCTCGAGGAGCAGCTTCGAAGCTTTGACGGTGCGCTCGCCGTCACTCAGGACAAGGCCCTCGTCGCGGGGCTTCGTGAACGCATCCCCGAGGTCACCCGCGTCGACCCCGAACCAGCGCCGGGCGTTCATGCCGGTGTGTGGTTCGAGCGGGTCGCCAGAACGCTCGGCGCCCCGCCTGAAGCAGGCCTCGAGCCGCTCCGGCTCTCCCGTCTCGAAGACCGGGCAGCTGCGGCGCTGGCGGAGCCGTTGCCGGAAGGCTTCGTCGCGATCCACGCCGGAAGCGGCTCGCCGCGCAAGAACTGGCCCGCCGAGCGTTTCGCCGCGCTCGCCGACGCCATCGCCCCGGGAGAACCGTTCGCGCTCGTGGTCGGTCCTGCGGACGCTGAGGCCAGCGCCGCGCTGCTCGGAATGGCGCCTCGCGCCCTGGTCCTGCGCGAGCTGCCGGTGCGACTGCTGGGCGGCGTCCTCGCGAGGGCGGCCGTCTATGTCGGCAACGATTCGGGCGTGAGTCACCTGGCCGCCGCCTTCGGGGCGCCGACACTCGCGCTTTTCGGGCCGACGGATCCCGTCGCATGGGCCCCGCTGGGGCCGCTAGTGCGCACACTCCGCGCGGAAGACGAAGTGGTCGCCTCGATCTCGCGCGCCGCGGTCGTCGCGGCGGCCGAGGCCCTCAGGTTCGAGGGGCGAGCACGTCCATCCGGCTGATCAGCGGATACCCGCTGAACGCCTGAAGGACCCGGGCTAATCCAGCGTCGGCCTGGGCGCTCTCGCAGTGAGCACGGCGGCCGTGCCCAGGGCGCAGAGAATGCCGATCACCAGCAACCCGATGGCAGTTGTCCAGTCGCCGAGGCTGCGAGGCCCGAGAATCAGCCCGACCGGCAGAAGCAGGTCGAAGCCGTGACCGGCGCGAAAGGCCTTGGCGGCGCCCGCCAACGCGAGGCTCAGGGCACTGCCGGCCCAGGCCAGCAGGCCGACTCCGGCTGCTCGGATTGCAATCGCGGCCCGAGTGAGCGGTGGCCCACCGCCTGGCGTGGCGACGCCAAACTCAGGATCGCGCACGCCCCAGGGCGCAAAGCGCTGCAACAGGATCATCCCCGGCACGCCGGTGACCAAGGTGAAGATGAAGAAGTCGCGCCAGCCGAGCGCGTCGGCCAGCACACCGGCAATCGGGCCTGCCAGCACCCGCGGCAGCGTGAAGAGGCCTGAGAGCAAGGCGTACTGCGTGGCCGAAAAGCGCTTGTTGGTCAGGCGCAACAGCAGCACGCCAAAGGCGCCGTTGCCGAGTCCGCCCATCAGGTACTCGAAGCCCTGCGCCCCATACATCACGGGCCGGTTGACGCCCAGCTGTGCAACGACGGCGTAGCCGAGGTTCGAGAAGATCTGCAAGAAGCCGGAGATCCAGAGCGCCGGCCCAAGGCCGCGGCTCTGGGTGAGCAGGCCTCCGAGGAATGTGCCGACGAGGATCGCGACGAGCCCGACCGTGCCCCCGGCCACGCCGATGTCCACGGCGTTGTACCCCATCTGCACCAGGAAGGGGCCCGTGAGGGCCTGGGTCAGGTTGTCGCTCAGCTTGTAGAGCACGACGAACGCCAGAATCTCGAGCGCCCGGTCCTGGCCGAGCAGGCCGACGAATGGCTCGAAAACCGCCTCGCGCAGGCTTCGGGGCGGTGCTTGCGGCTGCTCCGGTTCGGGAGCGAGCCACGTCACGACGGCGGCCGGAACATAAAGCAACGCTGTCACGAGATTCACGATCGGCCAGGTGGCCCAGGCCGCGAGTGTGATCGTGAGCCGGCCCGAGATCCACATCGCGGCGCGATAGAGCGCTACGCGCGCGCCCACGGCCGGCCCGTGTTCCTCGGGCCGGAGCACCTCGACCGTGTATGCGTCGTAGGCGACGTCCTGGGTCGCCGAGGCGAACGCGATCCCCAGCGTGATCAGGCCGATCAGGGCGGCGTTCGGTGTGCCCGACTCGACCGCGAGCCACAGCCCCGTGGCCAGGAGTGCCAACTGGCTGACGAAGATCCAGCCTCGCTTGGGGCCTAGAAGCCGAAGCGGATAGCGGTCCATGAGCGGGGCCCAGAGAACCTTGAACGTCCACGGCGCCTGGGCCAGCGAGAACAGGCCGATGACCTTGATGTCGACGCCTTCGCTCGCCATCCAGGTCGGGATCGCGATCCACACCAGGCCCAGGGGCAGTCCCGACGAGAACGAAAGTAGGGCGACCGAAGCCAGCCGCCAACTGGCGGCCACTTCGCGCAGGCTCTCCCAGGTGCTTGGCTTGCGACCGCCCGCGTCGGACATGGGGCGCGAGCATAGCACCGGTTACAATCGCGCCCCGGAGGGCGAGGGTCGTGAGCATCATCGTGCAGAAGTACGGCGGATCCGCGGGTCGTGCCCGGCGCGCGCCGGCTCTCGGAGATTTCCTACGAGGAGATGCAGGAGCTTGCGGAGCACGGGGCGAAGGTGCTGAACGCGCAGGCGGTCGAGTTCGCGAAGGACCGCGGCATCGCGATCTACGCCCGGGCCACCTCGGGGGAGGCGGGCGAGACGATCGTCCGGAAGTTTGCGCCGCGGGCCCCCGGCCGGGTCGTGGGCATCGCCAGTGAGAGCGGCCTGGTGCTGCTGTCTTCCCGCGACGATCGGCCCGCCTCACTCCTCGAGATCTGCGACGAGTTCGAGGCGGGCGGCAAGGAATTCCTCTACCGGGCCGGTTCGCCTCCGCAGACCTCGCTCGTCCTGTCGATGGAGAACCTTCCCGATTTTGCGCGCCTCAAGGGGCGCGTCCAAGGGCAGTTCGGCGATGCCGCCTTCCTCCGCGAAGGTGTCGGTGCAGTCTCGGCGATTGGCGCCGGCATCAGTGCGAGCTACCGCAACCTGCGCACCGCCCTCGAGGTCGCGACGCGGATCGACGCGCCTGTCCTGGGCGTCTCGACTTCCAGCTTCCGCATCAGCCCGCTCCTCGATGAGGCCCACCTGCCAGAGGCGGTCCGGCAGCTCCACTCGACCCTGATTGCTCCCTTGAGACACCGACCAACCAGGGACGGCGCGGCGCTTGGGTAAAGTTGCTGTTCTCGAAGGATGCGGTTCGAGGTGAAGGCGGCTCCTTGAAGGCGACTCCCTCCGACGCCTTGCCGTGGATTTCCGGTGATACGCGCGCCGTTGCGCGTGCGATGGCGCTGCTTTGGACCGAGCGACCGCGTACCACCGTCTACGAGCTGTTGCGGCAGCTCGGCGTGAGGTCGGCGTCGGGCAAGGCCTTCACCCAGGAGAGCGTCAAGCTCTCGCAACAGGACTTGAACCGCACGGGGCTGCTGGTCGAGCAGCCGCACCGCCCGGGCTATTCGCGTCTGAACGACGCGACGCGCGCGGCGCTGTACCGGGAGCTGCTCGATCACACGCCGGTGGAGATGCTGCGAGCGGCCCTGCACCGCACCGACTCGTATCACCCGAATCAAGAGACCTACGGTTGGCCGCTGTGGGATCTCGCGGCGACCGTGGCGGTGGTTCGGCTGGAAATGTTTGCGGGAACGGGGGCCGCAAGGCTGGCGGAGATTCAGAGCCTCGCGTCGCGGGTGCACGATTGGGCGAACGTGCTGCACGCCGCATGCTACGAGGCCTTCGACGGGGCGCTGTTCGAGCGCATCACGCCGACATGGCGCTGGGGCCTTGCCGACCGCGCGCTCGCCGAGTTGTGCCGCAGTTGGGGGCTCGAGATGCTGCCGATCCTCGACTGGGTGCTGCACGAGCTGGATGCGGAACGGGCCGGGATGCCGGAGTACCTGCGCCTGCGAGTGGCCGAGGTGTTGTTGCATCGCGGTGAAGCCGAGCGGGTGATGGCCTGGCTCGCGGGCGAGGATGGCGGGGCCGCGGACGCGATACGTGCCGCGGTGCAGGCGCAACAAGGACGTTGGGCCGAAGCGCAGGCAGCGTTCGAGGCGGCGTTCAAAAAGCGCCAGACCGAAACCGGCGCACGCAAGCGGCTGTTGCCCGAGACGCTCGCCTGGCTGTATCCGCTCGCGCTGCTGGCGCAGCAGATGCCGAGGCATCTGGAGCTCGCGAGGAAGTTTTGCGCGGCTGAATCCGGCTCCCGCAATCCGCCGCCCGCTGATCGCTGGGGAGTATGGGTGCATGCGATCGCCGCGCGGCTCGGCGACGCTACGCTCGACAAGCGCGCGTTGGATCTTGCGTCATCGGACCGGCATCTCGTCGGCATGCACGACTTCTGGCGTTGCCTGCTGCGCGCATGGCTCGGCGTCGAGGCGGTTGGGGGCAGCCCGGACAGCGGCCCGAAGCGGGCGGCTGGGATCGCCGCGCTGCGCGAGCGGCTGCGGGTTTGCGGCTTCGCCTGGCTCGAGGCCCAGTTGGTCGCGGCGGAGGCGGTGTTCGCTGGAGGTGACGCGCCGGAACGCTTCTTTATCCTTGGCCGGCAGGAAAGCTGGCGCAGCGTGCTGGCCTCGCTGGAGGCGCTGGGCGCCGAATCGTCCACCGCGGGCGACGCGTCCAGCACGCGCACGATCTGGTCGATCGGTGTGAACAAGCAGGGTGGCATCGAGGAAATCGAGCCGCTGGAGCAGAAGCGCGGCCGGCGCGGCTGGGGCAGGCCGAAGCCGCTGGCGCTGGCCAAGGTCGCCAAGAATCAGAAGCTCGACCCTTGGGACGCCAAGGTGGCGCGCGCGATCCGGCGAAACCCGCGGCATGCCGGGCGCCATACGCTGGACCGCGCCGCCGCCATCCTCGCCCTGATCGGGCACCCGGCGGTGGTGATGCGGGACGCGCCGGAGACGACGGTGGACGTGGTGGAGGGCGTGCCTGAGCTGGAAGTGGCGCGCAAGGGCGAAGGCTACGTGCTTCGGGTCACGCCGCAGCTGCGCGCGGGACCCGATCCGGATGATTACCAACGCGACTATTACTTCGATGAAGAGGAGCGACGCGAGCTCGAAGCGCTGCGTTACATCACGGTGACGCGCGATTCGCCGCAGCGCATCCGCGTGATCCGCCTCACGCCGGCGCAGCGCCGGGCCGCGCAACTGGTTTCGGGGCGATTCTCGGTGCCGGCCGGCGCGCAGTCTGAACTGCAACAGGCGCTTCGGTCGCTCGCCGGGCATTTCCAGGTCCAGTCCGATCATCTGGAGGCGGCGCGGGAGGTGGTCGCCGAATCACGGCTGCGCGCCGAGCTCGCGCCGGCCGGTGACGGCCTGTTGCTGCGGCTGGTGGTGGCGCCGCTCGGCCCCGAGGGGCCCCGCCTGATGCCGGGAAGCGGTCGCGCGCGCGTGATGGCGGCCGTGAAGGGCGAAACCGCCGGCGCCCAGCGCGATCTCGGCGCCGAGCGCGCGCATCTCGACTCGGTGCTCGCCGCGATCGATTTCCTCGATCCGCCCGCCCCCGGCGACCTGGCCTGCGAGTGGGTGGTGGACGAACCCGACCGGGCGCTCGCGATGGTCGAGGCGTTGCCGCAACTGCCGGCTGTGCAGGCCGTCGACTGGCCGCGCGGGCAGTCGGTGCGCGTCATCACCGTGGCTTCCGCGCAACTCGCGGTCACGGTGCGCAGCTCACGAGACTGGTTCAAGGTCGAAGGGCGCGCCCAGCTCGATGAAGGACTGGTGCTCGAGCTAGAGGGGCTGCTCGCCGCGGCCGCGGGCAGCAGCCGCTTCCTGCCGATGGGCAAGGGCGTCTACGCCGCGCTCACGCGCGAGCTGCGCGAGAAGCTGGCCGATCTCGCCGCCGTGGCCGAAGCCGATGCCGGCGGGCTGCGTGTGCCGCAACTCGCCGCAGCCTGGCTGGAAGACGTGCTGGAAGGCGTCCTGGCGGACACCGATGCCGGATTTCTACACAAGCTGGAGCGCCTGCGCGCCGCTCACGAAACGCTGCCGGCGTTGCCCGTGGGCCTGCAAGCCGAGCTACGGCCGTATCAGGAAGACGGCTACGTCTGGGCAATGCGGCTCGCGCAGGCGGGCTTTGGCGCCTGCCTCGCCGACGACATGGGCCTAGGCAAGACGATCCAGGCGCTCGGCGTGCTGCTGGCGCGCGCCGGCGGCGGACCGGCGCTGGTGGTGGCGCCGACCTCGGTGTGCGGCAACTGGCTCGCCGAGACCGAGCGCTTCGCGCCGACGCTCCATGCCTCGATCTACGGCGAGGGCGATCGCGCCGCGACCGTCGAATCGGCCGGACCGCGTGATGTCGTGATCGTTTCCTATGCGCTGATGCTGCAGGCGCAAGCGGCCTTTGGGTCCAGGACCTGGCACACGCTGGTGGCCGACGAGGCGCAGGCGATCAAGAACGCCGCCGCCAAGCGTTCGCTCGCGCTGTCTGAGCTGCCTTCCGACTTTCGGATGGCCTTGTCCGGCACGCCGATCGAGAATCGGCTCGCGGATCTGTGGTCGATCATGCGCTTCTGCAATCCGGGGCTGTTGGGCACGCTGTCGCGTTTCAACGAACGCTTCGCGACGCCGATCGAGCGCGGCCGCGACCGGGATGCGCAGCGCATCCTGCGGCGGCTGATCGCCCCTTTCGTGCTGCGCCGGACCAAATCGCAGGTGTTGCAGGAACTGCCGCCGCGCACCGAGCTGGTTCTCAGCATCAGCCCGGAAGCCGCCGAGGCCGCCCACTACGAGGCGTTGCGCCGGATGGCCGTGGCCGCCGCCGAAAGCGCCGCCGCCAACGAACCCGGCGGTCAGGCGCACCTGCACATCCTGGCCCAACTGACCAGGCTGCGCCGCGCGGCATGCGATCCGCGGCTCACCAGTCCCGATCTGGGCATCGTCGGGGCCAAGGTGCGCGCCTTCTCCGAGCTAGCCGCCGAGCTTGCCGCCAACGGCCACAAGGCGCTGGTGTTCAGCCAGTTCGTCGATTTCCTCACGCTGCTGCGGGCGCCGCTCGACGAAGCCGGCATTCGCTACCAGTATCTCGATGGCGCCACCCCGGCCGGCGAGCGCACTCGGCGGATCACGGCCTTCCAGGCCGGCGAGGGCGATCTCTTCCTGATCAGCCTGAAGGCAGGAGGCTTCGGCCTCAACCTCACCGCCGCCGACTACGTCGTGATCACGGATCCCTGGTGGAACCCGGCCGCCGAGGACCAGGCGATGGGCCGCGCCCACCGCATCGGTCAGTCACGTCCCGTGACCGTCTACCGGCTGGTCCGCAAGGGCACGTTGGAAGAGAGCATCGTCGCCCTACACAACGACAAGCGCGCGCTGGCCGAGGGCGTTCTGGCCGAGGGCGGAGAGGGCGCGGTGTTGCCGTCCGCCGCGGAGCTGATCGGCCTGATGCGGCAGGCAGGCGGTTAGCCGCTCAAACCGTTACGACATTCATCCCGAGCGACCTGGCGCTCGCGATCATCGCGTCGTCGAGGCAGAGAATGCCGTGTGCGCTCAGACTCGCGGCGATGGCGAGGTGAAGCGCGTCGCCCGCCCTCAGCTTCAAAGCACGCTCACCCGCCAACTCGGCGGCGCGACGGAATTCCTCTCGCCCGGGAACGGCCAGCGTGCAATGTTTCTGCGCGAATGCGCGGACCCGCGCTCGCGCCTGTTTCGCCAGGCTCGCCGCCACCTGGCCGGTACGCACCTTTATCGCTGCGGCCGAAGCGAACTCGACCAGGGACCACTCGCTGATCACCGGACGCTCGCGCGAAGACTCGAGCCAGCCCATCACGGCCTCGCTTTTCGGCTCCCGGATGAAGAGCGGAACCAGGGCGCTCGTATCGACGTAAATCATCAGTAGCGCGCGCGACGCCGCATCTCCCCGACCACTGGCGCCGTCTCCTTCTGACGGTCGAGGAATTGGCGCAGGCGGCGCGTGCCGGCCTTGTCGATGGCGCGGCCATCCCGGGCGAGAATCAGGCGTCCGTCAGCCGAGACCTCCGCAATCAGGGTATCTCCCTGGCCCACACCGATCCGCTTGGCCGATTCGGCCGGCAAGCGAACCGCCAAGCTGTTGCCCCACTTCGAAACTCTGAACTCCACCCGCACGCCCTTGCCAATCATTCCATCGCCTGTCGTGTCTACACGTATCTACATCATGAACGGGAGCTTCAGCCTTGTCAATGGAGCAAAGCCGCTATCGCGGCTTGTCGAACTCGACCCGCACGATTCCGCGATCTTGTCATGCAAACGACTAGCGTGCCGCATTTCTGAAAACGTGCCGACAATCACGTCGGAGTGTCACATGGCTGAGACACGCACTCGTGTGGGGGCCGGAGGGCGGGTCGTGATTCCGGCCGCCTACCGAAAAGCGCTCGGCGTCCGCCCGGGAGACCGCCTGCTCCTTGTTCTCGAAGCGGGCCAGGTACGCATGCTGACCCCGGAGGAGGCCATCCGCAGCGCCCAGGCGCTCGTGCGCCGCCACGTCCGCAAGAGCCGGCGGCTCTCCGATGAGCTTCTCGCGGAGCGGCGGCGCGAGGCGGCCCATGAGTCCCGTCGTCGTTGACGCCTCGGCGCTATTTGGCCCTCCTGAACGGGGAGCCCGGGGCCGAGCGGGTCGCCGAGGCGCTCCCCGCGGCGGCGATCGGCGCGGTCAACTTTTCCGAGGTCGTGGCGAAGCTGGCCGACGCCGGCGTGCCCGAGGCCGACCTGAGGCGAGCCCTCGATGGGCTTGGCCTCGACGTTCACGCCTTCGACGCGGCGCAGGCATGGGAGGCGGGGCTGCTCCGACCTCGGACGCGAGACCTCGGGCTCTCGCTGGGCGACCGGGCGTGTTTGGCTCTTGGCCGGGCCCTCGGCCGCCCAGTGCTCACCACGGATCGGAACTGGAGCAAGCTCCGGGTGGGCGTCGAGATCCTAACCGTCCGCTGAGGCCTGCCCGCCCGGCCTGCAGTACGAGGGCCTCGGCGGCCAAGCCCAGATTCTACATGGACCCGCCCGGCGTACTGTCCCAACTACCGTAGGCCCGAGGGCTTGGCGGGGGTCGTCCTGCCAACCGGGTCGTGACCGCTGCCGTGGTTGGCAAGACCACTGTCACCGGGGTCCTAGCCCAGACCGTAGCGGCGCAGCTTCGTCAAGAGCGCCTGTCGACTGATCCCGAGACTGGCAGCAGTACGCGTGCGGTTGCCCCCGTGCTGCGGCAGCGCCCGAGCGATCAGGTCGCGTTCGAAGCTGGCGCGGCCTGCCCGCAGCGCGGGTCGTGCCAGAACGTGGCCGGGGCGGATCGCGAGGTGCTGGGCGCGAAGCGGCCCACCCGAAGCCATCACCAGCAGTTGATGAACCACGTTCTCGAGCTCGCGGATGTTCCCCGGCCAGGCGTGGCGGCGGAGCGCGTCCACGATCTCGGCCGAAAGCTCCGGACAGCTCACGCCTTCGCGCTCGGCGGCAGCTTTCAGAAAGTGTCGCGCCAGGAGCACGACGTCGTCGCCGCGCTCCCGCAGCGGCGGCAGGCAGAGCGTCATGCCGGCGATCCGATACAGCAGGTCGTCCCGAAAGCGCCCGTCCTTGACCCTCTCGAGCAGGGGCACGTTGGCCGCGGAAATGAGGCGCACCCTGGCCCGGCGCGTCTGCGTCTCGCCAAGGCGACGGTACTCGCCGTTTTGCAGGAAGCGCAGCAACCTGGCCTGGCCCCTCAGCGAGAGATCGGCGATCTCGTCGAGGAACAGCGTGCCGCCGTCGGCCTCGGCGACGTGCCCGCGGCGTTCACTCACGGCGCCCGTGAAGGCGCCGCGCGTGTGGCCGAACATCTCCGCCTCGAACAGCTCGTCGCTGAGCGAAGACGCGTTCACGGCCACGAAGGGACCGCGGGCCACGGACGAATGACGGTGCAGCGCATGGGCGACCTGCTCCTTGCCGGTGCCGGTCTCACCGAAGACGTGGATCGCCAGCGAGGACGCCGCCGCCTTCGCCATCTGCTCGAACAGGTCTCGCACGCCTTGGCTGCGCCCGACGATCTCGGGAAAGCGCGGCGCAGAGGTCGTGAGGACGACGGGTAGCTCGGGCTGCGGTCCGCTGAGCGCCTGCAGGTCGGCCTGGCCCAGCTCGACGAGCCGACGATCACCCCAGTCTTCGAGGTCGGCGAGGGCGCGGCGTACCTCGGCGTCCTCGCGTTCGGCGCCGCGAGCGAGGGCCAGGCCGAGCCGTGCGGCCGCCGCCAGTCCCTTGAGCGCGCTCGCCACTCCTAGCACCCGATCGAAGGCTTCGCGGGCCTGCGTCCGTCGCACCCGCAACAGGCTCCGTCCCTCCGCCAGGGCCGCCAGCAGGACCAGATCTGGCCGACAGGCCGGGGCGGCGCCGACGGCGCGCTGGGCCTCGCGCAGGGCCTCGTCGGGGCGCCCGAGGCTCAGCAGCGCGTGCGAGCGCCGGACGCGCGCTCGGCAGTCGCCGTCGCGGGAACGCACCAGGCCGAAGAGCGAAACAGCCTCGACGGCCGCGGCTTCGGCCGCGTCGGGTCTGCCCGACGCGAGTTCCAGGTCTGAGGCGAGCAGCGCGTGCTCCGCCACGAACCACGGCGACGAGCCCTCCTCGCTCCAGGCGCGCGCCAGTCTCAGGGCCGCCCGCACGGCCTCGAACTGGCCGCACGCGAGATCCAGCATCGCGCGCTTGGGGAGCGCCTGCGCCTGCTCGCGCGGGTCGCCCAGCTCGTGGAACAGGCTGATCGCGCCATCGAAGTCCCGCCGCGCCTCGAGCCAGCGGCCCAGGAGCTGGAATAGATCGCCGCGATCCATGCGCGCCTCGGCCATGAGATCGAGGCGGGTTGTGGCCGACGCGATCTCGAGGCGGTGAGCTTGCGCCGCGACCGCCTCCTCGAAGCGCCCGGAGTTACGCAGAATCCCAGCCTCCTTCTCGAGAACGCGACCGAGCCCCTCAGTCGAGGCGCAGGCCTCGTAGCACTCCCAGGCACGGCGGGCATGCTCGCGCGCCTCGTCAAGACGCTGCTCCCGCCACGCGAGCAGAGCCTCCGTCTCCGCCACATAACCGCGAGAGAGCCTCGTCGAGGCAACCGCGGCAGCGCGCCGGACTTCGGCCCAGGCGCTGGTCGCGCGCCCGGTCATGAACAGGCTCTGGGCCCGCACCACCCGCAGGCGCACCTGTGTTTCGGCGTCGACACCGCGCCCGAGAGCAGTGTTGGCGATCACGAGCGCTTCGGCAAAGCGCAGCAGGCTGAGCAGCGCCTCGGCCTCTTGAAGCGCCAGCTCCGGCTCGTGGCGCCGTCGGCGCCGCGCGGCCAACACCGCCTCTGAGTGGCGACCCACCGCCAGGGCCGCGGCCATCTGGCGCTGGCCGAGATCGCCCAGGACCGCACTGCCGGAACCAGTCTTCCCGAGGACACTCAGCATCGAGGACTCCTTGCTGTGTAGATTGGGCGCACTTTACGAAGATCCTCGGATCGCCCACGGCGACGTGTGACGGTGACTCAACTGTCACAGCGCAGCGGCGTGCG
>CAYTWT010000068.1:0-12954 GCA_964442185.1 uncultured Acidobacteriota bacterium
TACTCCTCGATGCAGCGCGTGGGCTTCGAGTACAAGACGAAGCGCTCGGCGTTCGGCGCGAACTACACCGGGGATTTCCGCTGGGGCCGGCCCGGCTTCGCCACGTTTGTGGAGATGTACGCCGACGGCGCCAAGAACTACAACTTCCACGGTGTCGGCAACGAGACCTCCGCGGCCGAGGACGACGCGTTCTACGAGGCCGATCAGCAGATCTTCTACGCCTTCCCGTCGCTCGTCGCCTACGAGAACCCTCGGCGCACGTATTGGCTCGCGCTCGGGCCAGAGGTCAAGTACGCGCGGAACAAGGCGGTGGCCGAGACGCTGGTCGCGACGCAGCAGCCTTACGGCTTCGGCGACTTCGGAGAGGTCGGCGCGCGGCTGCGCTTCGAGTTGGATACGCGCGGTCGCTTCCTGCTCGGCATGGGCACGGCCGGCTTCGCCCCCGGCTCGAAGCGCAGTGACACGGGCCTGAAGCTCGAGCTTGACGGCCGCATCTACCCCAAGGCCTGGGACGTGCAGGAGACCTTCGGGAGCGCCTCGGGGGCCCTCACGGGCTACTGGCAGCCGGCCTCCGACCTCACCCTGGCGGGCCGCGTGGGCGGGCAGAAGCTCTGGGGCAGGTACCCCTGGCACGAGGCGGCTTTCATCGGCGGCAGCGACAACGTCCGCGGCTACGTGCGCAACCGCTTCGCTGGCGATTCCTCTGCCTACGCCAACGCCCAGGCGATGGTCGGCCTCTTCAACATGAACCTCCTCCTGCCGATGCGCGTCGGCGTCCTGGGCCTGGCCGACATGGGTCGCGTGTGGGTGGAGGGCGAAACCTCCGACAAGTGGCATCCGGCTTTTGGCGGCGGCATCTTCCTCCGCGTGCTCACAGCGAATGTCCTGTTCCATGGCTTGCTCGCTCACGGGGACGAGGGGAACCGCTTCTACGTGAACATCGGCTTCGGGATTTGAGGAAAGGGACTTCGATGCGACAGACCACACATACGACCCTGACGAGCCTGTGTGCCGCGCTCGTGCTCGCAATCGTGGCCGCGCCAGCCCGGGCCCAGTCTGTCTCGGACGGGGGTTGGCGTTTCCAGCTCAGCCCCTACTTCTGGGCCGCCGGGGTGAGCGGAAGCGTCCAGATCCGGTCGCTCCCCGCGCTGAAGGTGGACGCCTCGTTCTCCGACGTCATGGACAAGTTCGACATCGGCCTGCTTGGCCGCTTCGAGGGTCGTAAAGGCCGCTTCGGCTTCGCGACCGACATGCTGTACCTGAATCTAGGCGCGCCCATCGCCGAAGGCCAGCCGCTCCTCTCGATCCTCGAAGCCCAGATCGACGTGCGCCAGTTCATCGGCGATGGCGTCGGCTTCTATCGCGTGGCCCGCGACACGAACGATCCCGAGCGGGCGTACCTCGACGTGCTGGCGGGGGTTCGCTATTTCCACATGCGCAGCCAGATCGACACGATCGCGGGGGACACCGTGGGCAGCAGCGTCAGCTGGCTCGACGCGATCGGCGGGCTTCGCGGTCGCGTGCCGCTCGGATCCAAGGCGGCCCTGCTCGCTCGCGGCGACATCGGCAGCTTCGGCTCCAATTTTTCCTACAACGTCGAGGGCGGTCTCGCGCTCTCCGTCTCGAAGCGCTGGAGCCTCGGCGCAGGCTACCGCTACCTGCACGAGGACTACGATACCGGCTCAGGGCAGGATCGCCGCGCGCTGGAGATCGGCTTCGGAGGTCCAGTGGTCCAGGCGACGTTCGCGTTCTAGTCGTGAACGAGAAGAGTGTTTTCGACGTAGGCCTCTGGTCGATGACGAAGAAGTAGCGCGGATGGAAGTGAGAAGGGCCCGCTGCCCGCTCCTCCTCGCTTGCCTGCTGCTGATCGCCCTGCCCGGGCGAGCACCAGCGCAGGACGCGCAAGACGACACGCGAAACGAGTTCTGGCCGGAGCTGGATGCCTACGTCCACCTGAACGAGAGGACACGCCTGTCCTTCCTGGCAGCCCTCTCGCGTGCGCGCGAGGCCGATTACGAGGAGATCATGGTCGGCGGGCACCTGGACGTAGCGTTCAAGCCGATCCGGACCTCGCTTCGCCACACACCCGATGCCCTCAAGCGGCGCTACCTGTCGTTGCGCATTGGCTACCGGTACGCGCAGGCGCTCAGCGACGGGGACGACTATCGCGAGCATCGGGGAATCCTCGAGGCAACGGGCCGTTTCTACCTGCCGGGAAGCCTCCTGCTCACGAATCGCAATCGCTTCGATGCCCGCGATGTCAATGGCGATTGGTCGTGGCGCTACCGCAACCGCACCCGGCTCGAGCGCGACTACCCCGCCTGGTCGCGCTCCGTCACGCCGTACGGGATGGTCGAGTTCTTCTACGACAGCCGCTACGACGCCTGGACCCGCGAGCGCTACTTCGCCGGGATCGAGTGGCCGATCGGCAAGACGTCGATCCTCGACAGCTACTACGTCCGGCAGGACGACTCGCGGGGCAGCCCGGCCCACGTCAACGCCTTCGGCCTGGCGTTCAACCTGTTCTTCTGAGCTGGTGACGCCGAAGCCCACCTCTCTGGGGTAGCATTCGGCACGCGCACGCATCGGTGGCGGCGCGCGGCACCCATGGCAGGCGCCGTCCGGACGAGGGATGAATGAAGGGCGAATGCCCGTAACCAGGGGGCAGCCGGAGAGGCCAAAGCGTGACCGAAGCCGAGTGGCAGGAGTGGACGCGCCGTCACAAAGTCTGCTGGGAGCTGAAGCCCCTGATCGACCTGCACGAAGGGAAGAAGCTGCAAGTCGGCTTCGAGTTCAACCTGTTCGCCCAGTTTCCGCCCGAGGTCAAGGGGCCCGAGGAGCGCCGCAAGACCTTCCCCGAGATCCACGCCCGGCTGGCGGAGCTGTGCCATCAGGTCTTTCCTTCCGAGGGCACCGTAGCGCGCTTCGAGCTGGCGCCGCTCGAGTCCGCAGTGAGGCTGCGCCCGGAGACCGAGTTCGCTCCCGAGCTGCAGCGCACGGTGCGTGTCTTCCACAAGCAGGAGTACTTCCAGGGAGTGGCGGGGGATTCCCGTGAGCGCCTGGCGCCCCTCGAGGGCCGGCTGCGGGCCCTCGGCCTCAAGGCCGGCGCGTGGGGCAGGGGCTGAGGTCTGACCCCAGGCGCGGCCGGCCTCGAAGCCCGGCCGAGGCACGGCGCCGCCTGGAGCAGGGCAACCGGGCCTTCGCGCAACTGGGAGCCGGCGCCCGCGACCGGATCGTCCACGTGGTCACTCTCGACCCGCGCGACCTCGGCCACGGGCCCCGGGCCGGCGTGGCTCCCGCCCAAGAGCCTTTCGCCGCAGTCCTGGGCTGCTCCGACGCCCGGGTGCCGGTCGAGATGGTCTTTCAGCAGCGGTCCAACGACCTCTTCGTGGTGCGCGTGGCGGGCAACGGCGTGGGGAGCGACTGCCTGGGCAGCTTGCGCTACGCGGCGCAGAACTTCTCCAGCACGCTCAAGCTGGTGGTTGTGCTCGGCCACCTGCAGTGCGGGGCGGTCAGCGCGGCGGTCGACTCGTTCCTGAGGCCGCGGGAGTACCTGGCCCTGGCCACCAACTACCCGCTGCGCGCCATCGTGGACGCCATGCTGGTCTCGGTGCGCAGCGCCGCCATGGCCCTCGAGCAGGAGCACGGCTCGAGCGCCGCCAGCCAAGCCGGCTACCGGGCAGCGCTGATCGAGGTCTCGGTAGTCCTGAACGCGGGGCTGGCGGCCTTTTCCCTCGGGCAGGAACTGGCCAGCCGGGCCTGCCAGGTCCGCTTCGGCGTCTACGACCTGTCCAGCCGGCGCGTGCGCCTGCCGCTTGCCCAGCCCCGAGGCAGCGCGCGGGTGGAGGTCGGGCTGTTCGCAGCCCCGGCGCGCGAAGAGCACTTGCGGCGACTCGCCAGCCGGGTCGTCCGGTCGGCCAGCGTGAGGGCCCTGCTGGCAGCGCCCGCTCCCGGCCGCTGACGAGGGCAGGCTCGCCGTCCGTCAGGCCAAAAGCGCGCCGCCCCCGGATGCGTCCTCGAACTCCCGCGCCACGTCGTCGACCCCGGTTCAGGTGAGGGTCGCGCCCCTCATGAGAGCGCTTCCCGCGCCGCGGCCAGCTCCTTGAGCTGCTGCTTGCCGAGCCTGGGGTATTCGAGCTCGAGGGACGCCAGGGCGTCGATGACCGCCGCAGCGACCACGACCCGCGTGAACCACTTGTTGTCTGCAGGCACCACGTACCAGGGCGCCTCCTTCGTCGCGGTCGCGCGGATCGTGTCCTCGTAGGCCTCCATGTACTCGTCCCAGTGCTCCCGCTCCTTGGCGTCCCCGGCCGAGAACTTCCAGTTCTTCTCCGGCTTGTCGAGCCGCTCCAGGAAGCGCTTCTTCTGCTCGCCTTTCGACACGTGCAGGAAGAACTTCCGGATCAGGACCCCGTTGCGCGACAGATAGCGCTCGAAGCTGCGCATGTCCTGGTAGCGTTCCTTCCACACATTCTTGGTCACCAGCGGCTTGGGCAGCTTCTGCTTCTCGAGCAGCTCCGGATGGACCCGGATCACGAGCGTCTCCTCGTAGTAGCTGCGGTTGAAGACGCCGATGCGGCCGCGCTCGGGCAGGCACTTCATGCAGCGCCAGAGGTAGTCGTGGTCGAGGTCCTCGCTGGTGGGGGCCTTGAACGAAAAGACCTGGCAGCCCTGCGGGTTGACGCCCGACATCACGTGCTTGATGGCTCCGTCCTTGCCCGCCGCGTCCATCGCCTGGAAGATCAGCAGGACGGCCCAGCGGTCCTGGGCGTAGAGCATGTCCTGCAGCTCGGCCAACGCCTCGACGCCCATAGCGAGGGCGTCCTGGGCGCGCTCCTTGTCCTCGGACTTGAAGTCCAGCGTGTCATCGGGGTGCACGTCCTTCAGCCGGAAGCGGTCCCCGTCGGACACGCGAAACGGATCGGACAGCTCGGCGGCCCGCTTGACGATTTCCTTGAGCTTCATGGTCCTCCTTAGAATCGGCACCCCGCGGCCTCGAGCTACTCGAAGCAGTTCGCCAGCAGCGCCTTGCCCTGGCCCGTCTTGTTGCCTGGCGTGCAGGTCTGATCCGCGCTGGCGCAGCACCAGCATTCCCCGGGGGCTTCGCCCATCCCTCCGACGGGAAGCATCGAATCGGTGACCGGACCCGCATCGGGCTGACCGCAGACGCCGCCCACGCTTGGAGCACTCCGGAGCAGCACGCGCTCGCCGGTCCTGTTCACGTAGAGCGCGGTCGAGGCGGCGCCGGGGAACGCGACCGCCGTGACCCTCTTGTCGCTGGGCGAGATCTGGCGGTAGATCACGATCATGCGGTCGCCCGGCTTGAAGCGGGCCACTTCCGCGACGACCGCTGCCTTGAGCTGCCAGGCTCGGACTGCGCCCCTGCCGTCGGCGCAGCGAGGCAGAGCAGCAGAACTGCGGCCACCCGACCGCCTACCAAACGCAGCCAGCCCATGTCGTCCCTCCTGGCGGGTCAAGCGGCCCGCTCGTCGCAGAGCCTACCACCGAGCCGGCCTCGAGGGTCGCGGCTTGCAGCGTAGAGGGAGTGAAGAGGCGGTACTCTAGGCTCATGTTTCGGCCGTTGAAGACGGCGGCACAAGGAGAACGGTCATGATGCGAAGCAATCCTCCGGTGGCACAGAGCGCGGTGGCGATCGTCACCGCCTTGTCCCTGGCCCTGTGCCCGGCCGCGCCGCTCCTGGCGGGGCAGGCGGGAGATCCCGCCTCGAGCCAGGCCTCGGGATCTCCGAAGCCAGCGGCCACTCCGGCTCCGAATGGCGCACCCGCGGCGAAGCCGGACGCGACTCCGCCGCCCGTGGACGGCGGCTGGCCGCGGGGCTACACCACGCCGAGCGGCGGAAAGATCGTCGTGTACCAGCCGCAAATAGCGAGCTGGGAGGAGCAGCGGCACGCGGTCGCGTACGCGGCGGTGTCGTACGAGGCGAAGGGGGCGGCGAAGCCGGCCCTGGGCAGCCTGAAGATCGAGACCGACACGAAGGTGGCCGTGGCGGACCGGCTCGTCAAGATCGGCGAATGGAACATCACTGAGTCCAACTTCCCCACCCTGCCCAAGGAGCAGATGCGCGAGGTGGTGGCCGAGATCGACAAGTCGATCCCGGACGAGGAACGCGTGATCGGCCGCGACGGCCGCCTGCTGCAGATCCGCACGGGCGGCGAGAGCGCCGCGCAGGTGATCCGCGTCGAGGTCGAGCGAGACGCGGGCACGCCTGCCGAGCCTGGTCTCGAGCGCGAACCCGCCCTTCAGCGCCCATCGGCCCGGGGCGAGCGCCGTGAGGCGTGCCATCAGCCGTTCGAGGCCAGCCTGGCGCCGGAGAACGTAGGCAGGGACCCCGAGTTGGCGCGCGCGCTCGCGCAGCTTCGCCTCGACGGCAGCACGAAAGGCCGCAGCGCTTCCGTACTCACGCACCGGCGTCGGCCTCCTGGATGGCCCGCTCGACGAGCCGCCTGACGCGAGCCGAGCGACCACTCACGGCCCCGCGCAGCTCGTCTCGCGTGACGAGGCCGGTGGCGAGTGCCCGCGCCGTCGCTTCGACGATCGCGGCGGGGTCGACGCCGATCTCGGCAGCGTCGGTGATCGTACGAGCGGGCGACGTCAGCTCCACGCCGAATCGCTTCGCCACTTCGTCCCGTCGTAGCGGGCGGGTCGTGGTGTGGAGCTCGACGCCGGGCGCGACGAAGGGATTGCGAGGGCGGTGCGCGCGGGGCAGCGTGAGGTGAATCGCCTGGGAGCGGGATGGCGCGAGGTCGTACAGGCCGAGCGCGGTGTCGTGAGACACCACGGCTCCGCGCGGGGCTAACCTGAGCCACGCTGCAACGACGTCCTCGCGCGAGTCTGCGGGCACTCCCGCCAAGCGGTAGAAGCCACGGCTGACCCGTTCGAAGCGGCCGGTGGCGAGGTGATGCTGCAGGCTTCGAGCGCTGTAGCCCAGCCCGCGCGCCTGAGCTGCGGTGAAGTAGCCCGTTTGCCCCGCGGCCAGCTCGAAAAGCCGCTGGAGCTTGTCAGCCCCGGAAGCTCTGGTTGAGCTAGGCATGTCCCCAATAGTATACGTAGAAGGGTGTTAACAAGGGACGTAGCGGACGCCCTGAACGTCACGCGCAGGAGGGTCGCAGCGCTATCCGGACGGACACGATCGTGATCGAGGTTGCGGCAGTCGCTGGCGCTGACGGGGCGCGGCGGGCCTAGCTGGCCGGGGGCGCCGCCCCGGCCTCGGGCTGCCAGCCTCCGCCCAGCGCGCGGTAGAGCTGCACCAGCGCCCGCAGCTCGGCCCCGCGCGTGCGGGCGAGCTGCAGCTCCTGGGAGAACAGTTGCTGGTCGGCGATCAGGATCTCGAGGTAGTTGGCGAGGCCGGAGTCGTAGCGCTCGCGCGAGAGCTTCGCCGCGTCCCGAAGCGCCACGACACCCTTCTCCTGTTCCACGCGCCTCACCGCGAGCTTCTGGATCGTCACCAGCGAGTCGGCCACCTCGCGGTATCCGTTGAGCGCCGCCTTCTGGTACTGGGCCAGGGACTGGTCGAAGCGGGCCTGTGCCGCCTCGTAGTTGCGCCGGATGCGGCCGCCCTGGAACAGCGGCTGGAAGAGCCCCGGGTTGACCGACCACACGTTGGAGTCCGCCTTGAGCAGGTTGGAGAAGTCCCCGCTGACCGTGCCGAGCAGGCCGGTCAGGGAGATCGTCGGGAAGAAGAGCGCCTTGGCCGCGCCGACGTTGGCGTTGGCGGCGACCAGCAGCTGCTCCGCCCCGACCACGTCGGGCCGGCGCTCGAGGAGCGCAGTCGGCATCCCGGCCGGAACCTGCGGGGGCCGGTACTGTTCGCTCAACGCTGCGCCCCGCTCGATCGGGCCCGGTGGACGGCCCAGCAGCAGGCTGAGCGCGTGCTCGCTGAGCGCGATCTGCTGCTCGATCTCGGGGATCGCCGAGGCCGTGAGGGCACGATTCGCGACCGCCTGGTCCAGCTCGAGGCGGTTCGAGACGCCGCCCTGCAGCCGCCGGTCGTAGAAGGCGACCGTCTCGTCGTTGAGCTGAACGGTGCGACTCGCGATCTCGAGCTGGAGGTCCAGCTCGCGGAGCTGGAAGTAGGTCGAGGCCACGTCGGCCACCAGCGTGATCAGCACGCCGCGACGGCCCTGGTCGGTGGCCAGGAAGGCAGCGAATGCGGCCTCCTTTTCGCGCCGGATGCGGCCGAAGAGATCGATCTCCCAGGAGAGCCCGATACCGGCGCTCCAGTTCTGGTACGTCTTCTGGTTTCTCGTCCCCTGCGGCGGCTCCGAGAGCCGCGACGCCTGCTGCGCGCCGTAGCCGCCGGTCAGGTTGATCTCCGGGAACAGGAACGAGCGCGCGATCCCGGCCTGGGCGCGGGCCTCTTCCACGCGAGCGGCGGCGACACGCAGGTCGAGGTTCTTGACGATGCCCTCGCGAACGAGGGCCTGGAGCTGCGGGTCCTTCGTCACCTCCCACCACGGCAGGTCGGCCAGCGACTCGGCCTGGGCGGGACCTTCCACGAAGCGGTATTGCGGCGGCGCCGGCATCTGCGGTCGGCTGTAGTTCGGACCGACGGCGCAGGCCGGCAGGAACGCGCAGAGCGCGAGCGCTGCGGCGAGCGGCGAGCGAGGGCCGAGGGCAGTTCGCGTCATTTCAGTGCCCTCCCCCGTGGCCCGCGGGAGCCGTTCCAGCGGCCAGTGGCCCCGCGTGCTTGTCTCCGCCGGTCAGCTTCTCGACCACCACGAACAGCACCGGGATCAGGCAAACGCCGAGGATGGTGGCGATCAGCATGCCGGCGAAGACGGCCATGCCGATCACTTTCCGCGACTCGGCGCCGGCGCCCGCCGCCGTCAGCAGGGGCGTGACGCCGAGGATGAAGGCGAAGGCCGTCATCAGGATCGGCCGGAAGCGCAGCTTGGCCGAGTGTAGCGCCGCCTCGACGAGGCCCATGCCCAGGCCCTGCTGCATCTTCGCGAACTCGACGATCAGGATCGCGTTCTTCGCGGCCAGGCCGATCAGCATGATGAGTGCTATCTGCGCGAACACGTTGTTCACGTAGCTCTCCGAGAACTGGCGGGCGGCCCACAGGCCGAAGTAGGCGCCGAACACCGCGAAGGGGGTGCCGGCCAGTACGCTGAAGGGCAGGGCCCAGCTCTCGTACTGCGCGGCCAGGATCAGGAAGACCAGCAGGATCGCGATGGAGAACACCCCGGCCACACCGGGGGCCCTCTTCTCCTGGTACGACATGTCTGCCCACTCGTAGCCCATCTCCGGGGGCAGGACCTCCTTCGCCGTCTGTTCGAGGGCGGGGAGGGCCTGGGCCGTTGAGTAGCCGGCCGCGGGCACGCCGCCGATCTCGGCGGAGCGGTACAGGTTGAAGCGGTTCGTGAACTCCGGACCGGACGTGGAGCGGGTTGAGGTCAGGGTGTCGAGGGGGATCATCTCGCCCTTGGCGCTGCGCACGAAGAACAGCCCCAGCTGCTTCGGGTCCCTCCGGTACTCGGGTTCGGCCTGAACGTACACCTTGTACACGCGCCCGAACCGGTTGAAGTCGTTCACGTAGGCGCTTCCGAGCAGCGCCCCGAGTGTCGTGTTGACGTCGCCGATGGTGGCGCCGACCTTGAGCACCTTGCTGCGATCGATGTCCGCGAACACCTGGGGCACGCTCGCGCGGTAGAGAGTGGAGACGCGCCCGATCTCGGGCCGCTTGCGCGCCGCTTCCACGAAGCGTTGCGCCTGCGCGGCCAGGAACTCCGGCGAGCCGCCGCTGCGGTCCTGGAGCTGCATGGTGAAGCCCGCGCCCGTGCCGAGGCCGGGGATCGCCGGAGGGCCGAAAGCGACCGCCGTCGCCTCGGGGATCCCCTGCGCGAACGCCTTGTTCAGAGCGGCGGCGATGCCCCGCGCGTGCGTTTCCGGGGTGGTGCGGTGGCCCCACTCCTTGAGCTGGATGAAGAAGAAGCCCATGTTCGACGAGTAGGAGCCGGTGATCATGCTGAATCCGGTGACCGTGTTGTAGCCCTCGACGCCCTCGGTGGCCTTGATGATCGCCTCCGCCTTCTTCATCACCCGGTCGGTCCGCTCGAGCGATGCGGCGTCGGGCAGGTTCACCTGGGCGATCAGGTACCCCTGATCCTCCTCGGGGATGAAGCCCGCAGGGATGTTCCGGCCCAGCACGACGATCGCCCCGCACAGGATCACGATGAACATCAGGCTCCGGGCGGTCTTCCGGATCAGGATGCCCGAGAAGCTGACGTAGGCGTCGGTGCCCCGGCCGAAAACCTTGTTGAACCAGTTGTAGAAGGGCGTCAGGAGCGTCTTCTTGCCCGTGGGCGCCTTCAGCAGCAGCGCCGAGAGCGCCGGGCTGAGGGTGAGGGCATTGATGACCGAGAGCAGGACGGAGAGCGCGATGGTGATCGCGAACTGCTGATAGAACATTCCCGTGATGCCGCCCATGAAGCCCACGGGGATGAACACCGCGGAGAGGACGAGGCCGATGGCGATCACGGGGCCGGAGACCTCTTCCATCGCCTTGAGGGTGGCTTCCTTGGGCTGCATGCCGTGTTCGAGATGGTGCATGACCGCCTCGACCACGACAATCGCGTCGTCCACCACGATGCCGATCGCGAGCACCAGGCCGAGCAGCGAGAGCACGTTGATCGAGAAGCCGAGCATCGGGAAGAAGATGAAGGCGCCGATCAACGACACCGGCACGGTCACCAGCGGGATCAGCGTCGCGCGCCAGTTCTGGAGGAACACGAAGACCACCAGGATGACCAGGACCACCGCCTCGAACAGGGTGTGGACGATCTCGGTGATTCCCTCCGCGACCGGAAGGGTCGTGTCGAGCGAGATCAGGTACTCCAGGTCGCGGGGGAAGCGCGTGCTCAACTCGTTCATCGTCCTCTTGATGGTTTCGGCCACCTGAAGCGCGTTCGTGCCGGGGATCTGGTAGACCGCGAGGACCGCAGCCGGGTCGGAGTTGTGCCGGCCGATCGCGTTGTACAGCATCGTGCCGAGTTCGAGGCGCGCCACGTCCTTGAGGAATACCTGCGAGCCGTCGGGGTTTGAGCGGACGACGATGTTTCCGAACTCCTCCTCATTCAGCAGGCGCCCCTTTGTCTTGACCGTGTAGGTGTACTCGGTCCCCGGCGCCGCGGGTGGCCCGCCGATCTGGCCGGCGGGCGAGATCTGGTTCTGCTGGTTGATGGCGTTCACGATGTCCGGGACGGTGATCGCGAGCTTCGCGATCCGGTCGGGCCGGAGCCAGACGCGCATCGCGTAATCGCTGCCGCCGAGGAGGTTGATCTGCCCCACGCCCGGGATGCGGGCGATCGCGTCGTTGATGTTGATCGTCGAATAGTTCGAGAGGAAGCTGTTGTCGTACGTCCCCTTCGGCGACTTGATCGAGATGACCAGCAGGGGGAACGGCAGCGACTTCTTGACCGCGACGCCGTAGTTCTTGACCGACTGCGGAAGCATGGGCGTCGCCTCGGAGACCCGGTTCTGGGCGAGGACGTTGTCCATGTCGAGGTTCGAGCCCACCTCGAACGACACCTTCAGCGTCATGGTGCCGTCGTTGGCGTTGGTGGACTTGTAGTAGATGCCCTTCTCGACGCCGTTCACCTTCTGCTCGATCGGCGTCGCGACCGACGCCTCCACGTCGGTGGCGCTGGCGCCCACGAAGGTCGTCGTGATCTGGACCATCGGGGGCACGACCTCAGGGTACTGGGCGATCGGCAGGCCGGACATCGCCACGAGACCGACGATGACGGTGATGATCGAGATCACCATCGCCACGATCGGACGGTTGATGAAAAAGGCAGCCATGCTACTTCGCCCCGGTCGCCGGCTGCGCCGCGCCCTTCTCCTTGGGGGCGTCGGCGACCGGCTTCGGGCTGACCGTCGCGCCCTCGCGGACCTTCTGCAGGCCCTCCACCACCACCTTCTCGCCCGGCTTCAGCCCCTCCTCGATCACCCACAGGTCGTCAACGCGCGGGCCGACCTTCACGTTGCGGAAGGTGACCTTGTTGTCCGCACCCACTACCGCAACGCTGTAGAGGTTCTGCAGCTCCTGCACGGCGCGCTGCGGCACGAGCAGCGCCCCCGCCTTCGTCTCGAGCACGAAGCGCGCGCGCCCGTACTGCCCGGGGCGCACGAGGCGGTTCGGGTTCGGGAACGTGAACTGCACCGCCAGCGTGCCGGTCGTGGGGTCCACGGCGCGCTCGATCGCCTCGACGCGGCCCTTGTGGGCGTGCACGGTGCCATCGGCCAGGATCAGCTCGATCTCCGCGCCCGCCGCCCGCTGGCCCGTCTCCTGCACCCGCTTCGCGATGCGCAGGTACTCCGCCTCGCTGATCCCCGCGCGGAACAGGATCGGGTCGGTCTGCGACACTGTGGTGAGCAGCGTGCTCTCGCCGCGGCCGACCAGGTTGCCGGCCTTGACGTTCGTGGTGCCGACCAGCCCGTGCAGCGGCGCAGTGATCGAGGCGTAGCCGAGATCGAGCGTCGCCTTGTCCACGCCCGCCTTCGCCGCGTCCACCATGGCCCGGGCCGCCTCCTGCGCGGAGATCGCGTTGTCCAGCTCCTGCCGGGAGACCGCCTGCTGCTCGGCCAGGGGCCGATAGCGCGCGACGTCGTTGTTCGTCCTGCCCAGCCGGGCCTCAGCCGTTGCCAAGCCCGCTTTGGCGTTCGCGAGCGCCGCCTCGAGCGGCTTCGGGTCGATCTGATAGAGGGGGGTGCCCTTGGCGACGAACGCGCCCTCGGTGAACCTCACCGAGTCCAGGTAACCCTCCACGCGCGCCCGGATCTCGACGTCCTGGTTCGGTTCCTCCAAAGGAACGCGCAAGTCTATGTCACTTTCCTGGCGCCCCGGACCTGTTACTGGCGTTTCGTTGGGTCCCGATCCATCCTTCGGTCTGCAGGCCACAGCCAGGCCCGCGACCTGCGGGTCGTTTCGGC
>CAYTWT010000069.1:0-8122 GCA_964442185.1 uncultured Acidobacteriota bacterium
GGGCCGCCGGCTAGCGGCCGAGGCGCTTCTTCGCGTCGGTGGCCAGCGCGTCGCGGGGATCCGCGTCGCCCCGCAGCGCGAGAAGACGCTCGTAGTTCGCCTTCGCGTCGGCGCTGCCGAGCGCCTCCTGCGCGCGTGCCAGGTAGTAGTACAAGGGCGGAAGATAGCGCGCAGTCGGGAAGTCGTAGAAGAAAACGTCCCCCGCCTCGCCGTAGCGCTTTATGCAGGCATCGAGCTCGCCGATGGCCTCGGTGTAGCGCCCGGTGTCGACGTAGAGCCTGCCCAGCATGAAGCGGCCGAGCCAGGTGTCCCGCCGCTTCAGGCTCTCCCGGAACAGCTCGACGGCGGGGCCGAGACGTTTGTCGCGCACCGCGATGGCGGCCCGGACGAGTTGCGCGTACGCGGCCATGTGCGATTGGAGGGTGTTCTCCATGGCGACGGCGATCTTCTCGGCCTCGGCGTCGCGCCGGGCCGCGACCAGCACCAGAGCGGCGGGAAAACGTACGCTCTCGTGCTCGCTGAGACCCGTCGCCTTGAGGGCAGCCGCCACCGCCCGGTCCTTCTGGCCGAGGGCGAGCTGGGTTTCCGCCAGCGCCACGTACTGCGGGCCTAGCAGGCCCGTGTTGTCGGCCTTCTCGTCGAGCGCGACGCTCTGTTGCAGGACGGGGAGCGCCTCGCGATAACGCCCGCGATAGAGCATCAGGTCGGCCTGGCCGAGGCGCCCCAGCGAGGCGCCGAACGGGCTCACCTTCTCGACCTGCTCGTAAGTCGCCCGGGCACCGTCGAGCTCCCCCTTGTAGAGCGTCGCGAGGGCCACGGGCAGGTAGGGCTGCTCGTAGGTCGGCTGGTCCTGGATCACGCGGCCGCCCTCGGCCAGGGCCCCTTCGAAGTCGCCCGCGTAGACGGACTGGATCGCGAGGTTGTACCGGTCGGAGGCGGACCGCGGGTTGAGCTTCAGGACCTCGCGGACCTGCTCGACCGCGCGCGGCACGTCGCCCGTGTAGAGGTAGGACAGGCTCAGGTTCGCGTGGGCGACCTCGTCGGCGGGATACTTCTTGACGAGCGCCTCGTAGGTCTCGACCGCCTTCTCGTAGTTGAGGGCCACGCCGAGGTAGTAGCTGCCGAGGGTCCGGTACTTCTCGCGGTCGCTCATGCGGTCGAGCAGCTTCAGCGCCTTGTCGAAGGCGGCCTGGGCGTTGGCGACGTCCTTGCCGTTAAAGTAGAGGACGCCCATGCCCGCGTAGGCGCGGCCGAAGTTGGGATCGAGCTTCAACGCTTCCCGGAAGGCCTCGAGGGCTTCCTGGTCCTTGCGATTCGCCGCCAGCTCCTGCGCCCGCACGTACGCCCCGAGTGCCTCCAGCGAACTCGTCGTCACCGTCTCGGCGGCGGCCACCCGCGCGCTCTCCGGCGTCGTGTCGCCGAGCGCGCCGCGGAGCCGGGCGGCGGCCGTGTTGACCGCCACGAGCAGACGCTCGGGCGACGGCGCGGCGGCGGTAGCGGTGCCGAGCACCTTGCCGTCGGCCGGGTCGATCGCCTCGACCTTGAGGGCGTAGCCCGATCGGTTGCGCTCGAGCGTGCCCCCGACGATGACCTTGATGCCCTCGCGGGCCGAGATGAGCCGGGCCATCGACACGTCGAGGGGACGGCCGGGGTCGAGCTTCTCGATGAGCTCACGGGCCGAGCTCCGCGAGTAGAGGTTGACGAAGGAGGCGCCCTCGAGCGCCGTCCCCATAGCCGTCTCGAGAGTGCCCGTGACCACCCCTGCGCCCCCGGAGCCGGACTCTCCCGTCCGGTTGTCGAAGTCCGCCACCAGGACCGACATCGGGGGCGGCGCTTCGGCCGGCACCCGCGACCGCGCGAGCTGCCAGGTGCCCACGAGCGCCCCGAGGATCACCGTCGCCGCAACCGCCAGGAAGGCCCTCGTGAACCGCTTCGGCAGCGGCCGCAGCTGGCCGAGCTCGTCGAGGCGGTCGAGGTCGGCCGCCAGCTCCTCGGTCGTGGCGTAGCGCGCGCCGGGATCCGGCTGGATGCACCGCGCGACGATCCGTTCGAGGGGCGCGGGAACGTCTGCCCGCACCTCCGCCAGCGGGGGCAGGGGCTCGTCCATGCGCCGGGCGGCCTCCTCGAAGGCGGTGCGGACACTGCCCTTCCGCCTTCGGCCGGCGAGCAGGTCGTACAGGATCAGGCCGAAGGCGTAGATGTCGGCGCGGTGGTCCACCTCCTCCCCACGGAACTGCTCGGGGGCCATATACTCCAGCGTCCCGACGATGGCGCCCGCCATCGTGAGGCCATGGGCAAGGGCGTCCTGGGATAGCTTCGCCCCGGG
Source organism: uncultured Acidobacteriota bacterium (assembly GCA_964442185.1). GTDB lineage: Bacteria > Acidobacteriota > Vicinamibacteria > Fen-336 > Fen-336 > CADEEV01. The sequence goes on from CAYTWT010000069.1 coordinate 2,327, forward strand.
CTTCACGGCGGGATCGCCCGAGGAGGCCGATCGGGCGATCCCGAAGTCCATGATCATGGCCTGGCCGGTGCCGCTCTCGACCATGATGTTCGCCGGCTTGAGATCCCGGTGCACGACGCCCGCGCGGTGTGCCGCGACGAGCCCGGACACGACCCCGCGAGCCACCGTCACGACCTCCTCGACCGGGAGGCCGCGCTCGCTCTTCTTCAGGATCGACGAGAGCTCGGCCCCGTCGATGTAGGGCATGGTGATGAACTTGATGCCGCCAATCTCCCCCATGTCGTGAATGCGGACGACGTTCGGGTGAGTGACCTGCCGGGCGAGAAGGAGCTCCCGCTTGAAACGCTTCTCGAGGTCGCGGGCGGCGTCCGGGTTCTTGGCGATCTCGGGGCGCACGATCTTGACCGCGACCGCGACTCCAAGTTCCTCGTCCCAGGCGCGGTACACGGCGCCCATCCCGCCGAGCCCGAGCAGCTTGATGATGTGATAGCGGCCGAACTTCTGCCCGACCTCCAGAGGACCTTCGTCGCGGACGAATCGGGGGGCGCTGCCGGGCCCCGAAGGCGGCAAGTGGTTGGTCGGGGCTTCGCTCGCGTCCTCGTCCCGCCGTCCGGGCGTTGGCCGGAATGCGGTAGGAGCTTCGCTCGCGTCCGGCTGCGCCTCTCCGGATTCGGGCGCGCGGCCTGCCGGGAAATGGGCGGTCGGCTGCTCGGAGTCGGCGAGGGGGAACGAGTGCTTGCAGGAGGCGCAGGACACCGCCTCGAGCGGATTGGCGGCGTCGCAGTGGGGACACCGCAGCGTGGAGGCGGCGGGCTCGCTCATCGGATCTGGTTGGGCCGGACGATCAATGGCAAAGCCTAGCACAGCCGATCAAGGTTCGCGGCAACTGCGTCTGATCGCGAGCGACGAGTCGGCGGGAACATCCCCAGGCGCCCCGCGAGCAGGTAGAATGCCAGGAGTCTGGGCGCTGGAGGGAGCCACGGAACCAAGAGTCCTGCAGATCTTCGACGAAAGCCTGCGCCGCTGCAGCGCGGATGAGCGCTTTCTCGACCGTTTCTATGAACGCTTCCTGGATTCCTCGCCGAAGGTGCGCGAGAAATTCGCCAAGACGGACTTCGTGCGCCAGAAACGGGTCGTGCTCGCTTCCCTGCACCTGATTCTGCAGGTCGCCCAGGATCCCAAGGGCGCGGATCGCTATCTGAGCGAGGTGGCCGAGCGGCACAGCTCGGGCCAGCTCGCCATCGGCGCCGAGCTGTACGACCTGTGGCTCGACAGCCTACTCGCCACGGTGCGCGAGGTCGACCCAGCCTTCGGACCCGAAGTGGAACAGGCCTGGGAGGACGTGATGGCGGTCGGGATCCGCTACCTCATCTCGCGCTACTAGGCCGGTTCGTGGGTGCTGGCTGCGACCGGCCAGTCGTCGCGCGCCATCCACCGGATCACGTCGGCCCGACTCACGACACCGACGAGCCGCCCCGCCTCGAGCACCGGGACCAGGTTCACCCGCTTCTTGACCATGATCTCGGCCAGCGTCTCGACGTCCTCGTCGGGGCCGATGCTCAGAACCTCCTCGGTCATCACATCCCGCGCCTCCATCCCCACCATGTGCTGGAGGCGCCTCTTGAAGTGGCCCGGCGTCTCGAGAGGGATCCGACCCTCGAGAATCGGCAGGAATGCGGGAGCATCGATGCGTGTGTTGCGAACGATGAGATCCAGATCGGTCACGATGCCGATGACGCGCTGCGCGTCGTCGACCACCGGCATCCCGCTGATCGCCTTGTCGTGCATCAGGTGGGCGATGCGGCCCACGGACGTGTCCGCCGACACGAAGATGGCATCCGACGTCATGATGTCCCGCACCCTGGCGAGCGACGACTCGCTCCGGGCATCGCTCGACTGCGGTTTCACGCTCATCCTTCGCCTCCTTCACGCCGGTCATGGTCGCACATGTCGATGGCAACGTTTTGCGCCGCCTCTCGTGGAAGCGGCTTGCCCGGCCGCGTGTTTCAGGGCCTTGCGCCCGCGGTCTCAGGGCGCCAGGCGCAAGAACGCGCCGGCGATCCGGCGCCACTGCTGATCGTCCAGGGCATCCTCGAGCGGGCCGTGGGGATGGCCGCCGTCGGCGGCCGCGTAACCCAGCGCGTGCTCGAGGGCGTGCTCGTAGCGGACCGACTCCGCGCGCAGCCAGAGCCGCGCCTCCTCCCCGGTCGGCAGCGCCGGCGTGCGATCGTCCTCGGGACGGATGCGATACAGCCAGCCGCGCCCGTAGGGATCCCGAGCCACCAGGCTCGGCGCGCGCAGCAGCGCGTCGTTGATCGCGGTCACGGTTCCCGCGACCGGCGCCGGCAGCACGGCGATGCGGCCCGCCGCGATGAGCGTCACTGCGGGGTCGCCGACGCGGAGCCGGGTGCCGGGCGGAGGCAACGTTACGTCGGTCGGTACGCCCACGATGCGCCGCGCCAGGTCGTCGAGGCCCACGCGCAGGTCGCGCCAGGTGGCCGCGAGCCAGGCGTGGCTCGGCGCGTACAGCGCCTCGGGCCGGAAACGCACGTCGCCGGCCGATTCGTTCTCGCGTTTCGGGTTGAGCCGGGCCCGCGCGCTCGACCAGGCCTTCAGCACCAGCAGGATCGGGACCGCGAAGGCGAGGGCGAACACCAGGGCCAGGCCCAGGCGGATCAGCAGGCCCACGACGAAGACCGCTACTACTTCAAAGCCGTTCATGAGGGCCGTCATGGCTCACCTCCCTCCGGCACGTCGTCCGTCAGCAGGAACTCCCGGGCCAGGGATTCCCAGCCCTCGGGAGAAAGCTCGCGAGCGAAGCCGTGGACGGGCGTGCCACCGTCCGCGGCCAGCGCTCCGAGCTCGGGGGTGAGGCGCGCACGCAAGCTCTCGGCGGCGCGCTCCATGGCCAGCCGCGCCAGGTCCCCCGAGAGGAGCTGCTTGAGGTTCGTCTTCAGGTCCTGGCGCGGGCGCAGCTTGACCAGCCAGCCGGCTCCGTAGGGGTCGACATGCAGCCGGTCGGGCGCCGTGCTGGCAGCCGGGTTCACCTCGGCCACGACCCCCGAAACCGGCGCCAATACGGCCACGGCGCCGCCGTCCGTGGCGACGCGGAGGGCTTGTCGGCCCTGGCCGAGGCGCGCGCCCAGCGCGGGCAGCGTCACGCCAGTCAACGGGCCGATCAGCTTGTGCGCGAAGTCGTCGAGGCCGACCGCGACCAGGCCGTCGGGTTCGACGCGAGCCCAGGCGTGCCCGGGGTGCAGGCGTACGTCGTCCGGCAGCGAGAACCAGCGCGCGGGGCCCGCCACGACCCGGGCCCGGCGTGGCTGGGGCGCCGCCTGGAGCGAGCGCCAGAGCGCGACGAAGAGCACGAGGTAGACGACCGCCAGCAGATACTCGAGGGCGCGGGCGTCGTACAGCGCGACGAAATCGTGGGTCATCATGCGGTCCTCCCGAGCACGTCCATCCGGTTCACGATGAAGCGATAGACCTGAAGGCCGAGGCTCACCAAGGTGAGCGACACCACGAACTCCATCCATGTCGGGACGTAGTGGACCGGCGCCGCCCAGTCGAAGGCCACCACCGAGACGTCCAGCCGGTTCATGACGATGCCGACCACGGCCAGGCCGGCCGCGAAACGCACACGTCCGGCGTCGCCGCGGCGCACGCCGTCGACGAGCAACAGGCAAGGCACGAGGGCGAGGCCCACGACCTCGACCAGGAAGAGCGTGCCCCAGGGCGTCGCCAGCAGATCGAAGTGGCCGCCGGCGGCGAGGCCCTGCAGGCGCAGGAAGAAGTAGCTGAACAACACCAGGGCGGCACCCTTGCCCAGACCCAGCACCAGGCGGTCGAGATCCTCGGGGGCCCGGCCGAGCCGGTCGCGGAACAGCCGGTGCGCGAGCGAGGACTCGACGATCACCATGCACAGGCCCGCGGCTATGGCGGACACGAAGAAGAACACCGGCAGCAGCGACGAGTACCACAGCGGATGCAGCCGCTCCGGCGCCAGCAGGAACAGCGAGCCCAGGGAGCTCTGGTGCAACGTCGAGAGCACGACCCCGGCGGCGGTCAGCCCCACCGTCAGCCGCGCCACGTTCCGGGCCCAGCCCCGCAGCCCGAGCCATTCGAACAGGGCCGGGCTGAACTCGAGGAAGAGCACGGTCGCGTACAGGAACACGCACCAGCCCACCTCGAACATCACCGATGTGGTGCCGAAGGACACCGCGATCGGGTACCACACGCGCCAGGGTTGCCCGAGGTCCGCCAACAGGCCGAGTACCGCGAACACGTAGCCGAGGAAACCGGTCAGCACCGCGGGCCGGACCACCGCCGCGTACTCGCGCAAGCCGAGCAGGTGCACCGCGGCGGCAAGCGTGAAACCCCCGGCCGCCAGGGCGACGCCGCACAACATGTCGAAGCCGATCCACAGGCCCCAGGGCGTCTGCTGGCTCAGATTCGTGACCGCGCCCAGGCCGAAACTGAAGCGCACGGCGAGGATCGGCAGGCCGACCGCCAGCAAGGCGATGCTCAGGAGGTCGGCGGGGTTGACGAGGCTGCGGAGGTAGTCCCGCAGATCGTGGCCGAGCAACAGCTTCTCGCGCAGCCAGGGGCCAGCCGATGGACGCAAGGCCAGGACCTCAGACATGGTCGGCCTCCTCGTTCTCGCTCCGCTCGCGCTGGTGGGCGAAGGCGTACAGGCCCATCAGGAGCGGGGGCCACAGGGTCATGACGACGGGCACGGCCGAGAGCGCGCCGTCGGTCCGCTCGCTGGGCGCGGTCGGTGAAACGTCGGTGCGCAGGCCCAGGCTGTCGAGGGGCACGTCGCTGATGTACATCCAGCTGGTGCCGCCCGATTCGTGCTCGCCGAAGACGTGGGGCACGTAGCCGCTGTTTTCGGCGAACACGCGGCGCTTGGCATCGAGCAAGAGCGCGTCCCGCGGACCGAAGCTCAGGGCCTCGGCCGGACAGGCCTCGACACAGGCCGGCCGCAGACTCCGCTTCTGGCGCTCGTAGCAGAAGCCGCACTTACGGACGTAGGGCACGGCCTTCTCGTACTCGTATTTCGGCACGCCGAACGGGCAGGCCACCATGCAGTAGCGGCAGCCGATGCAGCGGTCCGCGTGGTAGACGACCGGTCCCTCGGGGGTCTTCTCGAGGGCGCGCACGGGGCAGGCCGAGGCGCAGCCCGGAGACAGGCAGTGCAGGCACTGGGTCTTGGCATAGCGTTCGTCGCCCTTCGAGCCGACGCGGCCGCGGTTGACGACGCTGAACGCCGTGGTCGAGGTCTCGCGTCGCGTCGCGAAGATGTCGCCGGGCGGGTCGGGCGGCGCGGGCAGGCCGTTGGCCTCGGCGCACGCCGCCTCGCAGCCGCGGCAGCCGACGCAGCGCGTCGTATCCACCAGAACGGCCGGCGTCTTCAGGTCCTCGAGACGCGCCGCCGCGGCGGGCGCAGAGGCCCAGGCCAGGCCGGCCGCCCCAGCGGACTTCAGGAAGAGTCTCCGGTTGCAGGCCACGTTCACCTCCCTGCGAAAACGAGGTCGTTGAGGAGGAGCAGCAGTCCTCCGAGAAGGGCAATGGGCAGGGCGGCAATCATGATCCGACCCTCCTTTCCGGAAGCGCCCGCTGGCGAGCCTCCAAGTAGATCGGGCACTGCTTGTACTCGAGCGCGACGCAGGGGCTGACGGAGGCGAGCCGGTCGAAGGGCACACCCTTGTGGTAGGGGCAGGCCTCGCAGTAGAGCATCAGCACTTCCTTCAGGTACGGGCATGACATCGGGCGCCTCCACTCGATGCTCTTCAA
>CAYTWT010000070.1:0-35184 GCA_964442185.1 uncultured Acidobacteriota bacterium
CACGAGGCGGCGCCTGAGCAAGCGCTCGCCGAGATCCAGAAGATGGCAGCACTCGCGGAAGCGGAACACGACCTCGCGGCCCAGGCCGGTGACCTGAACCTGATGGGTGACATCCTGCGCGACGCCGGCCGCCTGGAAGAAGCCGCAGCCAAGTACGCCGCCAGTGTGAGCACGATGGACAAGGCCGAGGTGCCCGCCGAGGTGAAGCAGGCGACGCGCCGCAACCTGCTCTTCGAGGAAGGCCGCTTGGCTATCGCGAAGAAGGACCTCGCCGTGGCTAAGGCAAAGTCAGGCGAGTACGCGAAGCGGGTCGCGGTCAAGGCCAATCCCTTCGAGCAGTTCCAGGTCCACCAGCTCGCGGGATTACTGGCGCTTGCTGAAAACGACGGCGCCGCCGCTGTCGCGCAACTGCAGAAGGCCAACCCGCTGGACCCGCAGGTCCTCTACCAGCTAGCGCTCGCCACCCAGACCGCAGGCGATGCGGCCGGCGCGAAGGCGCTCGCTGCCAAGGCCGCCGATTTCAACGCCCTCAACTTCAACTACGGGTACGTGCGGTCGAAAGCCAAGCAGTTGGCCGGAAGCTAGTCGCCCAGGACTGCTGGCAGGCGCGCACCAGGCCCACCCCCGAACACTGCTGTCGCGCGCCCAACGGCCCGCCACCCGGGGTCTCCCCGTCCGCGTGATGGAACATGGTGGGCGGCTGCACGTCGGTCCCTCGCGAAGCCGCTATCGCGTAGAATGGGCGCCTCCGAAAGGCCCTGACGCAATGCTCACCGGTGAACTCAAGAGCCAGATGGATCGCATCCGGGACGCCTTTCGGTCCGGCGGCATCTCCAACGCGATCGAGGTCATCCGCATCGAGCAGTAACGTACCTGAGGGAGGACACTGATGGGCCTCCAAGCGTACTCGTGCGTCTTTGCCGGCTCCTCAGGTCGCCGCGCTGACCCGGGGGTCTTATGAGTCGCTGTCGCACGCCGTTGTCGCCGAATCGAACGCGCCCTTGGGTTTCCAACGCCACTTGCGACGCGATCGGCCAACCTTTCCCAGTGGGCGGCGCCCTCGCGCGTGGGTCGAATCTCTCGCTCGCAAGGCGTTTGTCCAGGAGGGGTCGGGGCCGAATTAGACACAGGTTGCGGGGGAATCCACAGCCCGTTGTTCAGAGACGGGACACTCGGATTTGTCCCGATACCAGACTCCTCTGGACTGGACTCGCGCACATACGGCAATTCTCACGGTCGGAAGGGCCGAGCCTTCATCGAGTACTTTCCAAAGAGCCGCCGAGGGCGGATGGCCTCTCAGGCCATGCATGTCGATCCGGAGTTTGAATCTTTTACGTATGGGGATCCCACGCCGCCCAAACGGAATCTCTCGCAACTGGAGTCCGGTGATCTCCTTGTCTTCTATGCCGGAATGGAGGGGTGGGGACACGATCTGCCTCCCGCCCTCTACCTGGCGGGCTGTTTCCGGGTGGAGCTGGCGGGGTTCGCGCCTGAGTTCCCCCAAGAGCAGCTTCAGCGAAAGTTGGGGGAGAACTACCACGTCCGTCATCCAACGGTCTTTGCAGACCAGCGCGAGCGACTGGTGCTGGTCAAGGGTGGGCATGGCAGCCGCTTGTTTCAGAGGGCTCACTTGGTCGGGCAGACGAAATGGCGAGCCGGAAACCGCGCGCATGATGCTCCGCGGCCTGGTCAACGCCGTAGGCTTCGAAGCTCTGGCGGCCATGACAGACACGCCGTCCAAGAGCCTGCACCGCATGCTCTCGCAGAGGGGAAACCCGAGCATGGACAACCTGTCGGCGATCTTCGATGCGGTGCGAACCAAGCCCACGCTTCGCCCCGCGCCTTCTCGCAGGCGTTGACAAGAGATAGACTGTTTTAGGTCTATTGAGGATACAATGAGTCTTGGTAAACCTAATTAGGGCTATTAATGTCAAGCCAAATGACGCCTGGAGAATGGGAAGTGGAGCTGGGCAAGCAGCTCCGCGCCCTGCGATTGCGGCAGAACATCGACCAGCGGAAGCTCGCTGGGCGTGCCGGCGCCGCTCTGAACGCGGTGAAAAACCTCGAAGCCGGCAAGGGCGCATCGCTCAAATCTTTGGTCAAGGTCCTGCGCACCCTGGGTCGGGCCGACTGGTTGAGCACGCTGGCGCCGGCGGTCTCCATCAGCCCATTGCAGATGTTGAAAGCCAAGCGGGCGCGGCAGCGCGTTTCCAGGAAGTAGACGGGGCTCATGTACAAGCCGGTCAAAGCCATTGAGATTCGCATCTGGCGAAGGAGCGTCGGCGCCGTGGCGCTCGATCCCAAGTCGGGGTACTACGCCTTCGAGTACGACCCCGCATTCATCCGATCCGGTATCGAGCTTGCGCCCCTCATGATGCCGCTCGCGGGCGCCGGCGAACCTCTCGTGTTCCCTGATCTCCCAGAGAACACCTACCGGCGCTTGCCGGCGATGCTGGCCGATGCGCTGCCCGACGCTTTCGGCAACAACTTGATCGATGCCTGGATGGCACGAGAAGGCGTGAACAAGTCAAGGATCACGTCGCTCGATCGCCTGGCGTACATGGGCAAGCGGGGTCTGGGCGCCTTGGAGTTCAAGCCGGCGCGCGGCCCGAGGGCCTCCCAATCCGACAGCACCGCGATCGAGTTGTCTCAGTTGGTTGAGAGTGCTCGACGCGTCGTGCAGGGGGATTTGGACACGGACGCCCATGCCCAGGCGGCGCTGACTCAGATCATCCAGGTCGGAACGTCGGCCGGCGGGGTCAAAGCCAAGGCCGTCGTGGCATGGAACCCAAAGACCCATGAGATCCGACCCGGTCAATTCGACGTCGAGGCCGGCTTCGAGCACTGGCTGCTCAAGTTCGACGGACTCGGGCCCGACAACGAACTTGGGGAAGGGAAGAACCAGGGCCGAATCGAGTATGCCTATCACCTGATGGCCCGAGCGGCCGGCATTACGATGTCGCCCTGCCGGCTCCTGGCCGAGAATCGTCGCGCCCACTTCATGACGAAGCGCTTCGACCGGGAGGGGGACACGAGGCATCACGTCCAGACCCTGTGTGCCATGGCACATCTGGACTACAAGCAAAAGGCGACTCACGATGTCAGTCAGGTCCTTCTGACCATCGACCGACTACAACTGGGTTACCCCGCCAAGGAGGAGGCGTTCCGGCGAACGGCCTTCAACGTCATGGCGGCCAACTGCGACGATCACACGAAGAACGTGTCCTTCCTCTTGCGCGAGGGAGGAGCCTGGGAGCTTGCGCCGGCCTACGACGTGACGCACGCCTACAACCCCGAGGGCAAGTGGAACAACCAGCACCTCATGGCCGTGAACGGAAGGTTCTCCGGCATCTTGCGTGATGACTTGCTGGCGGTGGCTGACCGCTTCGGCATCGGCACCGCCCCGCAGGTCTTGAAGCAAGTGGGCGTGGCTGTGTCCGCCTGGCCGGATCATGCCGCCAGCGCCAAGCTCAGTCCACGCGAAGTGGAGCGTATCCGGAAGCATCATCAGGTGCTGGCCGCGAGATGACCAACGCCTTCGCCTTCCTCCAGGCCGAATGGCCCTGGCGGCCCTCGATCGGGTCAGGGCGGCCGCGCTGGCAGCCTGACCACCGCGACGCGCCCCTCAGGCCTTCAGCAGCTCACCCACCGCGCGGTGGGCCTGGTCGATGGCGGCGTCGGTGTACGAATACGCAGCCGCGTCGGCGTTCGCGATTGCGATCCGGCCGTGGGTCTTGCGGGCCAGCAGGCAGGGCTGTTCGGCCAGCTTGCCATCGCGCCAGAAGTCGTCGCAGAGCGAGTTGTACTGGTACGCGTAGCCGTGCGCCCAGCGGTTGACCGTGATCGCCTGGATGTCCCGGGCGGGGTCGAAGCCGCCTGCGCCGAGGCTGCGGCCGAGCTGATCGCGGATGCTGCGCTCGATGGCTTCGAAGGGCGTGACGAGCAGTTCCACGCGCCCGGCCTTGTGTTGCTCAGGGGCCGAGAGCCCGGGGCTGCACGGCGTCTTCGACATCGTGACGAGGATCGGCTCCTCCGGCGAGGTTGAGCACTTGTAGCCGCCGACGCTCACCGGCATGTCGAGGCCGAACTCGGTGTGATAGCTGCCGGGCGCATGGACGGAAGCGACACCGAGCTTCTGGAACGCGGTCCAGTTGCGGATCAGCACGTTGGTGTAGAGCAGCGGCACCTTGGTGGCGAGGTGCAGCGCCGCCTGCTGGGCCTCGGGCAGTTCGGGGCAGATGTACGGGATGACGCTGTGCCAGCAGGCGAGAACGCAGTGCTTCGCCCGCACGATCTTGAGCTTCCCGTTCCGGGCGTAGGCAATCTCCACGGCCTTCGACGCACCCTCGCCCACCTGGCGCACGCGCACGACCGTGCTGTTGAGGCGGATGCGTACAGCAGAGCCGGCCTCGTCGAGTCGCGCGTAGTCGGCGCGCGCCGTGACCACGTCGTCGAGGCTTCCACCCGGGATCGCCTTCGGGATCAGGCCGCGCACCAGCAGGCGCGTCACTGTCGCGTTGCCGTCGGGGAAGTGGAGGAAGTAGCGCTCGGCCTCGTCGCTACGGATCGCGTCGAGGCCCTGGCCGGGTCCCGGCGCCTTGTCGAGGGCCAGGCCCTCGAAGCCCGGCATGCCGAGGCCCCAGGCATCCTGGGCCGGAACGGCGTCGATGCCGACGCCGTAGAGACCATGCGGGCGCGCCTGGAGGAAGGGCAGGATGCCCGCGTCGGCCTTGACGATCTCGGTCAGGTACTTCGCGTAGCTGATGCGCGCCAGCTTGGCCTTCTTGTCCGCTGTCGAGAGCCCGGGCATGTAGTCCGTCGTCTCTTCGTAGAGCCGCAGCAGGTCACGCTTCGCCGCTGCGGAGAGCGGAGCGTCGGCCGCGAAGCGGGTCCACGCGCCCTTCGAGATCCCGCCGCGCCCGCGCCGGCCCACTGGATCGGCCACCAGCCGGTCGGCGCCGAAAGTTTCCTTGTCGAAGAAGATGCCCGAGCCGAGACCCATGCCGGCGTACAGCTTCCAGTCCATGATCGGCTGGCGCCCGGCGACATCGATGCCAAGTTCGCGGATCAGGTCCTTCGCCACGGTGCTGTACGGCGCGGGGCTGTCGATCGACCAGGTGCCGCCGTAGCCGAGGAGCGTGCGGCCGCCGCTCCGGAACTCGTTGCGCTTGGCATGGCCGCCGAAATCGTCGTGATTGTCGAAGACGATGACGCTCGCGCTTGCGCCGGCGGACTTGCGGAAGAAGTGAGCGGCCGAGAGCCCGCTGATGCCAGCCCCGACGACGGCAAGGTCATAGCTCTCGCTGGTCTCCTGCGCAGCACCAGCCGTCTCCCAGAACGATGCATCGCGCAAGGCATGGGCCGCGGTGTACGAAGCCTCGTAGCTGCCGCGCAGGCCGGTGAGCGCGGGCGGGTAGTAGTCGGGCCGCTGCTCGGGTTCGAGCGATTCGAGGGCGAGGGCCGCGAGCCGCTCGGGGGAGGCCAAGAGACCCGCCATGCCGAGGGCCACGCCGTTCAGGAAGTCGCGCCGCTGGATCGTCACCTTTTCCGGATCTCCTCTATCTTACGGTCGCGCTCCGCCGCAACCCGTTCGCGCTCCCTGCGATAGTCCTCTTCGAGGGCCGTGAAGGTCTCCTGGTCCGCCGCGTTGCGCAGCGACGCCTGGTGAAGGATCTCGCGCTCGGCCTGTTTCGCCTCGTACACGCGGCGCAACTCGGCGATCGCCGCCTTTTGCTCACCGGTGACCGACCGCTGCACGACACCGGCGTCGCGGTCCTTCTTCCGCAGGCGCTCCATCGCCAGCTCGTAGGCGGACTTAGGAGCTTCTTCTTTCATGGCTGGAGGATAGCCGATCCCAGGCGGCTGCGGAAGAACTCGAGCAGCGCTGCAAGCAGCGGCTCGGGATCGTCGGCCAGCATGTTCTCGGCATGCAGGCCGCCCTTGACGACGACCAGGGACTTGGGCTCGCCTGCCCGATCGAAGAGCCGCCGCGCGTGCTTCTCTGGGATCAGCCAGTCCTCCGAGCCGTGGGCGACCAGCAGCGGTACCGGGGCGATCCGGCCGATCAGGCGCGAAGGGACCGGTCGGCCGATCGGGAAGGCAGGCCAGACGCGGGTGAGGCGACGCTGCCGGGTGAGCATGGGCCGCAGGCTTCGGGCCAGGCCCCGCGTGAAGAAGTTGTGGTCGAGGATGAACAGCCTGTGCGGTGTTCCGACGAGTGCGACCGCATCGTATCCGCGGTGAAGGGCGGCCGCGACACAGGTGTGGTAACCCCCGAACGAGAAGCCCAGGCCGCCGACACGGTCGTACTGTCCGCGCAGCGACCGTGCCAGCTCGGCCAGGTCTTCGGGCTCGCGCTCGCCGAACGTGAACGCGCCCTCCGAGTCGCCGTGGCCCCGCACGTCGACGGTGACCACGTCGGCCACGGCCGAGAGCCGCTCGGCGAGCAGCCGGTGCTCGGCGCTGTCCCGGTGCATGAAGACGCCCGGGGCGACCAGGATCGCCTGGCGGCTTCCGGTCGAAACGCGTGTGAAGCGCAGGCACGCCCCGTCGCGCGCGCGGAAGGACTCGTGGGAGATCAAGACGCTGCGTCCTCGAGGAAGTGGGCAATCGAGTTCGCGTAGTAGCGCAGCAGGGGATCCTGGGCGCGATCGATCCGGAACGAACCCGCTTCCTCCACGACCACGCGACGCATGCCCAGCATCACGAGCGCGCGCTCCAGGACCTCGCCCACCGGGCGCTCCTCCCCGATCACGTGCGCGCCGCCGACCCGCATCCGCGCGCGCAGCTCGGCCATCAGCGTCTCCCAGCGTTCGCGCGTGACCGAATCAGCGCACTCGGCCAGCAGGGCTGAGGCGGCCAGTGCCACCGCTGTCACCGGCATCACCGCCCCGATGCGGCCCATCACCTCGTCGGCCAGGCCCTTGAGACGGGGGAGGCGTTCCTCCCTCGGCAGGAACAGGACTCCGGGGTTCCTCGCGAGCCAGTCGTCGACGCGCAGCGGCGCCCCGAAGTTGACACAGACGCGGCCATAGCGCCGGGCGCGCCGCCTCAGGAAGCGCAGCGACACCTTGAGGAGATAGCCGAGCACCTCGCGGACCTGGTCGAGGCGAGAGGGCCGGTCTTCAGGGGCCTGCAGCTCGCGCAACAACGAGCGATCCTCCAGGACGCGGTCGTAGTTGATGGCCACAGGGATGATCGTCAGCGGCCTGTCGAAGCCGGGCTCGCTCTTGACTCGTACGATGTGGTCGAGGATCCCGAGCTTGGGCTCGCGAAAGCGCCCGTCGCGGGTGAGTCCGCCCTCGAGGAAGATGCCCTGCGGCACGCCGTTGCGCGTGATGAGCTGGATGTAGCGCTCGAGCACCTTGTGGTAGAGGGCCTCGCGGAAGCCACGACGTACGAAGTACGAACCAAAGCGCTTGAAGAGCGTCTCGAGGGGCCAGACCCGGGCCCATTCGCCCACCGCGTAGGAGATCGCCACCTCGCTCGAGAGCACATAGGCGACGGCAACGTAGTCCGCGTTCGAGCGGTGGTTCATCAGGTACACGACTGCGCTCGACTTCGGGATCGCGTTCAGGGCCTCGCGCGCCTCGTAGCCGATGCTCACCTTGTAGAGGGCCTGGATCAGTACGCGGGCGAGGCCGTAGCCGAGGCGATAGTAGGCGAGCAGGCTGAACGACGGCACGATCTCGTCCAGATACTCGTGCACCTTTTCCCATGCGCGGCTCTCGGTTTCGCCGCTCGTCGTGACGTGGCTCTGTACGGCCACGGTCAGCTGCGGGTCGGCCAGCAGCTCGCGCCGAATCGTGTCCCGATGCGTCAGCTTGAACAGGTGAATGCCTTCGCCGAACTGGCGCTTCACCGCCCACGCGGCGCGCCGCAGCTGCCCCTTGGCCCAGGCTCGGGCCAGCAGCAGACCAGTAAGCGCCAGGGCCGCCAGCGCCGCGGCCTGGAACGCCGTCACGCCCTGAGCTGCTTGAGCGCCGCTTCGCTCGCGCCTCGAGCGGCGACCAAGGCCCCGTCGAAGCTCGAGACGCCGGCGATGCTGTCGGTGTTGGCGAAGAGGATCGGGCCGAAGGGCCGCGAGGCTGCCTTGACCAGCGTCATCCGGCCCGGGGCCGAGATGTACATCGGGTGACCCCGCCGGTAGACGCGGATCTCGGCGATCTTCGGGAGCGTCCCGGGGAAGTGGCGCTCCAGCGCGTCGGCGACAGCGTCAGCCATGTCGAGGACCATCGGATCCACCAGCAGCTCCTTGCGGCGCTCCCGGCGCAAGGGGTGATACACGGTGAGGACGGTCTTGCGCTGCTTCGGCCCTTTGCCGGCGTAGAGGATCCAGTCGGCCGGCACAAAATCGGTGAACGGCGCGTCCAGGAACCAGTTGTCGTACGCAGGCTCGGGCCCCGGGCTGTTCAGGCAGACGTTGAAGGTGGCAAAGGGCGCGTATTGGTAGGCCTTCATCGCCGCGAGCTGGTCCCTGGGCAACCCGGCGACGACATAGCTCGCGTAGAACTTCGGCGTCGCTACGATCACGACCCGCGCGCGCACCGCGAACGCCTGCCCGTCCTTCAGGTACCGCACAACGGCCCCGGGCTTCTTCGCCTCGCGCTCGATCGCGTAGACGGCCGATCGCGTCTGGAGCCGTTCGCCGAGCTTCGGCCCCAGCCACTCGGCGAGCGCGTGGGCGCCGCCGGCCATCCCTCCCGGGAAGGTCAAGCGCGGATCGGACATGCCTCCCGCCCAGCGGTACGCCTGCGCCCCGATGTAGGCGGAGGTCTCCGAAGCGATCCCGCCCCAGTTCGAGGGCCCGAAGCTATCCCAGAATCTCGTGAGGAGGGGATCGTAAGGCTTCAGGATGTCGGCAAAGGTGAGCCTGTCGAGCGCCTCACCCTTGTCGCCGAGCAGTGTCAGCAACTCTTCCCGCGAGCGCCTGAAATCGTCGCGCACCTTCTGGGGGAAGGGCAGACGGCTCGCACCGTCGGTGAAGAACTGCGTCGTCGGCTGACCGTTCACGACCAGCGAGTCCCCGCCCTCCACCTTCAGCCCCTTGGCCCCGATCTCGGCGAAGAACTCCACCAGCTCTGTCTCGCTCTCGGTGTAGAAGGCCCCGCCCGTGGAGTAGCGCACGCCCTCCCACTCCTCGAGGATGCAGTTGCCCCCGAAGAGCTCCTCCTTCTCGAGGAGCAGCACGTCGCGCTCGCGCAGCGCGTGAGCGGCGGAGAGGCCACTCGGCCCGCCACCCACGATCACCACGTCGTGGCTCGCCCTGATCTCCGCCATCGGCAGGGTTCCGCCGTCGCGGACCGCATGGCAGGTCTCAAAATGATCGCCCTGCAGTCGCGTGGCGGCGTGAGGCGGGGCAGGCGGCGGGCCGCCCGTGGCCTTCGGCTGCGTCGCGCTCCCGCACCCCGGCATGCCGGCGGCAGTCGCGCCCATCATGACCGTCTTGATGAAGTGGCGGCGGGTATGCATGGCCTCAGATCCTACATTAGACTTCGGCCGTGATCCCGACCTGGGGCGCCGCGCAGCGCGGCCTCGTGGCATCGCTGGGCGCGGTGCTCCTGGCCTGTAGCCCAGGGCCTTCGGCCCGACCCACCCCGGAGCCGACGCGACTTGCACTCGCCCCCCGGCTCGACGAAGCCGAGATCAAGAGCGACAGCTTCGATCTGGCGCTGCTCGTGAATCGGCGCCAGCTGCGATGGCCGGGCTGGCAGGACCCGCGGCGCGAGGCCGGCAGAATCGAGGCCTGGACCCAGAGGGGCAGCGCGGAAATCCGGCTGCCCTTCTTCTCGCGCGAGGCGAAGCAGCTCCGGCTCAAGGCCCGCTGTCTCAAGGAGCTCGCCCCGGGCGTCGCGCTCGAGGTCTCGCTGAACGGCGAGCTCGTGGGCTCGGCGCCACTGCGTGAGGCGGAGGCCAAGTTCGTGTTCCCGCTGCCGAAGGACCTGCAGCAGGATGCCGGGAACGTGCTGCAGCTTCGTCTCGCGCGCGCCGTGCCCGGCACCGAGAAGGGCCGCGAGCCCTCGGGCCTCGTCCTGACCGCGCTGGAAGTGAGCCGTGCGCCTGGAGGAAGCTCGTCGCCGCCGAACGCCGATCAAGAGCGGATCGTATTGCCGCCGCAGTCCTGCGTCGCGGTTGCGTTTCCCGCGCGTGGCGAGATCGGCATGACGCTGCGCGCGGCGGCCACGCGTTCGGGCGGCCGGCTGCGCGTGACGCTCGAGACGCGGGACCGCAGCCACGTGGTGGCCCAGGCCGTGCCCGAGCCTGGCCGGCCGCAGCAGCTCAGGGCGCGGCTGCCAGTGCCAGCCAGCGCACGCTTCGCGCGCCTGGAACTGGCGAACGTGGGCAGCGCCGAGCTGCGCCTCGAGGCGGCAGCGCTGCACGGGCTGCCGCCTGCGTCGCCGAGCCCGCTGCCCGCCGCCCGGCTCGAGGGCCGGCCGTCGGTCGTGATCTTCCTGACCGACACGCTCCGGGCCGATCGGCTGGGCGCCTACGGCTATGCGGGCCCCAGCTCGCCCGCCTTCGACGCGTTCGCCCGCGAGTCGATTCTCTTCGAAGATGCCTGGGCCCACGCGCCGTGGACGCGGCCGACGGTCGCGTCCATCTTCACGGGCCTCCACCCTTCGACGCACGGCGCGGGCGGCTTCGACAACAGCCTCGGCGACGGCTTCGTCACGATGCCCGAGCTGTACAGGAAGGACGGCTACCGGACCGGGGCCGTCGTCGCCAATCACGTGGTCGGCTCCCGCTTCGGCTTTGCCCAGGGCTTCGACGTGTGGAACGACGGCGAGCAGAAGCGCTACGGCTTCAGCGCGCGTGAGGCCGTGGAGCGCGCATTGCACTTCGTGGACGCGGGAGCGCAACCCTTCTTCCTCTACGTGCACACCCTCGAGCCCCACGTCCCGTACGAGCCGAGCGACGAAAGCTGGGCGCTCTTCCGGCCGCCCGGCGCGGTCCGGACGCCGAGCCTGCCGCTGCTCATGGCCAAGAAGACCCCGCGCAAACTCAGCTACCTCCACACGCTCTACCTGGGCGAGATTCGCGACAACGACCGGGCCTTCGGCCAGCTCGTCGACGGCCTGCGCGCCCGGGGTCGACTCGCGGACACGCTCGTGGCGTTCGTCGCCGACCACGGCGAGGAGTTCGGGGATCATGGTGGCCACGGTCATGGCCACACGCTCTACCGGGAGGTGATCCGGATCCCGCTCGCGGTGCGGCTGCCGGGCGGCGCGCGCGGGGGCTTCCGGGAAAAGCAGCCCGTGTCCCAGATCGACCTGCTGCCCACCCTGCTTTCGCTCTCGGGCCTTGCGGCGCCGGAGGGGCGGGAGGGTCGCGACCTTTCGGCGCTCTGGCTCGGGCGTGGCGAGCCCGGCGAGCCTGAGCTGGTCAGCGAGACCCGCTTCGGAAAGGCGGAGAAGTCGTCGCTCCGGATCGGGCCGTGGAAGCTCATCGTCAACGACGACACCCGGGTCTACGGCGATCTCGGCGGGCCCGTGGAGCTCTACGATCTCGCGGCCGACCCGGCCGAGCAGAACGACCTCGCCGAGAGCGATCCGATCGCCGTGCAGTACCTCACGAACCGGCTCTTCGAACTGCGCTCGGCCCAGCGGCAGGCGGCGAAGACGCTCCGGGGCGGCGCCAAGGTCGAGTTGTCGGAGGAGGACAAAGAACAGCTTCGCGCCCTGGGCTACGTCCAATAGTTCAGTAGGCTAGCAGCGCGCGCAGCGCCGGAAGCAACCGGATCCGTGGCGAGAAGATCTCCTCCAGGGCCTTGCTGAAGGGCACCGGCGTGTCGAGCGAGCCCAGGCGCTCGACCGGGGCGTCGAGCCATTCGAAGCCTGCTTGCGCGATGCTCGCCGCCAGCTCCCCGCCGAAGCCACCCGTGAGCGGAGCCTCGTGCAGCACCAGTGCGCGCGCCGTGCGCCGTACCGAAGTCAGCACGGCCTCGCGGTCCCAGGGCAGCAGCGTCCGCAGGTCGATCACCTCGACCTCGTGGCCCTCGGCGGCGAGGGCGCGGGCCGCCTCCAGCGCCCAAGCGACGCCGGCACCGTACGTGATCACTGTCGCGTCGCGGCCGGGGCGGGCGACCCGCGCGCGTCCGATCGGGACGCCGTAGCGGCCTTCGGGTACCTTGCCCTTCGCCGAACGATACAGCGCCTTGTGCTCGAGATAGAGGACCGGGTTGCCGTCCTCGAAGGCCGAAAGCAGCAAGCCCTTCGCATCGAACGGCGTCGCCGGTGCGACGACCTTGAGGCCCGCCACGCTCGTGAACCAGGACTCGATGTTCTGCGAGTGGAACGGACCCGCGCCGAGACCCCCGCCGATGGGCGCTCGCACCACGATCGGGACGCCGGCGGCCCAGCGATAGTGCGTCTTCGCGAGGTTGTTCACGAGCTGGTTGAAGCCGCAGCTGATGAAATCGCCGAACTGCATCTCGAGCATCGGCCGGAAGCCGTCGAGCGCCAACCCGAGCGCCGCGCCCATCGCGCCCGATTCGATGATGGGCGTGTTGCGCACGCGCCCCTTGCCGAACTCCGCGGCGAGGCCTTCGGTCGCCTTGAAGACGCCCCCGTACTCGGCGATGTCTTGGCCGAGCAGGATCACACGCGGGTCGGCGCGCAGCGCCTCGCGCAGGCCGTCGCGGATCGCGTCCAGGTAGCGGAGCTCCGGGCCCGCGGCGTCCTGCCGGGGCTCGGGGAGCGAAGGGAGCGTCACGACGTAGACGTCGCGCAGCTCCTCCTCCGCCGTGGAGTTCGGGTCCGGCGCGGCAAGCGCGTCGTCGACCTGGGCGTCGATCTCAGCCTTCTGCTCGCTTCGAATCGCTTCGGCCGCCTCCTTGGTCAGGAAGCCGAGGCCCGCGAGGTGCGCCTCGAAGCGCGCCACGGGGTCCTTCTTTTCCCACTCGGCGAGAAGCCCCTTCGGTACATACGCGGTGCCCGAAGCCTCTTCGTGGCCGCGCATCCGGAAGGTCTTGAACTCGAGCAGCGTCGGCCCCGCGCCGAGGCGCGCGCGATCGGCAGCGATCGCCACGGCGCTGTGCACGGCCAGCAGGTCGTTGCCGTCCACGATCGTGCCCGGGATTCCGTAGCCCGGCCCACGGTCGGCGAGATTGCGACACGCGTACTGCTCCGAGATCGGGGTCGAGAGACCGAACTGGTTGTTCTCGATCACGAACAGCACAGGCAGTTTCCACACGGCGGCCAGGTTCACGGCTTCGTGAAAGTCGCCCTCGCTCGTGGCGCCGTCGCCGATGAAGGCTGCCGCCACGCGCCGCTCGCCCCGCAACTGGGCCGCGAGAGCCAGGCCGTCGGCCACTGGTAGCATCGCGCCCAGGTGGCTGATCATGCCGACGATGCGGTGCTCGAGCTCGCCAAAGTGAAAGGTGCGGTCGCGGCCCTTGGTGATGCCGCCGTCCTTGCCGAAGAGCTGACGGAAGAGGCGGCCGAGGTCGAGACCGCGGGTCGTGAAGACGCCGAGGTTCCGATGCATCGGCAGGATCCAGTCGTCTCGTTCGAGCGCCGCGGTGACACCGACGGCGATCGCTTCCTGCCCGATGCCCGAGAACCACTTCGAGAGCTTGCCCTGCCGTAGCAGAAGCAGCATCTTCTCTTCGATGAGGCGGGGCAGCAGCAGCGCGCGGTGCAGCTCGAGGAGCCGGTCGGCCGGTATCATCACGGCCACGGATTATGGCCGAGAGCGGCGAATCTTCAGTAAGGACGGGGGAGACGCAAGGTGCCGTACCCCCCCCGACCTAACTACGTGCGCGAGCCGTTGGAATCCCCAGGCGCGTCATCTTCTCGTGCAGCGTGGTCGGCAGGATGCCGAGTGCGGCGGCGGCGGAGCGCTGGTGGCCGGCGGCGCGCTCGAGGGCCGAGAGGATGAGCTGGCGCTCGTAGGATTCGAGCTGATTCTTGAGCCCCGTGGGGAACTCGACGGCGATCGCGTTCATGGCCATTTCGCTTGACTCCATAAGATCGACGACGCGCCCAGACTAAGGGCGATTACAGCGGCTGGGAACCGCTTTGTGGCGAGTCGCCGGGTCTGGTGGACGAACGGGCGCGGCCCGGGGCCGAAGCTCGCCGGAGCGTCAGCGTCGAGGTGGGCGATCAGCGGCCTTGCGGGTACAGCATCAGCAGCAGTCCGACGCCGCCGAGCATTGCCCCGACATACTCGCCGATCTGGTACTGGCCGGCGGGGTAGCGCACGCTCTCCTCGATCGAGAGCCCCGGCGGCACGGGTTCCGAGGCAGCCAACCTCTTCGAGCAGAAGAAGTAAAGCGCCGCTCCAAGTGCCAGCACGACGAAGCCAAAACGTCTCATTCGCCCGTGAACCGGGGCTTCCGCTTTTCGAGGAAGGCCGCGGTTCCCTCCAGCTTGTCCTTCGATTCGAACGTGATCGCCTGCAGGCTCGATTCGTACGCGAGGCCTGCCGCGAGGGGCATCTGCATCGAGGCGTTGATCGCTTGTTTCGAGAGTCGCACGGCCAGCGGGCCCAGAGCCAGGATGCGATCGGCGCAGGCCCGCGCCGCGCTCATCAGTTCCGGCAGCGGGACGACCTCGCTCACCAGTCCGTACGCGAGGGCCTGCGCGCCGCTCCAGCGCGCGCCCGTCAGGACCATTTCCTTGGCCCGGCCCACGCCGACGATGCGGGGCAGGCGCTGCGTCGCGCCCGCGCCGGGGATGATGCCGAGAGCCGGCTCCGGCTGTCCGAAGACCGCGTTCTCGGCCGCGATGCGCAGGTCGCAGGCGAGGGCCAACTCGCAGCCGCCGCCGAGGGCGTAGCCGTTGACTGCGGCGATCGTCACGGCTTCGTGCGACTCCACGGCCGTCATCAGGCGCGAGTTGATGCCGGCGAGCGCGTCGTCGCGCCGCCGCGTGCGGATCGCCTTGATGTCGGCGCCCGAGACGAAGGCCTTGTCGCCGGTGCCGGTGATGATGAGCACGCTGGCTCGCGCCGTCCGAACCTCGGCCAGGGCTTCGTGGAACTCGCGGACGGTCTCGGTGTCGAGGGCGTTGCGGACCTCAGGCCGATTCACGCTCAGCGTCGCCACCGGCCCGTCGGCCGTGAGCGTGAGGTTGCGCCAGGCCACCGCTCAGCCCTGCTTGTCGTCGCTGTATTCGTACACGCCGCGCCCGACCTTGCGTCCCAGTCGGCCCGCCTTCACGTACTGCACGAGCAGCGTCGACGGCTTGTACTTCTCGCCCATGCTCTTGTGCAGGAATTCCAGGACCGAGAGGCGCGTGTCGAGGCCTACCAGGTCCACGAGCTCGAACGGCCCCATCGGGTGATTGAGGCCGAGCTTGAGCGCCTTGTCGATGTCGTGCGCCGAGGCGACGCCCTCCTGGAGCATCAGGAACGCCTCGTTGCCGATCAGCGCGTTGACGCGCGAGGTGATGAAGCCGGGCGATTCCTTCACGGTCACCGTTTCCTTGCCCATCTTCGTCGCGACTTCGGCCACCGTCGCGACGGTCGCGTCGGTCGTGTCGAGGCCGCGCACGATCTCGACCAGCTTCATCTTCGGGACCGGGTTGAAGAAGTGCATCCCGGCCACGCGCCCCGGCCGCTTCGTGACCGCCGCGATCTCGGTGATCGAGAGGCCCGAGGTGTTGGTCGCGAGCACCACGTCCTCGCGGCAGACGCGATCGAGGCGCGCGAAGATGCGCAGCTTCAGCGCGATGTCCTCGGGGATCGCCTCGATCACGAAGTCGGCGTCGCTGTCGAGCTCCTGGTCGGGCTGCAGCCGAGCAAGGGCCGACTTCACGTCGTCGGCGCTCAGCTTGCCGCGCGCCACGGCCTCGTCCATGTCCTTGCGGATCTGGACGAGGGCGCGGTTCAGCGCCTCGCCGGAGACGTCGTGGAGCGTGACGCTATACCCGCCGGCGGCCGCCGCGTAGGCGATGCCGCGGCCCATCAGGCCCGTGCCGATGACCGCGACCTTCTGGATGCTCAAGTAGTTGCCGTTCTCCGGGGTTTGGATCGGCCGGGATCTTAGCATTGGCCGGTGGGCGAAGCACGTTGCTGGCGGTGCTAGGATACGAGCATGACGGCGAAAGCTGAACGGCTCCTCGACGAGGCGCTCAAGTTGCCCCAAGGCCTGAGGGCCAGTCTTGCCGGCAGGCTGATTCGCAGTCTCGACGCTGAAGCCGCGCCGGGGTTGGAGGCAGCGTGGGCGGTCGAGATTGACGGTCGCCTGGATCGTTTCGAAGCCTCGCGTGGGAAGGCCCTTCCGTGGGCCAAGGTAAAGCAGAACATCCTCAGATCGAGGCGTGCCCGCAAACGAGCTTAGGCTTCTGCCCGAAGCGCAATCGGACGTCGCCAGCGGGGAGTTGTACTACCGCTCGCGCAGCACCGAGGCCGCCGACGGCTTTCTGCTCGCGTTGGATCATGCCTTTGCTCTCATCCAGGAGGCGCCAGAGCGGTGGCCGCGGCATCGTCGCGGCACTCGGCGACTCGTACTCCAGACCTACCCCTACAGCGTCGTCTACCGGCTCGCTGGCGGGGTCGTCTGGGTGATCGCCGTGGCCCACGGCAAACGGCATCCGGAGTATTGGCGGAACCGACGAACCTGATGGAACAGCGACGGCTCGCTGGCGAAGCTCAGCCTGGGAAGAGCCGCTCCGCGTTCGTCTCGAGCAGCTTCTTCTGCACGTCGTCCGGCAGTCCCAGCGCCTGAAAATCGCGCAGGTTCTGGGCCATGCTGCGAACGCCCGGCGAAGGCCAGTCGCTGCCGTAGAGCACCTTGTCCGCGATCTCGGTGAGGCGCGGGAAGTAGCGCAGGATCGCCTTCGGCGGAATGCTCGAGACGTCCATGTAGACGTTGGGGAAGCGGCGCACGAGGAAGAAGGCCTGTTCCATCCACAGCGGCCGGCCGCCGTGAGCGAGGATGATCGTGAGCTCGGGGAAGTCGACCGCGACGTCGTCCACGAGCATCGGCTCGCCTGCCCGGCTGCGCGCGCCCGGGAAGATCGACGTGCCGGTGTGGATCATCACCGGTAGTCTGAGCCGCTGCGCCTCCTCGTAGAGCGCACGGAGCGCGCCCAAGCCGTGCCGGTAGGCATTCGGCTCCACATCCATGTGCGGCGGGTGGATCTTGAGGGCGCGGACCCCGGCCTCGGCCGCTCGGCGCACCTCGGCGCCGGCGTCGTCCGTGAAGCGCGGGTGAACGCCGCCCATCGGTATCAGCCGGCCGGGTGAGGCGCGGCAGTACTCAGCCACGTACTCGTTGACGCGATGCGTGAAGCCCATCTCGGGGCTTGGATAGTTCACGAGCACGGCCCGCTCGATGCCGTCAGCGTCGAGCCGGCGCAACAGGTGCTCCGGCGATTTCATGATCTTCTGCAACTCGTCGACGTCGTCCCGCCCGCGCGTCATCACGTCGAGGGCGGCGGGCTTCAGTTCCCACCACGGCTGCACGTGGATATGAACGTCGGTGACCTTCACGGCGCGGGAGGATAGCACGCGGCGGGCTCGTGCTAGGCTTCGCCCGCATGCTGCTGTGGCTCGCACTCGCCCTCGTCGCGCCTGCCGAAGGCCGGCCGCTGTTCTATTGGGGCGCGCGAGCTCCGGCGATCGCGGTCGAGAACGAGGCCCGGGGCCCTGGCAACGAAGCGCGCGTTCTCGAAGTCCACGCGGCGACCGACAAGGGCGACCTCGTCGTGCGCTTCAGCTTCGACCGGCCGGTGCGCGAGGCGCTGCGCTTGCCTGACGGAACGCCGGTTTCGGGCCGCCTTACGGCCGTCCTCTATCTCGACGTGGACGACGACAAGGCCACGGGCCTGGCGCAGGGTGACTCAGACCTGCGTACGGGCTCGGAACACCGGCTCGAGATCGGCACCGTGGCGGTGGGCGCGGACGAGGAAGAAAAGCGTGCTGCCAGCGTCGTCGTCTCGGCGACGCTCCATGCGCTCACGTCGGAAGGCCGCCGCCGCACACTGTGGCGCGCCGACGAAGAGAACGAGCCCGCGCGCATCTCGGCCCACGGCGACTGGCTCGAGGTCCGCATCGCGGAGGCGCTGCTCGGCGCCGGAGCGTCCCTACGTCTCATCCTGGCCAGCGGCGACACGCTGCTCACCGGGCGCCTCGGCGAGAGGAATCGCTAGCGTCCAGACGCGCCCGTCCCTCGTGTATCAGGCCGAGCGAAGGCGGATGAAGCCCAGCGCAGCCATGCGCCTGAAGTCCGAGTCGAGCGACCAGACCTGGTGGTCGTTCTCGCTTGCGAGCGCGGCGATCAGAAGGTCGGCCACGCCGAAGCGCTGGCCGGCGCTGACGGAGCGCAGGGCCCAAGCCTCCATGAGCGCCCAGGTATCGGGGCTGGGGTAGACGAGCGGCAGCGCCGACAGCACGCGGCGGAGCCTGGGCAGATCGGCGGCACTTGAGCCGGTCAGGATCTCGATGCGGACCGGCGCCGCCAGGGTCGCCTGGTCGGCATCGAGCACCTCGCGCAAGCTCGCAGCGACGCTGCCAGTGCCGCGGCGAAAGGCCTCGATCCAGACCGAGGTGTCGACGAGGATCACGATCGGCGGCGAGGTCGGCGTCGGGACCGGGGCAGGTCCAGGTCGAGCTTGACGGAGCCCAGCATCGACTTCAGCTCGTCGATCCGCTTGCTTCGAACGAGTTCCTGAAGCGAAACGACGACGGTATCCGTCTTGGACTTGAAGCCAAGCAAGCGCCGAGCCTCTTCCACCAGTGGTTCCGGAAGGTCGAGCGTGGTGCGCATATGATCAAGCATAATTCGTATGCTTGGAGATGTCCAGGAGAATGTGATTCTTATGAGGTCTCGGGCGGTTACGAGCGCCGGGCGGCGGGTTGGGGCCTGAGGCCGGCGACGAGATAGTCGGCGAAGCCCTCGCCGATCTCCTGCGACGTCGCCGGGCCGCGCGGGTCGAACCAGCGCGTGATCCAGTTGACGGCGCCGAGCATCGCGAAGCTGAGCAGCTTGGGGTCGCCGGGCGCGAACAAGCCGCCGTCCATGCCCTCCTGCACGAGTCGACGCAGGCCGCGGTCGAAACGGTCGCGCTTCGCGATCACCTTCTTCAGAAGCGGCGGCGACAGGGACTGAGGGTCGAGCGTGAGGGCTGTGCCGTGCAGTTCGTCGAGGATCATCTGCACGAAGGCGATGATCAGTCGCCGGAGCCTGGCGTCGGGCGGAGCCGGGTCGCGGTCGAGCTCCGCGAAGAGGTCCAGCAGGATGTCGAGCGAATAGTCGTGGCAGAAGAAAAGGATCTCTTCTTTGTTCTTGAAGTAGTAGTAGAGGCTGCCCTTCGTCATGCCCAGGGCATCGGCGATTTCTTCGACGCTCGCCCCGTGGTAGCCACGCTTGCGGAAGGCGGTGGCCGCGCTTCGCAGGATCTCGGCGCGCTTCGCGTCACGTCGGGAGAGCGGCTTCACGAGACGGCGTGCACGTTAGCACACCTCCCGGAGGAGCCGCGGAGGACGCGCCTTGGCTAGCGGGCTTCCTGCTGGGCCGCCTCGGCATAGCCGGACAGCAAGGACGTCTCCTCGCGCTGCATCAGGCCCAGCCGCTTCATCTTCTCGTGCAGCGTCGTGGGCAGCACTCCAAGGGAGTGGGCCGCGCGACGCTGGTTGCCATGAGTGGCCGACAAGGCCGACTCGATGAGCTGCCGTTCGAAGTCGGATACGAGGGTCTTGAGATTCGCCATGCGCGAGAACTCCTGTTCGTCCCCAGAGAAAGCCGGCTCGTCCCTTGCGGGCTCCGCCGACCCGAGCAGCCTCGGTTATCAACGTCTTAGACGCTTCGGGCGGGCGAAAGGTTCTGAAACTTAGTGACCAAACGCCTGGTTCAACTCGCCCGCCTCGATTCGCAATGGAAGGCGGTTCTGCTTGGGCGGCAGCGGGCAGGTCGCAAAATCGGTGAAGGCGCAGGGCGGGCTGTAGGCCTTGTTGAAATCGAGGACGACCTGGCCGCCCTGGGGCATGTCGCTGTACAGGAACCGGCCGCCCCCGTACGTCTCCTTGGGCGAGGTCGCATCGCGGAAGATGAAGAAGAGCTGATCGGCGCCCTCCTCCTCCAGCACCGGATCGAGGCGCAGCCGCCGGCCGTTCAGCGTGAACAACGCGTAGCCCGGGCTCAGCATCGGCTCGACCCGCCCGAGGACGTTCGGAACCTCGAGCTTGGCCGGCGCGGCATGGGGCACCCACTTCGCCTGGACGCGGTAGCTGTCGCGGACAGGGAACCATCGGAGCCCCGTGAAGCTCTTGCGCCGGGCGTTGTCGTTGTCTTTGAGCCGGATCCCGAACTGGCCGCCGCGCTCGATGACGTGCAGCGTGAGCCGGCCCAGCATGAGCATACCTGGCTCGCCCGCGGTGTCGGGCCGCAGTACGCCTGTCGTCGCCATCTGCCCCGCGATCCCGGCCACGACGCCGGGCTCGAGTCGAAAGCGCGTCTCGCCCTGTCGCAGCTCGAAGACCCCGGCCCTCGCCGGAGCCGAGGCAGGCAGCACGATGTCGTTCGCAGCATCGCTGCCGAAGCGGTTCTCGCCTTCCTTCAGCCAGAACAGTCCGGCGACCGTGAGCCAGCCGCCGTCGGCCTTGAGATCGGCCTCGCGCTTCTCGCGCCAGGCCTGGATCTCCGCGCCATAGTCGGCGCCGAGCGCCGCAGCGGCGAGCAGCAGGAGTGCGGCCAGCGCCGTTCTCATCTGCGTGCCAGCTCGCTCGTCAGGTCGGCATGCAGGAGCCGGTGGAACAGATGCTCGCCGGCCTCACGCCGCACCGACAGCCGGCCTGCGCCGTAGGCGCGCGAGCCCAGGCCGCGCTGCACGCCTTCGCAGATCGCCACGTCTTCGCCCTGCACCTTGTCGGCCACCTCGACGCTCGCGTGATTTCTGGCCCGCGCCGCCCTGGAAACGTCGCTGAAGTAGAAGTCGAACGTCACGTGGCAGCGATCGATGCCGAGCGGCCGCACCAGGTTCGTGTCCATCGTGCCCTCGTAGCAGTTGATCATGAAGTTGGGATGGAGCCAGAGGTAGTAGGCGCGATCGCCCTTCCGAACCGCCGCCACCTGCGCCTCGCCCTTGGCCTGGGCCATGGGGCTCGACTGCACGCAGTAGCGCGCGCCGTTCTCGATCGTATAGTCGGCGTACTCCAGGACGCTGTTCAGGCCCTTGTGCATGTGCGGCACGTGATAGCCGCCGTCGAGGTAGTTGTCGACGAACACCTTCCAGTTGCAGGCGAGGACGTAGCTCTTCCGCTCGAAGAAGTGGAGACGAGAAAGCTGGAGCGGTTTCAGCAGGTCCGCGAGAGCGCCGACCATCTCGAGGAGCGGCGGGGCCTGAGGATCGAGGTTGACGAACACGAAGCTCTCCCAGGTCTCGACGCGGAGCTCTACGAGGCCATAGCGCGAGCGGTCGAATTCCTTGACGCCTTCGAAGTCCGTCATGCCCCGAAGCTCGCCCTGCAGGCTATAGGTCCAGCCGTGATAGCCGCAGCGCAGCTTGTCGGCGAGGCCGCACTCGTCGAGCATCACGGGGGTCGCGTGGTGGCGGCAGACGTTGAAGAAGGCGCGCAGCACGCCGTCGCTGCCGCGCACCGCCACCAGTGGTTCGCCCGCGATCTCGGCCGTGGCGAACTGGCCGGGCTTCTCGAGCTGGTCGGTGCGCGCCAGCACTTGCCAGGTCCGGCCGAAGACGGCGCTGCGTTCGAGTGTCGCGAGGCTCGGGTCGGTGTACCAGGGCCCGGGGATCGTGAAGGCCATCTCGAGCGGGGCCTTCGAGTCATACGAAGCCAGCACGTCGCGCAGCGAAGAGTCCATGCGCGAAGGATAGCAACGAGTTGGCACGCCGCGCCAGCGCCTGCTGCGTGCTAACCTCTCTGGCTTCGATGACTGCGAGTCAGGGTGTTTCGACGGGCGCTGGCGCGCTCGTCGTCCTGCCCACCTACAACGAGGCGGAGAACATCCGCGACGTGGTGGCGCGCATCCTCATGGCGGCGCCCAAGGTCGCTATCCTGGTCGTGGACGACGAGTCGCCCGACGGCACCGGCGCCCTCGCCGAGCAGCTGGCCGGCGCCGACCCGCGCGTGAGCGTGCTGCACCGGCGCGGCGAGCGTGGCCTGGGCAGGGCCATCTCCGCCGGGCTCCAGGAGGCGCTGCGCCGTGGCGTGGCCGTTGCGATCACGATGGACTGCGACCTTTCCCACGACCCGGCCGAGATCCCGCGGCTGCTCGCGGCGGGCGGCGATGTCGCGATCGGCTCGCGCTACGTCGCGGGCGGGCGCCTGGCCAACTGGTCGCTCCATCGCCGGCTGCTCTCGGCCTTCGCAAACCTGTTCGTGCGTGCGCTCTTCGGTCTCCACGCGCAGGATTGCACCAGCGGCTACCGCGCCTATCGTGCCGAGGTGCTGGCGAAGCTGCCGTTCGAACGACTGCACTCCGCCGGCTATTCGTTCGAGGTCGAGCTCCTGTTCTGGGTCGGGCACTTGGGTTCCGGGGAGATCCGCGAGGTCCCGATCACGTTCCTCGACCGCGCCCGCGGCGCCAGCAAGATGGGCGCCCGCGAAGCCATCGTCGGCGCTCTCAACCTGCTGCGCGTGCGGTTGTCGTTGCCCAGGTAGCTGACTTAGACAGAAGGGCGCTCTGCTAGTATCCGCGAAGATGGTGAGTTTCGACGACATCGTGGAGGCCGCGGGCCGTATCGAGGGCGTTGCGCATCGAACCCCGGTGGCGACTTCGCGGACCCTCGACGAGCGCCTCGGCGCCAAGCTGTTCCTGAAGTGCGAGAACCTCCAGCGGATGGGGGCCTTCAAGTTCCGGGGCGCCTGGAACGCGCTCGCGAAGCGGGCCGACGAGGCCCGGCAGCGCGGCGTGATCGCCTACTCCTCGGGCAACCACGCCCAGGCCGTGGCCCTGGCCTGCCGTTTGCTCGGAGCACAGGCCAGCATCGTGATGCCCCGCGACGCGCCTGCGGCCAAGCGGCGCGCCACCGAAGGCTACGGCGCGCGCGTCGCCCTGTACGACCCGGCGACCCAGTCGCGTGAGCAGGTCGCGCGAGAGGTCGCGAAGGGAGGCGACCCGATCCTGATCCCGCCCTTCGACCATGCCGACGTCATCGCGGGCGCGGGCACCGCGGCTCGCGAGCTGTTCGAGGAGGTCGGGCCGCTCGATTTGCTGCTCGTCTGCTGCGGTGGGGGAGGGCTGCTCTCGGGATCCGCGATCGCGGCACGCCGGCTCTCGCCCGGTTGCCGCGTGATCGGCGTCGAGCCCGAGGCCGGCGACGACGCCACGCGCTCGTTCAAGACCGGCACGCTGCAGACCGTCAAGAACCCGAAGACGATCGCAGACGGCGCGCGCACCCCGTCACTCGGCGCGATCACGTTTCCGCTGGTGCTTCACAACGTCGACGACATGCTCACGGTTTCGGACCAGGACCTGGTGCACACGATGCGCTTCCTGTGGGAACGGATGAAACTCGTCGTCGAACCCACCGGCGCGCTGGGCCTGGCCGCTGCCTATCGCGGCAGCTTGGCGGTGGCGGGAAAGCGCGTGGGCGTCATCCTGAGCGGCGGCAACGTCGACCTGGCTGCCGCGAGCGAGTGGTTTCGGACTACTGCACCGGAGCCGGCGAAGTGAAAACCGCGTCGGGCATCGTGTCCAAGACCGCCAGATTCGGGAAGTAGATCTTCTCCTTGTCCTTCGCGTTCCACTTGTCCGGCGAGAGCAGGATCTTTCCGTAGCGCTGCCAGTGGTTCCAGTCGTAGCGGCTCGCCGGGCGCTTCGGGTCCTCGTCCTGCAGGATGAACTCCCAACGGTCGACGAGGTGGGTGGTGCGGTTGACGTAGGCCCAATAGCGGTCCTTCGGAGTCAGGCCGACCTTGTCGAAGCTGAGCGCGAGACGGTCCCAGGTCTTGTCCTTCTCCGTGAGCTCGCCCTCCAGTTTCAGGACGACGCCGGCGTCTTTCAGCTTGTACGGCATGATCAGCCAGTACGCGTCGTTGACCCAAGCCGCGTAGCCCTTCTCCAGGAGTTTCTTCTTCGCCTCGCCCTCGACCGGCATGCCGCCCTGCCAGGCCGAGCCGTCCTTGGTGTTGACGTCCATGAGGACGGTGTACGCCGAGCCCTCCTTGGTCTTGCCCTCGACGCGGTAGCGGCCGCGCCACTTGTCCCACCAATGGCTGCGGGCGCTGACCGTCTTGCCAAGGGCGTCGACGGCGAAGTCGAAGCGCAGGAAGCGGGTCGCGCGCCAGGCCGCTTCGCCGCCCATCGCCTCCATCACCTGGTCGGCGATCGCAACGGCCTTGGGATCGGATCCGGGCGCGGCCACGGTGGCCGCCGCGAGCAGCAGGGTCGCGAGCATCGGCTCTCCTCCTATTTTGTCTTGAGCGCGAAGGCGCCGGCCTTGGTCGCGCGCTCCAGGGCCTCGAGCACGTCGGCCGAGCTGACGCGTCCGTAGTACCACTCGCCGGCTGAGAGCGCCTCGGCCGCGACGGCTTCGAACACCTCGTAGGCGTTGCGCTTCCCGTCGGCGAAATTGTAGGTCTCGAACAACATGATCGAGTGGAGGCCGTCCACGCTCTTCACCTTGTCCATCGCATCGAGCCACGTCCCGAGATCGGCAGTCGGCGTGTAGATCCGGGCGGCCATCTCCCGCTCGACCTTGCTCAGCTCCACGTTGGGCGGGTTCTTCCCGGTGATGGCCACGACGGCACGCTCCAGTGCTTCGAGGTCGCGAGCCTCGGCGTCTTCGAGGCGCGAGGTGGCCTGCGCGATCGCGTCGAGGGCGCGGCCCTTGCCACTGATGCGCCGGATCGACGCGAGCGCGCCGGCCTCCTTCAGATACGACTGGTGGACGAGGTTGCGCGCTTGGCGGAACGAGGCGCCTTTGTCAGCGGCATGCGCCTCGGCGATCGTGGCCACGGCCGTGGCCAGGTCGGCGCCGAGTCGCACGTGCCCCCGGGCCGCCACGTAGGCAGTGAGCTTCGCCGCGTCGTCCTCGGTCGCGTTCGCGAAATAGAGACTGACCGCCGCCACCACGACCGCATTGCGTTCGAGCTGGGTCGCGTCGATGTTTTCGAGATCGTCGCCGGTGGAGTGGATCCAGTCGTCGGGCCAGTTGATCAGGGCCGAGGCCGGAACGGCCACGCGGGCCTGCGTGAAGGCGTGGTGATCGGAGTGCCCGAAGTACGGGATCATGCGGGCGTGGAAAGGCTCGCGCGTGCCCTTGACCGCGAGGATCTCGCGCGTGAAGAGCGGCGGCAGCTTGGTGTTGCGCATGGTGAGCAGCGACGTGTTGCTGTCGCGCACCAACGTGAGCACGCTTTCCATGACGTCGTCCAGGGCGTGGGGGATGCTCCAGGGCGAGCGAGCGGCATATTGCACGCGGCCGCCCCAGCTCTGGCGCGCCGCCACCATGTCCTGCTGGATGTTCAGCAGCAGCTTGCGCGACTCGCTCGGGTTGTCGCGGAAGTACTGCGGCTCCGAGTCGAGTTCGTTGGTCCACCAGAAGCGGATGTCACGCCTTGGGCGCGGGAGCTTGCCTTCCTTGATGAGTTGGTGGAGCGCGCGGCCGATCTCGAGGATGCTGCCGCAGCCGCTGCCGTCGTCGTTGGCCGAGGTCATCTCCTCTTGCAGGTGGGCCGTCAGCACCAGCTGCTGGTCGTGGATCTCGCTGCCGCGAATCCAGCCTTCGACGAGTGCTTGTTCCTGTACGTCTGGGTACTCGCTCTCGATGTCGACCTTGAGCTTGAAGGGCTTGTCGGAGGCGAGCAGCCGCTTGCGCAGGGCGAGGCCGCGGCGGGGCGAGATCATCACGGCGAACGTCGACGGCGTCCCGTCCTTGACGCCCTCGACAGCCTTCGCCTCGTACGGCAGCCGGCCCCAGGCGACCTGGTCGGGATAGTCGGGAGGCGAGTCGCGGTTCGTGGCATAGGACAAGACGCCGAGAGCACCGTGGCGCCAGACGGCCTCCGCGTGCACCTTCGATTCGCGGCCTGCGGCGAGGACGATCTTGCCCTTCACGTCCTTGGCCTTGTAGTCGCCCTCATCGATGCCCTCGCCGACGTCGACGAGCTCCGCCGTGACGTGGGTCGTCCGGCTCTGGTCGGCGATCGACACTGCCACCTCGGCGTAGGAGGCGAGGCGCTGCGCTTCAGGTTCGACGAGCCAGGCCTCGCCCGAGTTGCAGGACCAGGCGTGACCGTGCCACTTCTGACGGATCAGCTTCACGTCCTCGAGGCCGGCGGCCTGCGCTGCGCTCCGCATCCATTCGGCGGCGGCGAAGAAGTCGCGGCTCGCGTCGGTGCGATGGTAGTGGCTGAGATGACGGACGGTCTCGTAAGCGCGATCGCCCGAGATCTCGTTCACGAGATCTCGATAGAGCGGATCCGGCAGGAAGGGCGAGCTCTGGGCCGAGGCGAGCGCCGGGGCCAGCAGCAGGGCGGGGAGAATGAGAGCGAAGCGCATTCTCGAAGAATCCTCCGGTTGCTTGACGAAGCGGGCCGAGTATACCCCTGGCCTAGAGCCCGAGGGATCGGCCGGCCGTCTCGAACTCGAGCAGCAGCCGGCGTCGCAGCCCGGTCTCGGCCAGGGCGTAGCGGAGGCCGTTGAGATTGATCTGCCACAGCTCGGCAAGCGAGAGCCCGACCTCGTCGTGGGCGCGCACGTACTCGCGGTCGAGATCGGTGCCGAAGAAGGGCGGGTCGTCAGTGCTGAGCGTGACCGGCACGCCCGCGGCCAGGAGCCGCCGGATGGGATGCGTGGCGAGCTCCTGGTAGGGAGTGAGGAGGGTGTTGCTCGTGAGCGCTATGTCGCAGCAGACGTCGCGCTCCGCGAGCAGGCGCAGCGTCGCCGCATCCTCGACCGCGCTCACGCCATGCTGCACGCGCCGTGCACCGAGTTCGATGACCGCCTGGCGCACATGTTCGGCCCCGCCGGTCTCGCCCGCGTGGGCCACTGCCTGGTAGCCGGCCTGGCGGGCCCTTGCGAAGTAGGGCGCCACCAGCGTGCGCGGGAAGCCCTGCTCGGGGCCGCCCAGGCCGATCGCGACCACGATCGGGTTCTGCTCCTGTTCGAGAAGCTCCGCGGTGAACGGCCCGCTCTCCGACACCGACTCGCTCGGGATGTCGGTGATCAATCGAACCAGCGGCCCGCCCTCCCGCTCGGCAGCTTCGAGCCGGCGCGTGACGATCTCGAGGGCGCGGCGGCCGCCGAAGCCGAAGCGCTCGTGGTTGTACGGCGTGAAGTGGGCCTCGACGTAGCGGATGTTCTGACGACGGCACTCCGCCACGAATCCGTCGACCAGCTGCTCATAGTCGGCGGCCGTCTTCAGGCACGCGCACATGAGGAGCCACAGCTCGACGAACTTGCCGAAGTCTTCGAAGGCATACAGCTTCCGGAGTTCTTCGAGACTTGCGACCGGCAGTGCTACGTGGTTGCGTGCGGCCAGCGCCCAGAGCGTCTCGGGGGAGATCGTGCCCTCGAGATGCAGGTGCAGCTCGGCCTTTGGCATTTGCGAGAGAAGCTCGGCGGGCGTCGGCATGAGCAAAGCTAGAATACAGCGGGACCGGGGAGGATCGCGATGCAAGTGCTGGGCGCCGGCGTCGCGTGGACCCTCCTGCTCTGCGGTGTTTCGGCCGTGACTCCGGGGGATGCCATGAAAGCACCGCGCTTCGACCTCACGAAAGCCACAGCCCACTGGGTCGCGCGTGACACGATCCTGTGGGCCGTACCGCGTGCCGCCGGCACGCGCTACGCGCTCCACTACAGCCCAAGTGGCGGACTCTCGGCCAATCCGCGCGGCATCACCGGTGGCGAGAGCCTCAAGCTCACTGCCGCCGGGACACCCTCCGCGGCGCTCCGCGGGCGCTTCCCACACCTCGCGCGGCTCACGGCCTTCAGACTGGCGAAGGCGGATCTGCCGAAGCTGCCGGCGCTGCTGAAGGGCCAGCTCGCCGTCTCCGCCAGCGACGCCGAGGGCCAGCTTCTCGACGCGACCCAGTTGCAGATCCCCGGCGTCGTGGACGACGTCTATGCCTACGACGGCCCGCTCGGCGTTAGCTTCGAGGGGAGTGAGCCGACACTTCGCGTCTGGGCGCCGACCGCGCGCTCCGTGACGCTGCGCCTGGCCTCAGACTCCACGGCGCCGTGGAGCGACGCTGTCGCCATGACGGGGCATCCCTCGACCGGCGCGTGGACAGCCGTGGGCAGCCGCGAGTGGTCCGGACGCTTCTACGCTTACGAGGTCGAGGTATTCGTGGCTTCGACGGGACGCGTCGAGAAGAACCTGATCACCGATCCCTACTCGGTCAGCCTCTCGACGAACAGCCGGCGCAGCCAGATCGTGGACCTCGGCGATCCTTCCCTCACGCCTCGGGGCTGGGCTTCGCTCGCGAAGCCTCCCCTCGAATCTCCCGAGGCCGCGGTGCTCTACGAGCTCCACGTCCGCGACTTCAGCATCCGCGAGCAGGGCATCCCTGCCGCGCATCGCGGCACCTTCAAGGCGTTTACCGAACCCGGCTCGAACGGCCTTCGGCACCTGCGGGCGCTGGCGCAGGCAGGCCTGACCCATGTGCACCTGCTGCCGGTGTTCGACTTCGCGACCGTGAACGAGGACAGCGCCGAGAGAGAGGAGCCGGACGAGGCGAAGCTGTGCAGCTTGCCCGGAGACTCCGAGGCGCAGGCGGCGCTGCTCGAAGCCGTAAAGGACAAGGACGGCTTCAACTGGGGCTACGACCCGCTGCACTACACCGTACCTGAGGGCAGTTACGCGACCGATCCCGACGGCTCGCGTCGGATCCTCGAGTTCCGGGAGATGGTGGCCGGCCTCGCGCAGGCGGGGCTACGCGTGGTGATGGACGTGGTCTACAACCACACTCACGCGAGTGGCCAGGACCCGCAGTCGATCCTCGACCGCATCGTTCCGGGCTACTACCATCGCCTGAACGCCGGCGGCGCGGTCGAGAGCTCGACCTGCTGCTCGAACACGGCCTCGGAGCATCGCATGATGGAGCGGCTGATGCTCGACTCTGTCCTCACCTGGGCGACGGCCTACAAGATCGACGGCTTCCGCTTCGACCTGATGGGCCACCATATGCTCGAGAACATGCAGAAGATCCGGCGCGCGCTCGATGCGCTCACGCCCGGGCGTGACGGGGTCGATGGCCGGGGCATCCTCATGTATGGCGAAGGCTGGGATTTCGGCGAAGTGGCGGGCGGCTCGCGCGGTCGCAACGCGACGCAGGCGAACATCGGCGGCACCGGGATCGGCGCCTTCAACGATCGCTTGCGCGACGCGGCCCGTGGCGGCGGCGCGTTCAGCGGGCTCCAGGAGCAGGGCCTGATTACCGGCCTGTACGACGACCCGAACGGGACGCCGCAGGGCAGCCCCGACGAGCAGCGGGGCAGGCTGCTGCGCGGCATGGACTGGATCCGGCTCGGGCTCGCGGGCAGCCTGCGCGACCATCGTTTCGTGACGAACGATGGGCGGCTCGCGAGCGGCGCCGAGATCGAATATGGCGGCAAGCACGCCGGCTACGCGCTCGATCCGCAGGAGAACGTCGTGTACGTCGCCGCGCACGACAACGAGACGCTGTTCGATGCGATCCAGCTCAAGGCGCCGGCGTCGGCCACGATCGAGGACCGCCTGCGCATGAACAACCTCGGCGTGAGCCTCGTGCTGCTGGCCCAGGGCCTCCCATTCCTGCACGCGGGCGACGAGATGCTACGCTCGAAGTCGCTGGACCGGAACAGCTACAACTCGGGCGACTGGTGGAACGCGCTCGACTTCACGTACCAGACGAACAATTGGGCCGTGGGCCTGCCGCCCGGCGAGAACAAGAAGCACTGGCCGCTGATGGCGACGCTCTTGGCCGACCCGCGGCTGCGTGCGAGTCCTGTCCACATCGGCGCAGCCGTCGCTCATTGCCGCGAGATGCTGCAAGTGCGCAAGAGCACGCGCCTGTTTCGCCTGGGCCGCAGCGACGAGGTGCAGCGGCGTCTGGCCTTCGCGAATCTCGGCCCGCAGCAGGTCCCGGGTGTGCTGGTGATGAGCATCGACAACGCGGGCGAGGGCCGGCTCGACGACCCGTTCTCCGCCCTGCTCGTGATCGTCAACGCGCGCCGGGGCGATTTCGAAGGCGAAGAGTCGAGCTTGAAGGGCGTCGGCTTCGAGCTGCATCCGGTGCTCGCCGCCTCCGCCGATCCCGCCACGCGCTCGAGCCGCTTCGACCCGGCCACGGGCAAGCTCTTCGTCCCGGGCCGCACCACCGCTGTCTTTGTGCTCCATAGATAGCGCGGGGGGTACGGAGATTCTTCAGCGTCCCTTGAACACGGGCTTCCTCTTCTCCAGGTTCGCCGCGATCCCTTCGCGCGCGTCCTCGGAGACGAAGAGCTGCTGCTGCAGCTCGCGCTCCAGGGCGAGGCCTTCCGCGAAGCTCGCCTCGGCGCCGGAGAGCACCGCACGCTTGATCAGGCCCACGGCCTTGCTGGCGCGGGCCGGCGGCACGAACGCCTGCGCCTTCGTAAGCACCTGGGCCATGAAATCGTCGGCGTCCGTGGCCTCCAGTACCTCGTGCACGAGCCCGAGGGCGTGGGCCTCGTCGAAGCCGAGCAGGCGGCCGGTGGCCATCAGCTCGAACGCCTTTGCCTTGCCGACGAGGCGGAGGAGCCGTTGTGTCCCGCCGGTGCCTGGCAGAACGCCGAGGCCGACTTCAGGCAAGCCGATCTTGCCGGCCCCCTTGCGCGCGAAGCGCAGGTCCGCGGCCATCGCGACCTCCAGCCCGCCGCCGACGCAGTGGCCGCCCAGGGCCGCGATCACGAGCTTCGGGGTCTGCTCGAGGCGGCTCAGGGTCTCGTTGGCGTGGAGGCAGAAGTAGTACTTGTAGCGCGGCTGCGCGCTCGCGAGCATCTTGATGTTGGCACCGGCGCAGAAGAACTTCTCGCCCTCGCCCCGCAGCACCAGCACGTGGACCGTGTCGTCCATGCGCGCCTCGAGGATGCGCCCGTCCAGTTCGCGCATCATCTCGTACGAGTAGGTGTTCGCGGGTGGGTCGCAAAGCGTGAACGTCGCGATCCCGGCCTCTTGCCGGTAGCGGATCAGGTCCGTCATGCAGCCTCCTTGGATGGCCAGAAGAAGCCTAGCGCGTTCGCGGCCTGCGACACCACGAGCAGCATCGCCAGCAGGACGGCGCGTCCGAGCGGCTCGCCCGCCACGAACGGCTGACGCGGCAGGTTCAGATAGAACGAGACGGGCTCGAGCCGTTGCGGCTGGGAGTAGCGCCGGGCCCGGAGCGCGTGGAAGCGCCGGGCCCCGCGCCCGTAGAGAAAGTGCTGCCTCAGGAACGAGCCGACCCCGAGCGGGTGCTCGTGACGCACGACGGCGGTCGGGACGTAGGCCATGGCGTGGCCCAGGTGGCGGCAGCGGTCCGAGAACTCGCGGTCCTCGCCGGCCGCGTGCTTGAAACCCGCGTCGAAACCCCCGGCCTCCTGGAACAGCTCGCGGGGCACCGCCACGTTGTTGGAGGCGAAGAAGCGAGGCCGGTCGGGTTGCCGTGCGTAATAGTCGTAGAGATAGTCGAGCTGCGATTGGCTCGCGGACGAGAACAGGTTGCCGGGCAGGCCGTTGCGCGTGAGACCGCCCAGCACGCCGCGCTCGCCGCGACCAAACGCGGTCTCGAAGGCGATCAGCCAGTCCGCTTCCGGCCGACAGTCGTCGTCGGTGAAGGCGAGGAAGCTCCCGCCGGCCTGGGCGGCCCCGGCGTTTCGCGCGGCCGCCGGCCCGCCATGCGGCACGCGAAGCAGGCGGATCGAGAGTCGGTCGCGCACGCTGGCGACGATCGGACCCAAAAGCGATCGGCCGCCGTCGTCGACGACCAGCGCTTCGAAGCCGCCCTGCGGCGCGCGCAGCGCGGCGACAGCCTCGAGGCAGCGGGCGAGCCGCTCGGGTCGCTCGAAGCTCGGGATCACGAGCGAGAAAGTGAGACTCATGCAGCGCTCCGCAGCGTCCCGTCGAGGAGCTGGCCGCCCGCACTAGACGATTTCACGGACTTCGTCGAGCGTTTTCTTCTTGATGTCCGGTACGCGCGCTCCCTCCGCCGGGTAGCCGACAGGGATCAGCAGGTACGGCTTCTCCTGCCTGGGTCGCCCGAGGATCTCGGCCAGGAAGCCCATCGGGCTCGGCGTGTGGGTGAGCGTCGCGAGACCCGCGACGTGAAGCGCCGCGAGCAGGAAGCCTACCGCGATCCCGACCGACTCGTGGACGTAGTAGTTCTTGTGGATGCTCTCGGTGCCGTCGTCGAGCCGCGCGGGTTCGAAGTCGATGCGGAAGACGACGATCAGGCAGGGCGCCGTTTCGAGAAACGGCTTGCGCCAGTCGGTGCCGAGCGCCGCCAGGTCGGCGAGCCATTCGGGCGTGGCCCGCTTCTCGTAGAACTCGCGTTCCTCGGCCTCGGCCGCTTCCCGGATGCGCCGCTTGAGCTGGGCGTCGCGCACGACGACGAAGCGCCACGGCTGCCGATTCGCGCCGGAGGGAGCGGAGGCGGCGGCCTCGATGGCCGCATCGACTGCCTCCATCGGGATCGCCTCCGGCGAGAAGTCGCGCACCGTTCGGCGCCGTCGCAGCTGCGCGAGAAAGCGCCGGGCCCGGTCGCGGGACTCGTCGGGGGAGAGCCGCTCGAAGGCGAGGGGAATGAAGGAGGGTTCCATGGCGTCGAGCCGAAGACCGCTCGGGTTCGGCGCCATGTTATCCGAGATGCGCCGCAGTCACCGCTGCTGGTGTCACAACGCAGCGAGCCTTCGATGCTCGACGCCTCCTGCTAATGCTCGCGCAGCGAAACGATGGCGTAGAATGAAGACGGTCATGGCTACTGCCGCGAAGACGGTCTTTCCTCACATCTCCACTGCCCCCGAGGTGTGTGGCGGCCGTCCCTGCATTGCCGGTACGCGGGTCCGCGTCATGGACATCGTCGCTGTCCACGAGCAAGGGATCTCTCCGGCCGAACTGCAAGACTACTTCGCCACTCGTCCCCTCACGCTGGCTGAGATTTACGCGGCTCTCTCGTACTACAACGACAACAAGGCCGAGCTCGAGGCTGATTTCGCCGAGGACGAGCGGCTGTCGTCTGAGGGGATGGCACGAGAGGCTGAACTGCGCGTGCGATGACAAGAGTCTCTCTTTCGGAACATCCAGCGCACGGGTGATGCCCGGATCTAGGCCTGACCGGAGTCCGCGCCGCAGGCCGCTGCCTGGTCGCCGCTATTTGTGCTAGCCTTCGCGCGTTCTCATTTCCGGAATAGAGGGTTCGCGCGATGGCCTGGTGGATCTGGATCCTGATCGGGCTGGGGCTGCTCGGAGTCGAGGCCGGGATGCCGGGCGGCTTCTTCTTCCTGTTCTTCGGCATCTCCGGCCTGGCCGTGGGCACCCTCGCCGGCCTCGGCCTCGCAGGGCCGCCCTGGGTGCAGTGGGGCCTGTTCTCGGCGCTGGCGCTACTGGCCCTGGCCGTGTTGCGCAAGCCGCTGCAGGCGCGGCTCAACGTCAACACCAAGAGCAAGGCCGTGGACAAGCTGGCGGGCGAGACGGCGATCGCTCAGACCGACATAGCACCGGGCGAAATGGGCAAAGCCGAACTGCGGGGCACCACCTGG
This sequence comes from uncultured Acidobacteriota bacterium, assembly GCA_964442185.1. Classification (GTDB taxonomy): domain Bacteria; phylum Acidobacteriota; class Vicinamibacteria; order Fen-336; family Fen-336; genus CADEEV01. Next base: position 33,584 of record CAYTWT010000070.1, read on the forward strand.
AGCGCGCGGAACGCGAGTCCGGGCGGCATCGTGACAGGCCAACGCTGCAAGGTCGACAAAGTCGAAGGGCTTACGCTGTTCGTACGTCCCGAGTAGTCGGGTTTCAAGGGGGGTCAGGCAGATGATGGGACTTCTGATCGTCGCGATCGTCGGCTTCTTTATCCTGCTGTGGATCTTCTTCAAGATCGTGGTCGTGGTGCCCCAGCAGAACGCCTACGTCGTCGAGAAGCTCGGCAAGTTCAGCGGCGTGCTCGAGGCCGGGATGCACATCCTGATCCCGTTCATGGACGTGATCCGCTACCGGCACACCTTGAAGGAACAGGCCATCGACATTCCCGAGCAGATCTGCATCACCCGGGACAACATCCAGGTGGGTGTCGACGGCATCCTCTACCTCAAGATCATGGACCCCGAGCGGGCCTCCTACGGCATCAACAACTACGGCTTCGCGATCACGCAGCTCGCCCAGACGACGCTGCGCAGCGAGATCGGCAAGATCGAGCTCGACAAGAGCTTCGAGGAGCGCACCGCCATCAATATCCAGGTGGTGAACGAAGTCGACAAGGCGTCGGAGCCCTGGGGCGTCAAGGTGCTGCGCTCCGAGATCAAGAACATCCGGCCCCCGCAGGACATCATCGCCGCGATGGAGAAGCAGATGCGCGCCGAGCGCGAGAAGCGCGCGATCATCCTGCAGTCCGAAGGCGAGCGTGACGCGGCCGTCAACAACGCCGAGGGTCAGAAGCAACAGGTGATCAAGGCCTCCGAGGCCAAGAAGCAGCAGCAGATCAACGAGGCCCAGGGTCAGGCCGCCGCGATCGAGTCGGTCGCGAAGGCCACCGCCGAGGGCATCCGTTCCGTCGCCGCGGCGATCAACGAGGCCGGCGGCTACGAGGCCGTCCAGCTCCGCGTCGCGGAGCAGTACATCAATCGCTTCGGCGAGATCGCCAAGGCCGGCAACACCCTGGTCGTGCCCGCGAACCTCTCCGACGTGGGCTCGATGCTGGCGCTCGCGATGAACGTGATCCAGGGCAAGGGCGCGAGCGCCATTCCGCCGCGTCCGCCGGCTCCGCGCTAGGCTAACTGGAACCCACGAGGCGTCCCGGCGCCAAGCGGGTCCGGAAGCAGCCGGGGAAGTCGACCGTTGCCTTCGTCTACGTGCTCCGCTGCCGTGATGGCTCGCTGTACACCGGCAGTGCCAAGGACGTGGCCGCGCGCTTGCGCAAGCATCAGCTAGGGATTGCGTCCCGCTACACGCGCTCGCGGCTGCCGGTCACGCTGGTCTGGTGGCGGAAGCTCGCCACCTGGAGCGCCGCCCTGCGCGAGGAACATCGCATCAAACAGCTACGGCGCGCGGACAAAGAGACGCTGCTCAAGAGCCGAAGGCGGCGCGTGCGCGCTCGCAGCGCGTCTAGCGCCCGCTGAACTTGTAGAGCTTGAGCGGAGCGAGCTTGGCGATCCTCTGGAAGTCTGCATCAACCGCGAACAGGCGATCGCCACGCGCTATCGCGATTCGCGCAATCAGACAATCGATACCGGACACGTTCAGGCCGGTCGATTGGCACTCGTTGCGGAGCCGGGCCGCCTGGACGTGGTCCTCGGTG
>CAYTWT010000071.1:0-1839 GCA_964442185.1 uncultured Acidobacteriota bacterium
GTCGATGCCGAACAGCTCGGAGAGCCCTTCCTCGGCGAGGAGCCTCCCGGGCGCCGGCCCTTTCCGCGCGAGCGGGAGGTCCTTGCCGGCTCGGGCGATCAGGTCCTGCTGGTCCACGCCGCGTAGCTCGAAGAGCAGCTCGGGCCGCGCGTCGAGCCGGGCCCCGACGCCGTACAGCACCGCGGCGACGTGCTTGCACATCGCGGCCCAGTCGGGACAGCTGCAGCCGAACTGGATCTCCGCGGGCGAGGGGAAGAGGCCCGTGCGCTCCGCGCAAATTCGCTCCATGACGCTTTTCGACAGCCGCCCCTGCAGCAGCTCGACGAGGGAGTCGATGCCGCCCGCGCAGCCCTTGCACAGAGACGCCCAGCGCGCCCGGGGCACGGGCGCCACCTCGACCCGGACGGTGTAGAGAGACGACCCGGACACCCGCGCCTCGACCTCCCCCCGCGCGATCTGGAGATCGACGACCGAACCGTTCCGGACATAGCTCCGCCCGCGCGGCAGGCGGTTCGAGTAGTCGCTGTAGCGCTCGAGGTTGCGGCACCAGCTCTGGCCCCAGAAGCTCCGCGCGATGGCGCGCCCCGCGACGAGCACGGGCGAGAACGGGTGGCCCTTCTTGCGGAACCGCTCCAGCTCCCGCGCCGCCTGCTTGCGCCGGGCGCCGACGCTGAGATAGGGACGAAAGCCGTAGTAGGCCACTTTCACTCCCCGGCCGAGGCCGCGCCCAGGTCGAGAGCGACGAGGTGCTTCACTCGTCGACGAGCGCCAGGGCCGCGTTCAGCACCGAGTCGGAAAGATACAGTCCGCCTCTGCGCAGTGCCTCCAGCAGGGGACGGGCAGCCTTTACCTCGCCTCGCTGCTTGGCCAGGATGACGAGGCCCAGCGTGCCGCGCACGGGGATGCTGAGGGTTGCGGCGCATCGCCGCGCGGCCAGGTCATCGATGACAGCCAGCGTTCCCGGATGGGCATGCGCCCAGGCGAGGACCGAAGACTCTCCTGGGCCGAGGTCCCAGGCCTGGATGAGCGGGGGCACCGTTATTTCGGACACTGCGAGCCAAGGGTTCTCGGCGAGGGCCCGCACCGTGGGATCGCTCGCACCGCGCCGGCGGACCTCCTCGGCGACCGGCAACGGAACGACGACCTCGGGTCCCGCGAGCTTGAGAAACTGGATGAGGCCGCCGCGAGCGAGAAGGATGAGAGGGGAGGCGTTGACCGCCGCCCTATCAACCAAGTTTGAGCTCTCGCTTCAGCTCTTCGAGATCGACGGTGAAGGAATCCACCCTCTCCCGGGCCAGCGCGAGAAGAAAGTCGGTCCGGTCCAGCCCGGCCAACTGTGCGGCCTTCTCCTGGGAGACCTCGCCGCGCTGATACCAGTAGATCGCTCCGGCCAGGCGGAGGGCGCGGCCAAATTCCTCCGGCGATCGCCGAAGGGCGGAGAAGACCTCGTCCGGAAGCTGCAGCGTTATCAACGTCATGACAGCCTTATTCTATCGCTCGCGAACGGCCTTTCTGTGAATCGGGCCTTGGGGCTAGTCCAATAATGCTATTGCGCGATCACAACCAGTGGTCGAGTTGGATCACACAATCGGTGAATGGCAACACCTCGATGCCGCGGTCGTGCCACCGGCGGTTGCCCAGGTACAACAGGTCGCCGAGCCGCTGCGGCGCGGCCAGCAACTGCGTGTACGTCTGGTGATCGAAGAACGGCGCGCCCTGAAACCCCCGCAAGCTGAATCCACGCAGACGCCCTCAGGGCACGAGCTCGAAGGCGGGCACGTGCTTCGGGCGGATCGACCCAAAGTGCCGCCGATCGGTCGTGGCGATGACGCGCAGGCG
>CAYTWT010000072.1:0-1727 GCA_964442185.1 uncultured Acidobacteriota bacterium
ACACACCCAGTCGGGAGCGAGGGCGAAGAAGGCAGTGTCAGGAAGGGCCGGCATACGCTCACGCCGCCAGCCAGCGAGATCGGGCACCAGCACGTCCTCGCCAAAGTGCAGCTCCGGCTCAAAGAGGATCCACCAGCCGCCAGGACCTCCTCGGCCGTGATGGAAGGGCGGTCCGACATCGCCCCAAAGCACCGAAGTTGCAAGGGCGTGGCGCGGCGCTGGCCGGGGCGAGACGTGCAGATCACCATCCATGATCTCGGCCACGCGGTGAGGCGGGACCTGCAAGAGGTCGTCATATGTGGCGCGGCGCTTGACCGACGAAGCCATGAAGCTAGCTTAGCACCGTCGTCTCACGCTGAGGTGCCGCCCTACAGGTCGTCGTAGCGAGGGCCCCCGCCGCCTTCGGGCGTGACCCAGGTGATGATCTGGTACGGATCCATCACGTCGCAGGTCTTGCAGTGGACACAGTTCGAGAAGTTGATCTGGAGCCGGAGGTCCTTCAGGGTGCCGTCCTTGGGGACCATCTCGTAGACCGCCGCCGGGCAGAATTTCTCGCACGGGTTGCCGTACTCTTCCTTGCACTTCGTTTCGCACACCGTGGTATCGGCGACGTGCAGATGCGTCGGCTGGTCTTCCTCGTGCTTGGTGCCTGAGTTGTAGACGTCGGTCAGGCGGTCGAAGGTGAGAGCCCCGTCCATCTTCTTGCGCTCGAAGCGGTCGCGGCCGGCGCCGTCGCCGTAGCGATCGGCAAGGGTTTCGATCTCCGCGTAGCCCTTGGAGGGGGCCATCGGATCGAACAGGCCGCGGCCGCCGCTGAACATCTGCAAACCGCTGTGGATCAGGCCGGCGAAGAGACCGTGCTTGAAGCCCTGGTGGAAGTTGCGGACCTTCCACAGTTCCTGCTTCACGTAGGAGCCGGCGACCTTGTCTTCGTAAGCCTTGAGCTTCGCTGCCGACGTGTCCTCGGCGACGAGCGCTTCGAGAGCCGTCTCCGCGGCGAGCATGCCGGTCTTGATGCCGAGATGGATTCCCTTCAGGCGCATCGCGTTCAGATAGCCAGCCGACTCGCCCACCAGCATCACGCCGTCGGCGTACGGCCGCGGGATCGAGTACCAGCCGCCTTCGGTGATCGTGCGCGCGCCGTAACGGAGCATCTTTCCGCCTTCGAGCAGGCGGCGGACCAGCGGGTGCTCCTTGTACTTCTGGAACAGGGCGTGCGGATCCAGGAACGGATCGCGATAGTCGAGGCCCACGACCAGGCCGACCGAGATGCGCTCCTCCGTGAAGCCGTAGATGAAGCCGCCGCCGAAGGTCTCGGCGCCGAGCGGGAAGCCCATCGTGTGCAGGACCGCGCCCTTCGCGAGGCGGCCCTTCGGGACTTCCCACAGCTCCTTGATGCCGATCGTGTAGACCTGCGGGAACTTGCCCGCGTCCAGCTTGAGCCGCGGCACGAGCTGCTTCGTCAGGCTGCCGCGCGCTCCCTCGGCCAGGATCGTGAGCTTCGCGCGCAGGTCGACGCCGGCTTCGAAATTGCCCTTCCTGTTGCCGTGCTTGTCGATGCCCTTGTCGCCCGTGCGCACGCCGAGGACCCGGTCGCCCTCGTAGAGCAGCTCTGCCGCCGGAAAGCCAGCCACGACGTCGATGCCACGCGCCTCGGCCTGCGAGCCGAGCCACTTCACGAGCTGATTCAGGCTGATGACGTAGTTGCCGTGGTTCTGGAGCGGGGG
>CAYTWT010000073.1:0-2208 GCA_964442185.1 uncultured Acidobacteriota bacterium
GCCACTCGCCACAAAGATCCGAGGCCTACGGCGCGACCGGGGTCTGCGGTGGGAGCGGCCGGCCCCTTCCCGCCGCGGCCTGACGCAGCAGATCCGGCCGATCGCTGATCAGGCCGTCCACGGCCGCGTCGATGAGCGCGGCCATCGTGCCGGGCTCGTTCACGGTCCAAGGCAGCACGCGAAGGCCAAGGCTGTGAGCTTCGACCACGAGCGCCGGCGTCAGCGTCGTCGCGTCGGGAGACCAGGTGCCTGCACCCGCGGCCTTGACCAGTCGTGGCACGGAGCCGGCGAAGTCGGCGACCGCGAGTCCGGCGAGCCAGGGCGATCGGCCTGGACGCCCTGCCTGGATGTTGTCCTCGCCCGGCTGCTCGACCGTGAGGCAGGACGTGGCGATCTCCGGCGCCACGCCTCGCGCGTAGCGGAGCGTCCGCCAGTCGAAGGACTGGAGCGTGACGCGGTTCGTCACCTCGGACTCGCGAACGACCTTCAAGAAGGCGTCGACGAAGTCCTCCGGGCCGGGTGTCCGGTCCGGGAAGCGAGGATCGAGCTTGGTCTCGATGTTGAAGAGGACGGAGGCATTGCCGGAGCGTCGGACGAGGCCCAAGACCTCCTGGAGCGTCGGGATCGGGACGCCGTCGGCTCCCTGTTGCTCGGGAAAGCGCGCCGCGTAGGCGGAGCCGGGTCTGAGCCGGCCGACGTCGAAGCGGCGCAGCTCCTCGAGCCTCAAGCTGAAGAGCGAGGGCCCCGGTTTCTCGAGCCACTGCCCCGCGGGGTCGCGGGTGTGATCCGGGTTGAGAATGGGGTCGTGGCTCACGACGAGGACGCCGTCCCGCGTCATCCCCATGTCCAGCTCGAGCGTCGTGACGCCGATCGCAAGCGCCCTGGCAAAGCCCGGGAGCGTGTTCTCCGGCGAGAGCCCGCGCGCGCCTCGGTGGCCCTGGATGTCGAAGGTCGGCATCACGCCCGCCTGCGGAGCCGGCGCCCTCACGCCGCTTTCGGCGGGAGTGCCGCGAAGATCTCGGCGACCTTCGCGTGGTCTCCGGCCGCGCTGCTCAAATACCGATACGCGATCTCGCCGCCGGGCCTCACGACGAGGACGCCGCCGAGTTGCCAGGCATCGCCGCGCGTGGCTCCCTGCCGAAAACCGGCGCGCAGCGCGCGCGCCATGTTCTTGAGGCTCGCGGCGTTGCCCAGCGTGGCGAACAAGCCGCGCTCCATCCCGAGCGCTCGGTACGACTCGCGCTGTGTGTCGACATAGAGGGGCGACGTGATCCCGAACTCGTCGGCGAAAGCCTTCGCGAAGTGGCGGTTGCCGTTGCCGATCAGCACCAGCTCGGCCCCGCGCTCGCGAATCGCCTTCAGCTCGCGGTGCACCTGCACCGCCTGCTCACGGCAGAACATTCAGCCGAAGTGGCGCAGGAACACGACGACGGCGGTTCGTTCCGCCCACAGCGAGCCGAGCGCGTGCTCATCGCCCTCGAGATCGCGGATGACGGCTCGCGCCGCCGACTCGGGCACCTGGCTCATTTCACCTCGCCCATTCCGCCGACGCCGAGCGGCGCCGTCACCTCGTACGGTCCGAGCTTCGTTCCGGCTGCGAGCGCCATGATCAAGCCTCGCGCTTACCGCTTGGGAGGTCCGCAACCCACAACAGGCTGCGACCGAGGCGGCCTGCGGAAAGGGCGTTGAAGAGCCTTCGGTCCGCCGTGACGAGCCGACAGCCTCGCGCTTCCGCCAGGGCGAGATACAAAGCGTCGTACACCGTCCGTCTGTTAGCCAGGGCGATCTCGAGAGCGGCCGGGACGAGCGGCTGACAGGGATGTACGGCAAGGGATACGCGCGCCAGCCCGTGCAGCACGCTCCGCGCCTCACCGGGGCGGAGCTCGCGGCGTTCGACCTTCTTCCAGAGCACGTTGCCAACCTCGGGGAACAACAGGTCGGGAGCCAGCAGTTCGTGCTGTGCGTCTAGCAACCGACAGGCCTCGGTGGAGTGTGCCTCAGGCACGAACCACTTGACCGCAACGGCGGCGTCCACTACCAGCTTCAACGGCGACGGTCCCGGGCGAGCAGGCGCACGCTATCCGAGTGTCGCCTTCCGCCCAGGCGGCGACGCAGTCGCGCCGCGAGGCCCCAGGCCTCGTCGTGACCCATCTGCGCGTTTCGCTCCAGCGTGAGTTTCAGCTCGGCCTGGAGGGATCGCCCGTTCTC
>CAYTWT010000074.1:0-43438 GCA_964442185.1 uncultured Acidobacteriota bacterium
GACACCCCAAGACATTCGCTGGCTTCGGTGATTTTGTAGATTTTCATTTGTTCTCGAACATCGTCCCCTGCACTTCCACAGCTTGCGGCTCCGGCCACGGCAGGTGCGGCTGGCTCAGTTCCCGTTCCAGCCGCTTCACCGCGATGTCGCAATACTTCGGCTCGATTTCGATGCCGATGAACTTGCGGCCTAGTTTCGCGCACGCGACTCCCGTGGTGCCGCTGCCCATGAAGGGGTCAAGGATGGTTTCCCCTGCGTCCGTCCACGTTCTAGTGTGGCCCTCGGCCATTGGGTAAGGCATCGGCGCCGGGTGCCCGCCAAACTCTCCTAGACCGGCTTGCGCGTTGTGAAGGATCCACCAGTTATGCCTCAATCCGTGCGATGGAACGGTTTCCCCGCTGCGTTTCTTCTTCGCCAGAGAGCCGTCGGTTTGCCTGACGGTGCCGCTCATTACGGTTCCAGCGCTGCGGTTGGGCCTATCCTTAATTCCGTTGAAATGCTTCGGCGCTCCATTGCTGAAAACGAACATATATTCGGTGCTTGGAAAGTAACGATTTGCGTCTGGGAATGTCACTCCATCCCTGCAATAAATCATCGTGTCGTGCAAGCGCAGGCCCAAGCCTAAGCAATGAAGCGCATGGCGGAAGGATGTTCCGGTTTCGCTTCCGTTTATAGTTTGGTCGCGGACATTCCACATCATCACAGCGCCGGTATCAAGCAAATCGCCCAACCCCGTAAGCACAGCAATGCAATCCACCGCCGCGTGTCCACCATAGTCACGCACAGCATCGTAAGGGGGCGAAGTAATCACCGCGTCCACCTTCGGCAGCGTAGGCAGAATCTCAAGGCAATCGCCGCAGTAGATGATGTGCCGACCGTCATGGGATGTCCAGTAGGGCGTCATGGCACTGATGGCTTCAACTCCTTTACCAACTTCTCGTTTGCATCCACAATCTTCTGCATATCCGCAACCGAGAGTTCTTTCTCCAGCGGCTCGAAGAAATAAACCTTCTCGTCCTCTGTCTGGAAATACTCTTTTGTGACCTTGATGACTTTCATTTTTCACTCCTCAATCATAGCGTTTTTCGTGTCGAAAAGCAAGCGATTCTAACCGATTCCTTTTGATTTTGTTGGATTTTCATAAGCAGTTATAACCTCCTTATTCGAGTCCCTGGTCTCCGTCCGGTTCGGCGACGTTGCCCGCCGGACGTTTCGCTTCCTTCTGGTCGCGCTCGCGCTTGCGCTTCGCCCTGCACGGCTGGCAGCGCTTCGGATCGGTGAAGCCCATCTTCTCGAAGAACGCCTGCGCCTTCTGGTCGTGGACGAAGTCTTCGCCGCAGCCGTTGCATCGCAACATCTTGTCCTGGCCCATGATCAAGTCTCCTTTTCCGTGTGCTTCCGCCCTCTTCCGCCAGCTTCCGCAGGCGGGTCCAAACCGACCGTCATGCCGTACATCAAACGTGCGTCTCCGCTCGTGGGAACAGGTTCAGCTTCACCTGGTCGACGAACCAGGCCTCGCCCCAACCGTTCGGGTTCCTGCGCTCGCCGATCTGCTTGGCGGTGCCGCCGGAGGTCCAGCCAGCGATCCTGAACCGATGGTGAGCCTTGACCGTCACGAGCGCGAAGCGGTCGGTATCGACATCCTTCTCACGCACGACGAGCTGACCGTCGTCTCGCACCACGGTTCGAACCTGGTAAGCGCCCACGTCCTTCGCCTTCATCTTCGCTGGCGTCCACTCGAGTCCCAGGAACTTCGCAAAGGCGAGCTCGCCAGCGGCGCCAAGGATGTGCTGCTCCCATGCCCAGCCGTCCCGCATCTTGAACGCCCCGCCGGACTTCAGCCCGTGTTCGTGATCCTCCCAGTTCCGCTGGATCCCCACCATAGCCGCTCGTTTGAAATCCTGGTACGAAAGCTCGACGGTGTTCCCCACGATTCCAGGCTTCGGCGCCGCCTCGACGGCGCCTTTACCGTTGCACGGGACGCAGCGATACATCGTCGTGACCTGCTTGCCCCCGTACTCGACGCTGCCGTAGGTCAGGCCGCGGCCTTCGCAGGCGGTGCAGATCATGGGCTTGTCCTCATCGGCTTGCCGTCCAGTTCGGCGAGCGCCTTCCTGAGTTTGTAGACCTCGCCGTTCTGACCGCAGATCTCCTCCTCGCTCCAGATTGCTGAAGCTTCCCGCGCTGCCTCGACCACGGCCTCGGCCCGCTCGGCACGCGCCCTCCAGTCGATTGCGTCGACCATGACTCGGGACGCCAGCTTCGTCGAGACGTTCTTCGTGTTCTCGAGTGCGGCCACCAGACCGTTCAACGAAGCGACCTGGCTGCGCAGATCCATGCAGTGGCATCGGCGGTGGGGTCCATCGCTGTCGCAGAAGTCGCTCATGGCAGCTTCCAGACTCCGAGCGCGTAGAGCGCCGCGTAGCAGATCGCCATCGAGACGGATTTGTCCTGGCCGTGGCCGCCCCGTCCACCCCTCGAGGACTTCTCGTCGAAGTGGGCATACCACTCTGAGCCGCTGTCGAAGATCCCGTACTGCGCGATCTCGATGATGAACCCGAGCGCGCTCATCCGCTCGACCACGCACCAAGCGGAGTCCATGTTCTTGCTGAACGGCGACAGACCCGAGAGCTCGATGTAGGCGCCCTTCGGATCCTCGAGCGGGACGTTCCACTGATTGGCGACGTGTGGCGACCGCCTCCAGCCGAGCACTCTCTCAGCGATGAGCGCGTCGAGCTCGGGACCAGACGGAAGGAGCTCTGAAAGTTTCATCACGCCTTCCTGCCAGAGAAGAACCCCTTCATCCTCTGCTTCCAGGTCCGGCGCTCCTTGCGCTGCTCTTCCGAGAGCTCCGAGAGATGCGACTTCTCGTTCTCGTAGTCCGTGAGCGGCAGACCGCGGAACGTCTTGATCGGCACGGGATCGGCCTTGCGCGGCTTCGGCGCCAGGCCACTGTGATCGGCTTTCCGCTTGAGCTCGACGGCGCGGTTACGGTCGCGCTGCAGCTGGACTTTGCGTAGGTAACTCATCGATCCTCCAAATTCTCGGGGCCGGTATCTCCCCAACCCCAGCCCCGTGTTTCCGTCTCTCCAAGGCACTATCCCCTCGAGCGATTCTGTAATGGCCGCTGCGGATTCTTTGGCCCATCTAAACGGGCGTCATACTCGAAGGCGCACCCGACTTCGCCCGAAACGAGATGCCCGTACCGGCTGGCGTGTTTCGATGACAACGCTTGAGCGTTCTTGTAGCAGGATGCCTCCCACCCGCAGTCCTTACAAGTCGCCACGGCGTGCACCACCCCAAACTTCCTGTTCACGCCCGCACCGCCTTGATCGACTCGCTCACGGCCTTGGTCCCAGGCAGGGCGAAGGCGCCCTTCTGAGAGCGCGCGAGAGCGTTGAGCGCGGACAGGTTCACCTCGATGAGGTTCAGCCACTCGGGGTGCTCGACGACGTACTTCAGCAGCCTCATCTTGTCCGTGAGCTCGGCGCGCCACACGGTGCGCGTGCTGACGCCATCGACCTTGGCGGTCTCGGGCGCGACGGTCACGACCGGCGCGGAGATCGGCTCTTCGAGGATCGCGCTCGCTCCGGCCTTGTCGCCGGACGCTTCGGCATCGATGGCGTCCTGGAGCAACCGCTCCTCTTCCTGCTTGCGCGCCAGCTCGGCGAGCTCGCGCTGCTTCGCTTCGGCGATGCGGCGCTGCTCGGTCTCGTAGCCGATGAGCTTGGGGCTGATGATGGATCGCGCGTCCTTGATCGCCTCGAGGAACATCCCCTCCATCTGCGTGATGAACTTGTGGGCCTTGTGCGCGGCCTGCTTGGGCTCGGCGAAGCGCTCGACCACGATCTTCTCGGCGCGGGCGATGTCCTTGAGGATCTCGCTCCCCGCCTGGTGGCTCATTTTGTCGATGACGGCCAGCGTGCTCGCCTGGATAAACAGCGATTGGTTCTGCGCTGTCAGGTCGCCCGTCTCGGGCTGGATGATTTCGATGTTGGTCACAGCGTGCCTCCTTGTAGTTCCAGTTTGATGTAAGCAACCGTCACGAGCGCCTTCGCGCGGTCGAAGTCCCTGCGGTCGGTGAACTCCACGAAGTTCGGGCGCTTGCCTTCGTGCGAGAGATAGAGCGCCGCCCTGCGCGGCATAGGCTGCCCAGGATTCTGAGCAGCCCATGCCAGCGCGTAGAGCGCGACTTGGTAGCGATGCCAGCTGGCAGCGAGGCCGGTCTTGCGGTCGAGGATCCAGTTCGAATCCTTGAAGCAGCATTCCCAGTCGAGCGTGCCCTTGTAGCCCATCGCCTCGTTGACGACCTTGAGCTCCTGCGCGTGCGTCTTCGGCTGGACCTCGCGGCGGAAGATCCTCTCGCTCTCGACGAACGGCATGACCGACTCATCGATGCTCGCCTCGTCGAGATCCCCCTTCACGTCCAGGGCGCAGGCTTCGTGCGCGTAGGTGCCGCGGAGCATCGCCGCTTCGTTCGAGAAGCTCTCGTCGATCAGGCCGTTGAGCTTGATGACGTTCGTCACGCGCAGGAGTTCCATGGGCCTACCCGCCCTGCTCGAAGAGGTTGTCCGGCGGTGCGTCGTCGGCCTCGACCGTCGCGGGCTCCATGTGCATGAGGTTCTGGTAGACCTTGTCCGGCCCGCTCGGCTGGGGCTTGCGGGTCTCCGCGATCAAGACAAGCGCGAACTGTCCCTTGAGCTGCTTGGCCAGGTCCGAGAGCTTCGTGTCGAACGTGGTGCTCTCGAGCTTCGCGCCGCTCGACGTCTCGACGCTGATGACGAAGAAGGTCTTTCCGCCGCCGGTCTTCGGGACGACCGTGCCGACGAGCACCTTCGACAGCTTCGAGTGATCGACCGTCGCCACGGGCTGGGAGGGTGCGACCGCCTGCTGCGGAGCGGTCTTGGTTTCCTTCGTGAACTTCTCGACCTCGGCCGTCGTCGGCGCCGACTTCGAGCGCGGGCGCAGCATCGTCACGCCCTCGGGGGTCGTGCCGATCTCGACGTAGTCCTCGGCCTCCTCGCGGCTCGAGACGCCCTTGAACACCCCAGGATCCGCATCGCGCATCGCGAACCACCGCGCGCGCATCTGGAGCATCCGGCCCTCGTAGGTCGTCCACGGGCCGGTGGCGCCGCTGCGCTGGTAGAGTCCGGCGGTCTTCGCGTCCTCGCGCGTGAAGCGGCGCTCGATGACCGCGCCGTTCTTCATCGTGATCACGCAGTGGCCCTCGCCCTTCGCCTTGGCCTGGTCGGGCGCGCGCTCCTCGATGGTCGCGAAGGAGGCGTCACGCTTGAACAGCGCGAGACCCAGGTCGCCCCAAATCGACGGGCGGCCGTTGATGACCGCGATGTTCTGCAGCGCCTGCGTCGGCGAGATCCGCAGCTCGCTGCCCATCTGCACCGCGAGCACGATGCCCGCCTCGTTCATGCCCTTCGGCGCCAGCGCGCTCGAGTGGATGAGCTTCGACCACGTCATGAGCTCGGTCAGGTTCCGCGGCTGGAACCGATCCGGCAGGCCCACCAGCTTCTCTTCCGGCAACGCCAGGTCTTTCGTCACGTCCGTCATACGACCTCCTGAGTTTTTTTCCCGAGCGAAAATGCGCGGGCTACAGCGGCTGGGCAAGGTGGTAGTCCCAGCCGCTGCGGTCTACGCACTTCCCATCGCTCCGGTCGCTTCAGGACGACCGGAGCTTTGGAGAGGGGGAGACGCGCCGAAGCACGCCCTTAACTGACGTTGTAACCGCAGCCGTCGCACTCGAGCGACGAGCTGCTGATCCTCCCGTAACAGTGGGGACACGGCCGACCGCTGCTCGCGCGCACCGCCGCGTGCTGCAGCTGAAGCTTCTCGTTCTCGACCTTGATCATCGTGCGGACCTTCTCCAGCAGCCCCTCCGCGCGCGCGTGATCTTCCTTCCGTAGCCTGTCGATCACCTTGCCGTAGGGGTCGACGGCCGGATGCATCAGTAACTCACAGACCCGCGCGAGTTCCATCGTGAGGCTATCCATGGTTGAGCTCCTTGGCTTTGGTGATGGCGGCTCGGGCCGAGCCCAGCACTCGCTGGACGACGGGATCATCCTGCCCGAGCAGTTGAAGCTCGCTGCACGTTTCGACAAGCGCGGCAAGCAGGTCTCGATTGGTCTGCCTGAGCAGCGCGATCAGCGCGGTGGGAGTGGTGTTCGCGTCCATGTTCGGTTCCAAGTTCAGGCCCATTCTATACCACCCCTGTGTCATAAAAGGACACGCGAGAGGGGCCCGCCCGTGGGCCCGTCATCGTGCAGCCTTTCTAGTTGATCGCGGCCATGATCTCCGCGAAAGCCTCCTGCTTCACCTTGGCGCCGGAGCCGAACCACTGGCTCTCGAGCCGCGCCGCGCGCTTCTCGGTCTCGTCCTCGCCGCGCGTCGTCCGGTTGTGGTCGACGTACTCGGTGATGGCGTTGTACAGGCCCCAGGCCGTGCCGCGGACGCCGACGATGTCGGTGCCCTTGCCGGTCTCGGCCAGCTCGAGCACGCTCTTCTGGATCCGCGCGTTGCCGATCTCGCGCTCGCGCTGCTCTTCCGTCTTCACGGGGAAGACCTTGTCGAGCACGGCGCTGATCGCTGCCTTCGACAGCCGGACCTCGCCCATGCGGCCGAAGGCCTGGCCGACCTCGTCGTAATACTTCAGCGCGAGGCCGAGCGCGCGGGCGCCTTCCTCGAGCTTCTTGCTCTGGTCGCCGATGTGGCGGATCGAGATCGCCTCGCCTTCCTTGCCCTCCTTGACCTTGCTGCTGATCTTCCCGCTCGAGGTCGTCACGAAGAGCTCGGACAGAGCGGCGTTCAGCGTGTTCTGGCAGACGACGCGGATCGGGGTCTTCATCATCCGCTGCGCGAAGCCGCCGCTGTGGCCGTTGACCCACAGCAGGAACTTCTCGACGACGTCGCCCTTGACCGGCTCGAGGGCGCCAGGCAGCTTCACGAGCGCCCACACCTTCTCGCCGTTGCCGAGGGCGCCCGCGGTGTGCCACTGGACCTGGCCCTCGCAGATCATGGAGTTCAGGATCTCGAAGGCGGGCCGGTTCTGCATCGGGCGCCAGCTGGGCCCGCCGACGCCGATGATCTGGCCGTTGTCCTTCCGGCGGATCGCCTTGTGGGTGACCTTGACGGCGGTGTCGACCGTGGCCAGGTCGACGAGCTCGACCTCCCAATCGAGACCGGCCTTCACGAGCATCTCGGCGGCCGTCACGTTGGCGGGGACTTCGACGCCGAGCCCGTGCCAGGGACGCGCGCCCACGTAAGCCATCGTCTGCACGTTCGCAACCATAATCGCCTCCTACTGGTTTTTGCGGCCTCGACATGAGGCCGCCCCGAACCGCCCCCCAAGCGGGGAGCGGGCGCGGGTTACTCGACTTTCGATCCGGCACGTCCGGCCGCGCGCTCAAGAGCCCCGAGGCTGCGCTTCGCTTTCTTCATCCTCGTGGTGAGCGCCTTGATCTTCCGCTCCAGACGGATGACCTGTGCGCGACGTCGTTCGATCAGTTTTGCGCGGGCTTCGTCCTTGGTCGATGCGGGGGCTTCCGGCTTTTCGTGGCGCCTAAGCGAGCCGGTGAGCCAGCCGTGCTTAATGGCGTACTTCCGAAGCTTCACCTCCAGGCGGGCGTGCTTCTTCGAATGGGGACGGTCCTCCCCGTTGGTACGGCGGAAGTACCAGTGGCTGAACAGGTGAAGGAGGTCGATCCAGCCGTTTCCCGCGTTGATCCGGTACGTGCCTTGGTGCGTCCACGTAACACGGTTGCCCGACGTCTCGACGCACGGAAGGGGGAACTTGTTTCCTGTCAGGTGGCGGTACATTTTACGGACCGCCTTCTCCGCTTCTCCGAAGGTCAGCGTCTGGACGGGCGCGACCTGTTGGATGGCATTCACCTTGTCGTAAGCCTGCGCGATGTTCACGAGCGCACCCCCTGGTCCGAGACCGCCAGCGCGAGCTCGTCGATCTCGTTCTTCACGTTCTGGATCCGCGTGATCCGGTCGCAGTGCTCGGCGATGGCCTTCGTGAGCGCATCCGGCCCCTGGGGATAGAAGTCGCGGCCGTTCGGCGCGGCGCCGCGCAGCGCGACGATGGCGGCCTCGAGTGCGTTGGATGCCGCGCAGAGCTGCTCGACGAGCTCGTCCTGCGAGGTGCCGTTCATGTGGACGGTGGGGATCATCACGAGCGCACCTCTTCCCCGTACTTGAGCACCGCGGCGGCGCGGCGCGCAGGGCAACCGCCGATCCAGCTATCGCAGGTGCCGACGTTCTTCACGCTGGCCTGTTCGACGACCTTCCCGTCACGGATGATTGCATCGCAGTACCGGAAGTGCGTACCGTTCATGCACTCAACGGTATGATTGCCCCCGAAGTAGATCGGCATCACAGCGCCAATCTCAACGCGGCGACCTTGAATCTCGACCGTCGGAACCACCATGCGTGCCTCCTTCGAACCGTCGTGACCCCCGCCGAATCCAAAGGTGTGTCCGAGTTGCGAGACACGAAGCACAGAGACAGACTCGGCGGGGATCGCGGCGGTCGGTTTCAGTTCCATGTTCATGTCTCGCAACAGTGAGACTATCATCTTATCGGCCAGTGTCAAGCAGTAATCCGAAAAGATTTCACGAATCGCTACGAATCCTGTTGATCGGTGCCGGAGCGCGTGGTAGATTCACTTCTGTTAGCGGGCACGATTACAGTAAGGAGAGAGGAATGTACAGCAAGCTTTTCAGCAGCATCGTCAACTCATCGATCTGGTCCGAGGACTCCGACGTCCGCGTCCTGTGGGTCACGCTGATGGCCATGGCCGACCAGCGAGGGTTCATCTTCGGCAGCGTCAGCGGGCTGGCCAGGATCACGAGCATCCCCATCGAGAAGGTTCTCGCGACGATGGAGAAGTTCCTGGCGCCGGATCCGCTGTCGTCCGATGCGTCGAGGGCGCCCGAAAGGGGCGGACGACGGATCGAAGTTGTGGACGGCGGGTGGCGGATGTTCAACTACGACCACTACAACCACATCAAAGACGCCGACGACCGAAGAGCTCAAGTGCGCGAAGCCGTTCAGCGCCATCGCCTTAAAAAGCGTAATCAACTTGGTAATCAAATGTTATCAAGCGTAACTGAAAGTAATACCTCAGCTCATACTCAGACTCATGCTCAGACTCATCTCAAAAGAAAGAAGGATGGCGTCGAGCCGTCGAAGACTCCGGCTCCGACGCCGCCGGTTCCCCCCGAACTTGGGGCTCTCGAGCTCTACCGGACGGACGAGAAGCTGATCCGGCAGTTCCCGACGCTCCTCGCCGCATGGAGGGCCGCGTACCCAGGAATCAGCGTCGAGGGCGAGATCCGAAAGGCCCACGCCTGGGAGGTCGCCAACCCATCGATGCGGAAGAAGAACCGGCCACGGTTCCTCCAGAACTGGCTGAGCAAGAGCCAGGATCAGGGCCCGAGGAACGGCCGCTTCGCCGTCAACCCCCAGTCCGAAGCGTCGAAGCATCAGGGCAAGTGGAAGGACTGCACCCGATGCGAAGGACGGCGCGTGGTCTACTCGAAGGTCACGAGCGAACGAACCGGCCAGGAGCACGAGGCCGTCTCAAACTGCGGCGCCTGCAACGGCAGCGGGAGGATCGCCCAGTGAACTCGCAGACTCAGAGCGCTCAGCCGCTCAAGCTCGAGGTCCAGCAACTCATCCAGCGGAAGATCATGGACGGCTGCTTCATGTGCAGGTGGATCCACCAATCCCTATCCAACGACGGGCACCTTCAGAACTGGCCGCTCGAGGAGGGCACCGGCCCGCTTTTCCCCGTGGCCGGACAGATCTATCACCTGAAACAGGAACTGAAATAGGAGGCACGGGCAAAGGACAGGATTGAACCAAAAGGAGAAGGCTATGGTGTGGAAGTGCCATTACTGCGACATCGGATCAGTGAAAGAACTTCCAGCCGAGTGCCAGGCGTGCGGTGCTCAACTGACGAGGCCGGTGGATGAGATGTCGCTTACCGAGCTTCATGCGGCGCAAGTGAAAGAGGCTCATCGCCGGTCAGAGATGACGTTGGCGTGTTAGTGACCGAGGGTGACATGAAAAAGATCAAACGAGAGACGGTGGCAGGTTGGATGCGGTGCCTGGACGAGCAAGCTTGATCGCGTGGCCGGAAGGTGGCAGACTCGAGGGAGGAGAGACATGGCCGATGAGGTGACATTCGAGGACATCGTGGAGTCGCTTCCCGATGACGCGCTGTTGGCCGACGGTTTCGAAGACGCGCTCATCGGAGTGGCGGAAACCGCCGAGGGCCTGGCGGCCCTGTACGACCGAGCGAAGTGCATCAAGATCCCGGTGGACCGTGACGGAATGACGGACGATGACGCCAACGAGTTTTTCGACTACAACGTCATCCGCGGCGCCGTCCAGATGGGTCCAGGGGCGCCCGTGTTCGGTGAGATCATGAGGGCGAAGTAATGGCACAGACAGGCACAAAGAAGTGGGAACCGAGCGCGAGGCAGCGCGCGCTCCTTGAGTCTGCGCAAGAGGGCGGCTACAACCGCTCGCTGATCGCCATCTGCCAATCGGCTGGTGTGCCACGCCGGACGGTCTACAACTGGTTCGACTCGGATGCAGACTTCGCGAAGGAATGGGCCGAGGCGCCGAAGCGCGAGCTGCACCGGCACCTGCCTGGTGTGTGGCTCGCCCTGATCAAGAAGGCGAACAAGGGCGACACGACCGCGATCCGCCTGCTCTTCGAGATCGCTGGCATCTACGTGCCGACCGCGAAGCAGGAGTTCAGCGGCGGCCTCACGCTCGAGCAGCTGATCCTCGGCACGGGCAACGGCAAGCTGAACGGAAACGGGAACGGCGCCCACATCGAGCCGCCGTTCAGGAAGCAGGCATGAGCGACAAGCCGGTCAAGCAGTGGTGCCAAGATCACTGGTCGAGGGTCTGTGCAATCCCAAAGGCCAGCGGCATCGTCGCATCGATCTACCTCATGAGCACCGTCATGGCCGACGAAGAGTTCATGCAGCGCGCTGGGTTCGACAAGGAGAAGGGCACGAAGGCCGATGCGAGTCCCGCGGTGGTGAACGCGCTGATCGCGGAGATCGGGCCGATCTGCTGCTGGCTCGGGGAGGATGGCTTTGAGCACCTGATGCAGTCGTGCCGGACGGATTCGCCGAGGACGACCTGTCCATCGTGCGGCATCCTGACGTTCGATGGCGCCTGGGATCGAAAGAACAAGAAAGGGATCATGCTGCACCGCGGTGGGGCGTGGGACTGCGAGCAGGCGCGAGAGATGGAGAAACCGAAGGAGGCACGATGAAGATCACGATCACCATCGAGGACACGCCAGGCAACAAGGTCAAGGTCGTGGCCACGCCGACGTTCGAGACGATCATGAAGATGATCGTCAGCGGCGAAGACACCACGAGCGCCATGGGCTACGCGCTCAAGTGCATCAACACGATCCGCGAGGAGTCGCAGCGCCAGGGCCCGACGAAGATCCTGATCCCGCGCCGCAGGCTGGTGCACTGATGGGAGAATTCCTTCCCGACTTCGATCCGCAGCCGCAGGACAAGCCGAAGCGCTGGAACTGCTGCCCAGGCTCGAAGGTCCGGCTCTTCTTCGGCTTCGAGACCAGGGCCGTCGACCCGCTCGATCCGACGAAGGGCAACGAGCGCAAGATGCTCGCGACCATCGAGTGCCTGAAGTGCCTCAAGCTGCTCGACGTCGAGAACGTCCACGCGCTGGCCATCGTCGGCGACATCATGGAGCTCATCCCGACGGCCGAGAAGCAGGCGCGGGTCTACAAGAAAGCGAGGGACAGATGGCTAAAGCAAAAGTGAAACGCAAGGCGAAGCGGGCGAAGCGGGCGAAGAAGAAGACCACAACGTATCCATCGACCTACCGCGGCTATTGATGTCCGAGACAGGCCACGACCGCTTGGTCCGTTGGCGCGACGATCCGCTCGCGTTCGTGCGCGAGACGTTCAACGTCGAGCCTGATGGGTGGCAGGCCGAAGCGCTGACCTCCTTCTCTCCGAAGTTCAAGCACAAGCGCATCGGCGTCCGAGCGTGCAAGAACCCTGGCAAGACTACGCTCGACGCCTGGCTGATGTGGAACTTCATGCTCACCCGCCCGCATCCGAAAATCATCGCCACCTCGATCAGCGGGCCGAACCTCGCGGACGGTCTCTG
Organism: uncultured Acidobacteriota bacterium; assembly: GCA_964442185.1. GTDB lineage: Bacteria > Acidobacteriota > Vicinamibacteria > Fen-336 > Fen-336 > CADEEV01. Next base: position 12,186 of record CAYTWT010000074.1, read on the forward strand.
GTCCGAGCTCTCGAAGTGGCAGAAGCGCAGCCCGCTGCTCGAACAGACGTTCACATGGGCGCGCACGCAGATCACGTCGAACGAGCACCCGTCGACGTGGTTCATGGCCGCTCGCCAGTGGTCGCAGTCGGCGAGCTCAGAGAAGCAGGCCGACACGCTCGCGGGCAAGCACGCCGACTATATGCTCTTCGTGCTCGACGAGGTCGGCGGCATTCCGCGCGCGGTGCTCGCAGCGGCCGAGGCGGCGCTCGGATCCGGCATCGAGACGCGCCTCGTGATCACCGGCAACCCGACGTCGCTCGAGAGCCCGCTGTACGACGCCTGCACGAAGGATCGCCATCTCTGGAAGCTGTTCGAGCTGACCGGCGATCCCGACGATCCGAACAGGGCGCCGCGCGTCGACATCGAATGGGCGCGCGAGCAGATCGAGAAGTGGGGACGCGACAATCCCTACGTCCTGGCCAACGTCTTCGGCAAGTTCCCGCCCGCGTCCATCAACGCGCTGCTCGGCGTCGACGAGGTCACGGCCGCCATGAAGCGCACCCTGCGCGAGGATCAGTACAGCTTCGCGCAGAAGCGGCTCGGGATCGACGTCGCGCGCTTCGGCGACGACCGGACGATCATCGCCCCCAGGCAGGGCCTCGCCGCGTTCAGGATGGCCGAGATGCGCAACGCCCGCACGCACGAGATCGCGGCGCGCGTGGCGAAGTCCAAGCTGACGTGGGGTTCCGAGATGGAGTTCGTCGACGAGACCGGAGGCTGGGGCGCTGGCGTGGTCGACGCGCTGCTCCAGGCCGGTCACTCACCCGTGCCGGTGAACTTCGCTGGTAAGGCGGTCGACTCGAGGTACGCGAACAAGCGGGCCGAGATGCACTTCCTCATGGCCGAGTGGGTGAAGCGCGGCGGCGCCCTGCCGAACGATCCCGAGCTGCTGCGAGAGCTGACCGCGATGACGTACACGTTCCACCACGGCAAGCTGATCATGGAGGACAAGGACCAGATCAAGCAGCGCCTCGGGTTCTCGCCCGACAAGGCCGACGCGCTCTGCATGACGTTCGCGATGCCGGAGATGCCCGCGGCGGCGATGATGTGGCCAGGGAGCGACAGCTCGAAGCTCAAGTCCGAATGGGATCCACACTCGACAGAAAGGGCTTGACTCCACGCGATCCTTGACTCTACCGGCAGAGCCGATAGACTTCATGGCGTGGTAGCAGTGAGAGAGGGTAGGCCCGACGACATCGACTGGCTGGTCACCCAGCTGCGCGAATTCTCACGCTTCTTCGGCACCCGCCTTCCCCTCTTCGGCGACGAGGCCTTCGTGCGAGCGGGGCTCGAGGTCCAGATCCGCGACCACTTCGTGGCCGTTGCCGTCGACGAGCGCGGAACCCAGCTCGGATTCATCGCGGGCATCCTGACCCCGCATATGTACAACCCTGCGATCAAGATACTCTGCGAGACGTTCTGGTGGGTGATGCCCGAGCATCGCGGGACGTCGGCCGGAGCTCGGCTCTTGATGGAGTTCGTCGCGTTCGGGAAGGCGCGCGCGGATTGGCTTGGCTTCACGCTCGAACATCACAGCCCCGTGCGTGAAGAGACGCTGATCCGGCACGGCTTCCACCTGCATGAGCGGCACTACCTGATGGAGGTGGCGTGATGGCGGCGCTCTCGACGATCCTGATCGCGGCAGCAGTCGGCGTCAGCGCGGGCGCCACGGTCCACAGCTCGCGCACCCAGGCCAGGGAGCTCAAGAAGGGCGAGCGGAGGGCCGAAGCCGCGGCGGCCCAAGCGCGTGGGGCCATCGAAGATCAGCAGAGGACCGAAGACCTGACACGCCAGCGTGACGCCGCGCGCGCCAGGCAGCAAGCGGCGGGCGGCAGGCAGTCGACGATTTTGACGGAGCCGCTGGGGGATATCGGGCAGGCGCAGACGGCGCAGCGGACGCTGCTGGGACTGTGATGGATGTCGACACCATCATCAGCTTCCAGAAGCACCCCGACCGATTCAAAGGGACGTGGTGGCCAGTGCGCGTCGGCCGCTACATGGCCGCGCGGATCTCGTGTCCACGTTGCGGCGAGGTCCAGCTGCTGCGCGTGACGGTCCATGGGATCAAGGATGACGGATCGGTCGGAAGCCCAGTGCTCTGTCCGAATGAAAAGTGCTGGGTCGGGCGCGTGAAACTCAACGGCTGGGAGAACTGATGGCGACATACGGACCAGGCGCCCAAAGCTACGCGACCGAGAAGGACTCGAACCGCGTCAAGCTCGAGGTGCTGCGGGCCCAGCTCGAGAACGAGCGCTCGACGTTCCTGACCCACTGGCGCGATCTCGGCGACTTCATCCTCCCGCGGCGCCCGAGGTTCTTCACGTCCGACACCAACAAGGGCGACCGGCGCAACCAGAAGATCATCGACATCACGCCGACCTTGGCCGTGCGCACCCTGGCCAGCGGAATGATGGCTGGCATCACCTCGCCCGCGCGCCCGTGGTTCCGGCTGACGACGCCGGATCCCGACCTGTCCGAGTACGGCGCCGTGAAGGACTGGCTCGACATCGTGACCCGCCGCATGGGCTCGGTCTTCCTGCGGTCGAACCTGTACAACACGCTGCCGACGGTCTACAAGGATCTCGGCGTCTTCGCGACGGGCGCCATGTCCATCGAGGAGGACTTCGATGACACGATTCGCACCTACCCTTTCCCCATCGGCAGCTACACGATCTCGAACAACGAGCAGCTGAAGGTCGACATCTTCTTCCGCGAGTTCAGGATGACCGTCCGACAGATCGTCAGCAAGTTCGGCCAGCGCGATGTCGACGGCAACGTCGACTGGTCGAACATCAGCTCGCACGTCAAGAATATGTGGGAGCAGCACAACCGCGAGACCTGGATCGACGTCTGTCACGTCATCCAGCCGAACGCGGATTACAACCCGAACAAGATTCAGGCGAAGTTCAAGAAGTTCTCGAGCGTGTACTACGAGAAGGGGATCTCCGAGCGTGGCGGCAGCTACCTCGGGAACACTCAGTACGACGTCGCGCTCTCGGAGAAGGGCTACGATTACTTCCCGATCCTGGCGCCGCGCTGGGAGACGACCGGCGAGGACAGCTATGGCACCTCGTGCCCTGGCATGGACGCGCTCGGCGACATCAAGCAGCTGCAGCTCGGCGAGAGGCGCGCCGCCCAGGCCATCGAGAAGATGGTCAACCCGCCGATGACGGCGCCGACGTCGATGCGCAGCCAGAAGGCGAGCATCCTGCCAGGCGACATCACCTTCGTCGACATCCGCGAAGGGCAGCAGGGTTTCCGCGCCACGCACGAGGTCAACTTCGACATCAGCCACCTCGAGCAGAAGCAGGCGCAGATCCGGCAGCGCATCAGCCGCGCGTTCTACGAGGATCTCTTCCTGATGCTGGCGAACAGCGACCGGCGCCAGATCACGGCACGCGAGATCGATGAAAGGCACGAGGAGAAGTTGCTCGCCCTGGGGCCGGTGCTCGAGCAGCTGAACCAGGATCTGCTCGATCCGCTCATCGACAACACGTTCGCAATCATGCTGCGGCAGGGCCAGATCCCGCGCCCGCCGGACGAGCTTCAGGGGGTGACGCTGAAGGTGGAGTACATCTCGATCATGGCCCAGGCGCAGAAGCTCGCGGGCCTTTCGGGCATCGAGCGCTTCACCTCGTTCGCGAGCCAGGTGGCGCAGGTGGACCCGCAGGTCATGGACAAGATCGACCGCGACCAGCTCATCGACGAGTACGCGGAGATCACCGGCATCCCGAACAAGATCGTGCGCACCGACGAAGCGGTGGCGGCGATCCGCGAAGGCAGGCAGCGTCAGCAGGCCGCGGCCATGGCGCCCCAGGTGATCAAGGACGTCTCGGAGAGTGCGAAGAACCTGGCGGGCGCCGACCTCGAAGGCAACAACGCGCTGACGGAACTGATGAAACAGTCACGGGCCGGAGCTCCTCAGTAGGAGCGGATAGATCGACTTTCGTAAGGAGCAACGAGTGGCACACGTACCGCTGGGAACAGACTTCATAACCGTCGCGGCCTCACAGACCGATCAGATTCTCGGCCCTGTCGGCAAGATCGGCGACACCCTCGCTCGGTTGATCGTGACCGTCGCGACAGCGGCGACGAGTGCGGCCTCGATCAAGGACGGCTCGGCCGGTGCCTCGATCCCCATCGTTCCGGCGAACACGCCCATCGGCGTCTACGCGGTGGAGATCGGTGCGCGCAGCTTCGCGGCCGGTGGATGGCGCGCGACGACGGCTGCGGGCGTGACGCTCGTCGCCATCGGGAGATTCCAGTAGCGATGGAAGCGCTCAAGCCAAAAGTCAACGACATCAAGGCCTGGAGCTCGCCGGTTCAGACCGTCGAATGGGTCGACATCGTCGCCGAGCAGGTCTGCGATCCGGTCGAGACCTCCGGCGCGCACGTCAAGAGCGTGCAGGTCTTCGGCGAATTCAGCAACGAGGCGGCCGTGGTGCTCGAAGGCTCGAATGACGGCAGCCACTGGGCGCCGCTGACGAACGCCTTCGGCAACCACATCGAGATCAGCGATGATCGGATCCAGAGCGTGACCGAAATCACCCGCTGCGTGCGACCGAAGGTGCTGCGCGGCGACAAGCGGACCAAGATCTGCGTCGTGATCTTCCTGCGGAGGGACTTCAAGTGACCGATCTGAAGCGGGCGGCCGAGAACGTCCAGCGTTTCTCCGAGCTCTTCAGGTCCGTGACCGAGCTGGCCGACGCGGCGAAGTCTATCGGCTCGCTCGAGCAGGCCACGCGGGAGGCCATGATCGCGAAGGAGCGCGCGATCTCCGAGCGCGACAAGGCCGAGGCGGTGCAGGCCGAGCTCGAGCTTCGCGTCTCGAAGACTCAGGCATCCATCGACAAGGTCAACGACGGCGCGCGCGCGACGATTGCGACGGCGCAGCAGGAAGCTCAGCGTCTCATCCGCGAAGGCGAAGACAAGGCGGCCGAGGCGCTCAAGGGTGTCATCGGCCGCAACGCGCAGCTCGAGAAGCAGCTGGCCGATGGTCGCGTGCTGCTCGGCGAGGTCAATCGCCAGATCAAGGCGAAGCAGGACGAGCTGGCAGCGCTCGAGAAGAAACTTGAGCAGGTCCGCGCGAAGGTCGAAGCGATCATGAGAGGGTAGGATGGCGACGATCACCCCGACGGTCGAAGAGATCAAGACGTTCCAGGACGACGCGCACGTCATCACCTGGGCTCTGCTCACCACGACGAACGCAGACGGTGCGCCCATCGGCATGACCGGCTCGGCGGATCGCAGCGTCCAAGTCGAGGGCACGTTCGGCGCCGCTGGCAACGTCGTCATCGAAGGCTCGAACGACGGCGTGAATTACCGAGTGCTCACGGATCCCCAGGGCAACGCGCTCAACATCACGAGCGCGAAGATCGAGGAGATCATCGAGATCGTGAAGCTCATCCGGCCGCGCGTCACCGCGGGAGATGGAACGACCAGCCTGACCGTCTCGATGCTGCTGCGGAGAGCATTCAAATGAAGTGGATGCAGCAGAAGAGCGTCATTTGGCGAGTCGCCGATGTGCTGCTCCTGCCGCAGTCGCTCCTCACCGTTCTTGAAAACCGGCTCGACGCGATGGCGGCGAAGCTCGGGATGAGTCACTTGGTTGCGGACTGGGAAATCTGCGGGTCATATGCCTTCGGTTGCGCGCAGGCGCACAGCGATATCGATATTGAGTGGGCGGCCAAGGATTGGGTGGACATGGAGGTCGTCGGGCATATGTGTCGCGGAAGCGAAGCTGCGATCCGCGCGTTCATGGCCGAGCGTGACGAGATATCCAACGACCTGCAAGTCGCTCTCGACATCGTGCTGACGAATCCCGACAACAAGAGCTACAACATCTGCTACTCGCTGAGAGAGCGGAAACTGTACAACCGCGCGCCGGATCAGGTGGTGGTGACGAGGCGACGGTGGGACGCGGGGATCAGGCGGTGGTACGACACCCCGAGGCCGGAAAGGGTGACATTATTTCCACCGGAGTAGAAGGTGCCAGCATTCAACGTCCAGATCCAAACGACGGCGGAAGATGGCTTCATCGACAATCTCTCCGGCTCCAAAATCGTCTACAAAATCCACCCGTATCTGAGCATCTACCAGTCGTCATCGGCGGCGACGGACCTGCACCGGACCTATCTCTTCTTCGATATCGCTTCAGTCATCCCGCCAGGTGCGGTGATCACGGCCGCCTCGCTGAACCTCAAGAAGGTCTCGTCCAGCCTGACCGCGGGCGCGACATCTCGGACCTCGTTCTGCGCCGGATGCATCGGGCCGACTCTGGATGCTTCAGATTACAACGGAGTCTTCGCCGCCGCCTTGGAGAACAGATTCGACTTCTGGCTCGGCGTGCTCGGGCTGACGTCGTGCCCGATGCTCTCATCGACCATGCAGGCGTGCATCGCTGGCTACATGAACGTCGAGATCAACCTGGGGGGGGATGGGACCGAGCTCGTCACCTTCGACAGCGTCGAATCGGGCAGCGGATCGAAGATCATCCCCTACGTCGATATCAACTACACGGGCGACCCGCCGCTGGTCCCGAGTGCAAACGACTGGATTCGACGCGCGCGCAGGCGCGGCAGGAGGTAGCGTGAGCGAGCCGAGATCTGCGGTCAAGAATGCGGCCGACGAGGAGCAGGTCAAGGACTCTGGCCGGAAGTCGAAAACCGTGCGCGAGCGCGAGATCGAGGACGTGCGCGTGCTCCTCGCGATACCGGAGGGACGCAGATTCATCTGGCGTTACCTCACGGAATGCCATATGTATGAATCCTCGCTCTCGAGAGACCCCCTCGCGATGGCGGCCATGGAGGGGGAGCGCAACATCGGCCTGAAACTGCACGCGGACATTCTCGCAACCGACCCTTCCGTGTTTCTGAAAATGCAAATGGAAAAACTACAAGAGGAGATTCGCCATGCCTGATCCCGCGACCATCACCGCACCCGCTCCAGCCGCCGCTCCAGCCGCCGCTCCAGCCGCAGGGACACCCGCCGCGGGCGCCGCAGCTCCGGCACCGGCCGCCAGCATCCTGGGCGCACCGGCTCCGGCAGGTGGCGCCGCTCCCAAGGTGGGGGCCCCCGACAAGTACGACCTGAAACTTCCCGAAGGCTCGACCTTCAACGCCGCCGCTCTCGAGAGGACTGCCACGTTTGCCCGTGCGCAGGGACTCACGAACGAAGCGGCCCAGGCGTTGGTGAATCGAGACCACGAGATGGTGAACGCCTACGCTCAGAGCCAGAAGGCGATGGTGGACGAGCGTGTTTCGCAGTGGGGCGCCGAGACGAAAGCCGACACCGAGATGGGCGGCGAAGCGTTCGTGAAGAACGTGGAGCTGGCCAAACGGGTGGTCGACCGCTACGGCACCGAGGCGTTCAAGAAGGCGCTGACCGATTCGGGGCTGGGCAGCCACCCCGAGCTCGTGCGCGTCTTCGTCCGCATCGCCAAGTCCATGTCGGAGGATCAGCTGGTGCTTTCCAAGACCGCCGGAGCGACCAAGCGATCCGCCGAGGACGTCTTCTACGGAGGCGGCAACAAGGAGATCTAAATGGCAACTATTGGAACCTCGGTACTGACCCTCTCGGATTGGGCGAAGCGGCTCGATCCCGACGGGAAGGTGCCGATGATCGTCGAACTCCTCGAGCAGACGAACGAGATCCTGCTCGACGAGATGTGGATGGAAGGCAACCTCGAGACCGGACACCGCACGACGGTGCGCACGGGCCTTCCGGCCGTCGCCTGGCGTCTGCTCAACCAGGGCGTCACGCCCTCGAAGAGCACGACCGCTCAGCTGGACGAGCAGTGCGGAATGCTGGAAGCGTGGAGCGAGGTCGACAAGGATCTCGCCGAGCTGAACGGCAACACGGGCGCGTTCCGTCTCTCGGAGGCCATGGCCTTCGTCGAGGCGATGAACCAGGAGCACGCGCAGACCCTGATCTACGGCAACAGCGGAACGGCCCCCGAGGAGTTCACGGGCCTCGCGGTTCGCTACTCGCTCTTGTCGGCCAACAACGGCCAGAACATCGTGGACGGCGGCGGCACGGGCTCGGACAACAGCTCGATCTGGCTCGTCGTGTGGGGCGCTCAGAGCATCTTCGGCATTTTCCCGAAGGGCTCGAAGGCGGGCCTGCTGCACGAGGACATGGGCCTGGTCACGGTCGAAGTCACGGCGGGCATCGCGGGCAACCGGATGCGCGCCTACCAGGATCGGTGGCAGTGGAAGTGCGGCATCGCGCTCAAGGACTGGCGCTACGTCGCGCGCATCCCGAACATCGACATCTCGAACCTGGTCACGAAGACCAGCGCGGCGGATCTCGTCGAGCTCATGATCAAGGCGATCCACCGCATCCCGAACATCGGAATCGGCCGCCCCGCGTTCTACATGAACCGGACGGTGTTCCAGATGCTCGACATCCAGCGCCGCGACGACGTCCAGGTCGGCGGTCAGCTGAGCTACGAGGTCTCCGACGGAAAGCGCATCCCGATGTTCCGCGGGATCCCGATCCGCATCGTCGACTCGCTGCTCGAGACGGAAGCCCGAGTGGTCTAACGCGGAGACCGGATGACCGCGTGAAGGAAGGAAAACACAAGGAGACCAAATGATCATCGACGCACAGCAGCTTCTCTCGGACGCGCAGGCCCTCACGGTCACCGCGCCGTCCACCAACATCATCGATCTCGGGGTCGACCGCGACCTCGGGAAGGGCAAGGGCATGGCCGTAGTCGTCAACGTCGACGTGGCGGCCGACGGCACGACCGGCGACGAGACGTACCAGTTCGACCTGGAGACGGACGACAACGCGGGCTTCGCCTCGCCGGAGCTCATCCTCCGCAGGATCGCGGGCGCCCTGCCTTCGATCCCGCGTGCGCGGCTCGTGGCGGGCTTCAGGCTCGTCCTGCCGATCCCGTCCGATCCCGAAATGGAGCGGTTCCTGCGCGTGAACTACGTGCTCGGCGGCACCACGCCGACGATCACGGTCACCACGCACCTCCAGCCGATGGACATGATCCAGGCCGAGGCCGTGTATCCGGACAACATCACGATCTCGTAACTGTACTGAGCTGATCCGCTGGGGTGGGCCTTCGCTGGCTCACCCCAGCTTTTCCAAAAGGAGGACATCATGTGGGTTCGCGCAATCCGCAGAGGGTACTACGGTCACGTCCGTCGCTACGCAGCGGACGAGGGCGTGCCAGGCGCGGGCGAGCCGTTCGAGCTCGTGCCGGTCAACGCGACGGACAAGGACGGCAACGCGGTGGTCATCTCTCCCGACAAGCAGTTCTCCGAGCGCTGGATGGAGAAGGTCGACGCGCCCGAGCCGACGCCCGCGCCCGTCAGGAAGGTCTTGACGAGCCAGAGGCCGCCGACGGCGCAGCCCGCGAAGAAGTCGAAGTCGACGGGCGACTCCGACGTGATCTAATGCCGGTGAAGCCGTCTGGATCGAAGGGCGGCCACACCTGCTACAAGTACGGGAATTCCGGCAAGCGCTACTGAGGCGCCGGAGCGAAAGCCAAGGCTGGACGCCAAGGCGCTGCCGTTCATGCGAGCGGGTACAAGGAACCGAAGAGGCGGTAACACATGGCCAGTGAAACCGAAATCTGCAACCTGGCGCTCTCTCACCTGAACATCGGGAAAGAGGTCGCCAACTTCGAGACCGAGAAGAGCGAGGAAGCCTCGAGCTGTCGTCGCTTCTACGACACGGCCCGTGACGAGACGCTCCGCGACTTCCCGTGGCCGTTCGCGACGAAATTCCTCACGCTCGCACTCGTGGCCACGGATCCGACCACCGAGTGGAGCTACAGCTACCGCTACCCGACCGACTGCAGCTTCTTCCGACGGATCTTGAGCGGGCTGCGCAACGACAACCGGCAGACCCGCGTGCCGTACAAGATCTCTCAGGATGACGTTGGGCTCCTCGTCCTCACGGACACGCGCGATGCCGTAGCCGAGTTCACGGTCAAGGAGACCGACCCTTCGCTGTACGCGGCCGACTTCATCATGGCCTTCTCGCTCCGGCTCGCGGCGATGATCGCTCCGCGGCTGACCGGCGGCGATCCCTTCAAGGTCGGCGAGCGCGCGCTGCGGCTCTACCAGTTCGAGATCCAGAAGGCGAGAGCCACGGCCGAGAACGAAGAGCAGAAGGAAGAGCCGCCGGAGTCCGAGTTCATCCGCGCACGGGACTAACCATGACCACGCTGGTCCAGAGATCCTTCGCCGCCGGAGAGATCGCGCCCGCTTTGTACGCGCGCGTCGACCAGGTGAAGTACGCCACGGGCCTGCGCACCTGCCGGAACTTCCTCATCATGCGCCACGGCGGCGTCTCCAACCGCCCAGGATCCGGCTTCGTCGGAGAGGTGAAGGACTCGACGAAGACCGTCAGGATGATTCCGTGGGTCTTCAACGCCGACCAGACCTACGTGCTCGAGTTCGGCGACCTGTACATGAGGGTCATCCGCAACGGCGGCCAGGTCGTCGAGGCCACGTTCACGATCACCAGCATCACGCAGGCCGCGGTCGCTGTCGTCACGACGAGCGCACCGCATGGCTACGCCAACGGCGATGAGGTCTTCATCAGCGGCGTCAGCGGCATGACCCAGGTCAACGGCCGCAACTTCAAGGTGGCCAACGTCGGCGCGAGCACCTTCGAGCTCCGGTACATGGACAACGCCACGAATGTGAACAGCACCGGCTTCGGCGCCTATGTCTCCGGCGGAACGTGCGCGCGCATCTTCACGCTCGTCACGCCCTACGTCGAGGCGGATCTCCAGGAGCTGCAGTTCGCCCAGTCATCCGACGTCGTGACGCTGGTGCATCCGAACTACGCGCCGCGCGAGCTGACCCGCACCGGCCATACCGCGTGGACGCTTACGACGATCACGTTCGAGCCCGCCATCGCGAGGCCAGTCAACGAGGTTCTCAGTGCATCCACCGCAGGCGCATTCAGCCTCCGGTGGAAAGTGACGGCCGTGGTCCTGACCCCGTTCGAGGAGTCGCTCCCTGGACGCATGGCCGGTGTCGTCATCACGGCGGCCACCAACGCATCGCCCGCCTCTCTCACCACGGCCGCTCCCCACAACATGGTGAACGGCGATGAGGTGTTCCTGTCGAGCTTCGCTGGAGGAACGTGGGGCGCCAACGTCAACGGAAATAGATACATCGTGACGGTGACCGGAGGGTCCACTTTCACGATTGCCGTGAACTCGACCGGCTTCGGAGCCTATACGGCCAGCAGCGGCAGCGAGTTCCGCACGGCGGTCGGCGGCAACTCGATCACGTTTCCGTCGACCATCGGATGGGATGCGGTCCCAGGGGCCGTGGAATACAACGTCTACCGGAAGGATCTGAACTCAGGCATTTTCGGATTCATCGGGATCGCCGCCTCGAACACGTTCACGGACGTCAACGCGCCGATTGACTCGGCCGATTCACCGCCAGGGGAGCTCAATCCTTTCCCAGGAACGGGGGACTTCCCATCGACCGTGGTTCACGCTCAGCAGCGCCGGATCTTCGCGAATACCGACAACGATCCCGAGTCGATCTTTGCCTCGACGGTCGCGAACTTCAAGAATTTCACGACGAACTTCCCGACCACAGCGAACGACTCCATCATCTTCGACTTAGCTGGCCGCGAGGTGAACGAGGTCAGGCATCTACTCGAGCTCGGGACGCTGGTCGTGCTGACGTCCGGCGGCGAGTGGGCGATCCTGGGCAACGAGGCGGGGATCCTCACGCCCGTGAGCATCAACGCGAAGCAGAACGGCTACATCGGCTCGGCTACTCTGAGGCCGATTGTTGTCGGTGGCAACGCGCTCTACGTGCAGGCGCGGGGCTCCATCGTGAGAGATCTCGGCTTCGACGTGCAGGTCGACGGCTACCGAGGCAACGACCTGTCGATCTTCTCGGCGCACCTCTTCGACGCCTTCACGCTCCGCGACTGGGCCTTCCAGCAGATCCCGCACTCCATCGTCTGGATCGTCAGGAGCGACGGCACGCTGCTCGGCGTGACCTACGTGCGCGAGCACCAGGTCGTCGGCTGGCATCACCATGACTTCGACGGGACGGTCGAGCAGGTGGCGGTCGTGGCCGAGGGCAGCGAAGACTTCCTCTACCTCGTGATCAAGCGCACGGTCGCTGGCCTGGCCGGTCTCGGCGGATCCACGCGCCGCTACGTCGAGCGGTTCAAGACCAGGCGCGTCGGGGACATCAAGGACGTGGTCCTCGTCGACAGCTCGCTCACGTTCGACGGCCGCAACACGGCCGCGACCACGATGACGCTGACCGGCGGCACGCTGTGGGTCTACACCGAGACGCTCACTCTCACCGCGAGCGCATCGTTCTTCACGGCCGCCGACGTCGGCAACGCGATCTTCCTGACCGGCGCCGACGGCACGCTGATCCGCTGCACGATCACGGCCTTCACGAGCCCGACCGTCGTGTCGGTCCAGCCCCACAAGACCGTGCCGGTGGGGATGCGGGCGGTCGCGATCTCGACGTGGGCGAAGGCGGTCGATGAGGTCGGTGGGCTCTGGCACCTCGAGGGCAAGGCCGTCAGCGTCATGGGCGACGGCTTCGTCGTGGCGAGCCCGAACAACGTTTCCTACGTGGTCCGCACTGTCACGAATGGGACCGTCGTTCTCGATAAGCCGTACTCGGTGATCCACGTCGGGCTGCCGATCACGTCGGATCTCGAGACGCTGGACATGGATACGGCGCAGGGCGAAACACTCGCGGACAAGAAGAAGATGATCAACCGTGTGACGCTCTTCGTCGAGAGCTCGCGCGGGATCTGGATCGGCGGCAGGCCGCCGACGGACGATGCGGTCGATCCGCTCGAAGGCCTGACCGAGTTCAAGGCGCGCAACGACGAGTCGATGGATGACCCGCCCGAGCTCGAGACGGGGACCATCGACGTCAACATTCAGTCGAACTGGAATTCGAACGGGCGCATCTTCGTGCGCCAGGTGGATCCGGTTCCGTTGTCGGTCCTGGCGGTGGCTCCTTCCGGCCTCGTGCCGCTGAGAGGGTAATATGGCAGGTCTCACACCAGCTCTTCTCGGCTCCAGCGCGGGGCTCGGCGCGGTCGGGACGATCAACAGCCTCATCACGGGCGGCGCCCAGGCGAGCTACAAGAACACCATCGAGAAGATCAACCAGCAGTTCGCCGACCTTCAGTCACAAGACGCGCTTCGCCGCGGCGAACTCGAGGCGCAGCAGGTGGCACTCCGCGGCAAGCAGTTCGAGGGCGAGCAGATCGTAGGGTACGCTGGCCAAAACGTCGACGTCACCAAAGGGACTCCGGCGGCAGTCGTCGCGCAGGACAAGCAGCTCAGCAAAGAGGATGAGCTGATAGTCAGGAACAACGCCTTACGCGAGGCACTCGGCTACAAGTTCCAGGCATTCGGGATCGGCGCGCAGCGTCAGCTGGAAAGATCAGCTGCGCGAGGTCAGCAGGTCTCGACGGCGCTGACCGGCGGAATGCAGTTTGCTCGAGGGCTTGCCCAGTACGGCGCCTATCAGGAAGGACGAGCGTAAGCCATGCCAGAGGTTCCGCGGTACGGTCGACCGAGAGTGCAGCAGGCTCCGCTGCCTGGTCTGCGGCTTTCGCCGGAGGCGCCGGTCGCCAACTTCCAGCCCGCAATCCAAGCGGCCCAGGGACTGCTGCAGGACCGCATCAAGGTCGAGCAGGAGCAGCTCGAGAAGGCGAACGCGCTGAAGATGTCGGAAGAGCGGCGCTTCCTCAACGAGTGGGAATACAAGAACGTCTACGACCCGACGACCGGCGCGATCAACAAGGTCGGGAGGAACGCGCTGGGCATTCATGAGACGCTCGGCAAGGATTACAAGACGTTCATCGATGAGCGCGAGAAGACGCTCGTGGGCGCAGATCAGAAGGCGGCGTTCCGCGCCATGGCCGAGGCCCGCTTCGATCACATCATGCGCTGGGCTCAAGGCCACGTCGGGACACAAACCCGCGTCCTCGAGGAAGCGGAGTTCGGCGCCAGCGTCGAGTCTTCGAAGGAGCGCGCCTCCGTCGACAACGCGACCATTCCGCTCGAGCTCGCCATCATCCGCGACAACGTCATGAAGCGGAGCGAAAGCCTCGGGTGGAAACAGGAGCAGACGGGTCAGGAGCTGCGCAACCAGGAGACCGATCTCCACTCGCGCGTGATCGGTAAGATGCTGGCGACCGGCCGCGACTCCGATGCGTCTGCCTACTTCAAGAAGATCGAGGGACGGATCGATCCCGACGTCGCGACGAAGATCCAAGTCCATCTTCAGGAAGGCCAACTGCGCGGCGATGCGCAACGCGAGACCGACAAGATCATGACGAGCTCGGGACCGCTGAAGGATTACTCGGCTGGCACGGGCGCCGTCGTGCTGCCGTCCCCTCCCGAGACGCTCGGGCAGGCGCTGGAAGCGGCCAGGAAGATCGAGAAGCTGGACCTGCGCGCCCAGGTCGAGGGCCGCGTGAAACAGCGCTGGGCAGAGCAGGAGGTCGTGAAAGAGGCGGCGCAGAGCAAGCGCTACGAGGATCTGGCGCTGCTCATCGATCAGAACCCAGGGCGCCCGCCGCGCGATCTGATCCCCGCAGAGCTCTACAACAACCCCGAGCTGCTCCCGACGAAGTACCGTGACGCGCTGATGAAGCGCGAGCCGAAGGCCGAGAACGACGATCAGGCCTGGCTCGACTTCCTCGACTCCTCGCGGGTGAATCCGATGGAAGTGGCCAACATGACGCGCGGAAGATTCGAGGCCTACTACTGGTCCAAGTTCGACGATGAGCACCGGCGCCGCGCCGAGTCGATCTGGACGACCGCGACCGAAGCGGTGCGCCGCAAGGAGAATGTCGCGGAGAAACTGAAGGGTCAGGTCGGCCACGACCAGATCATCAAGAACGAACTGCGGCGAGCGCACGTCATCCCGTGGACCGGCGAGCTCGATGCCGACAACGTCCAGAAGTACGCGCGATTCGAGGAGTCCGTCAGCAAGGAATGGATCCAGCATCAGCGAGACGTGGCGGCAGGAAAGAAGAAGCAGGATCCGAGCCTGACCGATGACGACATCGTCCGGTCCATCACGAAAAAGCAACTGACGCAGAAGATCTTGATCGACCGCAGCTGGCCCGCGCCGAACACGGAGTATCGCGTGGCCGAGCTCACCGAGGATCAGCGCGGTTTCCCGTACCCCGAGTTCACCAAGATCCCGAAGTCCGAAGTCGATGCGATCAAGAACCAGCTGAAGTCGAGGACCAAGAAGTACAGCGACGACAAAGCGCGGCGTCTCTACGGAGCGCAGATCATCGGGAACCTTGATCTCTACGAGCAGATCCTCAACGAGAAGGACTAACCGCCCGTGCCCGAAGTCCCGCAGGAAGAAGAAAACTGGTACGACAAGAAAATCCGCGAGCGCGGGCTCGAGGTTCCTCCGCAAGAAGAACAGCCGGAAAGCTGGTACGAGAAGCAGATCCGTCTTCGCGCGGCCGAGATGAACGTCGTGGTCGACGCGAGCAAGCAGATCAGCCCCGATCTCGCCGCGCGCGTCGTGCGCCAGGAACGGAAGACCGGCCTGCCGACTGATATGCTCGCCGAGAATCTCGAGAGCATCGAAGCGGAGACCGCCAAGGCCGACTTCAACATCGAGAGCTTCCGCAAGACCAGCCCCGTCGTGTTCAACTGGGTCAAGTCGAGCCCGTTTTACTACAAGCTGCTCCAAGAGCCTGGGGATCTCGAGAAGGTACAAAACATCGAGCTGCTCCTGACCAGGCCGAAGCATATGTGGCCGATGCCGCAGCCGCTCATCGAGGAGCGCGCCAGGAAGGCCGCAGAACACCGCGCGGCAACGAGGCTGGCCATCTTCGGCATGGCGACCAGCATCGCAGATCCCGAGGGCTACAAGCGGGCACAGGCGAGCCTCACCGAAGAGTTCTATCCTGGCGAGCTCGCACAACGGATGGACGAAGAGCGCCGCATCGGCAGCCAAGATCAGAAAGGATTCTTCGAGCACTTGGGGCAGCGCTTCAACGAGAACCCCGTCTTTTGGGCCCCGTTCCTCTCTGCGGTTCCCGACATGGATAGGGCCCTGGAGCTGTACGATGCGGCCAAACACGTTGAGGCCGGAACGGCAAGCTACACGGAATCCGAGCTGCTCCTCCGATATGCACGGCTGGCCGAGTCGGATGAGATGCGCGGGACGAGCATCATCGGAAAGACGGCGGGCATCATCTCGGAGCTGCCAGCGTTCGCCCTCGAGTTCGGCGCGACCGGCGGCGTCTTCTCCGGCGCGAAGGGCCTGATCCTCAAGGGCGGCAAGGAAGCGGCCGAGAGCCTGCTGCGCAGGTCCATCGCGAACATCGTCGGCGCCGTTGCACAGACCGCCGTGGCCATGCCGATCCGCACGGCCACGAATACGATTCAGCGCATGACGCCGCAAGGCGAGATCGCATCGAAGGGCGAATTCATCACGTACCGCATCGTGCCTGGCTCTGGAGAGAGCTTCGGTGTCGCCTTGAGCAAGGCGGTTGTCACCGCCTTCGCCGAGATCGCCTCGGAGCGAACGGGCAAACTGTTCGAGGTCTTGGACAGGCCACTCAACAAGGCGCTCTTCGGTTGGTGGCTCGGGAAGCATCCGAATGCCACTGCCGATGCCTTCCAGAAGTTTCTCGTGAAGAACGGCGTCCATGGCGTCCTCGGTGAAATGGGCGAAGAGCGGATCGGCGATCTGATGAAATGGGCGGGCGGTGTGCAGCCGTTCCCCTGGCCCGACGCGAACACGCCAGGGAATCTCGCGGCCGAAGCACTCGCGTTCTCCGTGCCGCAGGCCGCCTCCTTTGGCGCCGCACGTCTTTTCAAGACGCCGATCCGTTCGAACCCGACATTCTTCGAGCAGCTCGGCGCGAACGTCCAGAACCTGAAGGTGATGAAGACGGCGCCGGAGAAGATCGAGGAGATCATCTCGCTGGCGACGAAGGGCAAAGCGAACGAGTTCGTCTACACGCCCGTCGATACCTGGAACACTTACTGGCAGGGCCAGAAGGACGCGCAGGGCCTCCAGGTCGACCCGCGGGCCATGGCGCGCGAGGTGCTCGGCAGTGTCACGTCCTACGACGAGGCGGTGCAGAGCGGATCCGACCTGCAGATCCCGATGTCCCGCTACGCCGTCACCATCGCGGCGACCGCGCACAACGACTACTTCAAGGACGAGCTGCGGTCGGCGCCGACAGAGATGAACGGCCGCGAGCAGAAGGATCTCGAGGTCCAGATCGGCGAAGAGGCGGCAGGGAAAGAAGCGCCGCGGCCAGAGTCCGAGGTCGGCGTGCGGGTCCGCGGGCAGCTGCGCAGCGCTGGATTCGATGAGCCGACGACCGAGGCCTACGCTCAGCTGTACGAGTCGACATTCACGACGCTCGCGGAGCGTTCGGGCACGACTCCCGCCGAGCTCTTCAGCCGGTACGCGCTGCAGATCGGGCGGCCGGATCTCGCGGTGCCTGGCGCGATCCGTGAGCCCGACGCAACCGCGCCGGTCGCCGAGGCCGTGGGCGCCGCGCAGGAGGCGCTCGTCCAGGCGGGCGCAGTTCCGCTCGAGGGCGCCGAGAAGACGCAGGCCGAACCGGCGAGCCCTGGAGAAATACTTGATCTTCAGAACCTCTTTGGTGCAGACTTACTGAAGGAGTATCTCGGAGGAGAAGGCCTTGCCGGACCAGAACAGCTCACCAAGGAAGACGCCGCCTACCTCGCCTCAGCCCCTACCCTCGAAGCAGCCAGGGGCGCCATCTCCGGCAGGCGGGCCGCTATCACGACTGCTGTCCGGCAGGCGCAACTCTTTAGCGAACGCGCTGAAGGTGTACCCGAAACTTTCACCCGAAAAAGCGCAGAAGATGCTGGAGTCGTTCGGCTCCTAAACAGCCCCGTCGCCGCCGTCCACGAGCCCGCCGAAACCACCACCGCCGCCCTTACCGCAGAAGGCTTCTCGAGCCCGACGCTGTACGAGCTCGCCCCATCCGACGAATCGGCAAAGACCTTTGTCGACGCGATCACGGCGGCCAAGAAGACGAACGACTTCGGCGCCGCGGTCTACGTCTACAGCGAGGCCGAGTACAAGGCGATGCGTCTCTTCGCGAACGAGGACGGCAGCGCTGGCTTCGCGCTCAAGGGCGACGACATCGTCAGCATCTTCAAGAACACCAACACGCCCGCGACCGGCAGTGTCGTCGACGCGATGATGCTCTTGGCGGTGAAGGAAGGCGGGCGCAGGCTCGACGCCTTCGACACGATCCTGCCGGTCATCTACGCGCCGCACGGCTTCACGGTGGTCGCGCGCACGAAGTGGAACGAGCAGATCGTACCGCCAGGCTGGGACAAGCAGGTCTTTGCAGAGTTCAACAACGGCGAGCCGGACGTGGTCTACATGGTCTACGATCCGGCGCAGGTTGGCCGCGAGTACGGGGGCGCCGAAGAGGGGGAGGTGGTCGCCACCACCGAGGAGGCCGTCCAGAGGCAAACGGACGCCCTGGCGGGCATCCAGGCAGCTCCGACGGCGCCGGAGGCCCTAGGCGCCCCACAGGCGGGCGCGGAGGCCGTGGTCGAAGGGCAGCCCATCAAGATCCCGCAGAGCGCGCTGCCGCAGGCAGGCCCCGCGGCGCTCGCAGTCGGACAGGAAGTGCGCGTGCCGGAGCTCGACGGCGAGGTCCAGGCCGTGGTCGACTCCATCGAGGACGAGCTCGTCCGCGTGAAGATGCTGCAGAGCGGCCGGATCTTGAGCTTCAAGCGCACCGAGGTCAGCCCGTGGCGGCCTCCCGCGCTGCCGCCAGGCCTCGCGGAAGGTGGGATCGAGCCGATCAAGCTCAACGTCACCTACTTCCAGCTGCCGAAGGACAAGGAGCCGAAGGGCTACCGGCAGCTGTCGAAGTACCTGACCGAGACCGAGAAGGCGAAGATGCGCGCCGACAGCGCGAAGCGCTTCGTCGAGGCGTTCCAAGAGCTTCCGCCCGAGGCCGACTTCGAGGCCGCCGCCTTGGCTGGCGTCGTGAAGCGGGGCTGGTACGAGCGGAGCGCCGCTGCGATCCGTGATGTCTTCGGCGACGTGGACGCGCCGCGCTTCGCCGCGCTCTTGGCCGCGATGAGCCCGCAATCGAGCGTCGAGTCGAACCTGATCAACGCCTCGAACACTTGGAAGAACTGGATCGCCGCCGGACGTCCGACGGATCGCGAGAAGATCCTCGACGTCATGGCCGCAAGCGTCCAGGGAACGCGCGGGCGCGAATCGATTCTGCCCGCGTGGATCAACAACAGCCTGAAGTCGCTGCAGTCGGACACGCCGCAGCTCGAGGTGCTCTCGGGCCCGAAGGTCAACTCCTTCATGCTCAACCTGAGAGGCGTGGTCAACGAGGTGACCATCGATGCGTGGATGGCCAACTTCGCCTCGCTCAACGCGCGCGTGTTCGGCGGCGCGCTGAACCCGAGCGGCACGGATCCTGGCAAGGGCACCGCGTACCTGGCCTTCAGCGCCAAGGTCCGCAAGGTCGCCGCGAAGCTCGGCTGGACGCCATCCGAGGTGCAGGAGACCATCTGGTCGTGGACGAAGACCGCCTACGAGCTCGGCGCCGCGGCCGGTGAGGAACGCTCCATCGAGGAACTCGTCCGGCAGGGCGCGATCACGGACGAGGCCATCGCGGAGACGCCGGATTTCGCAAAGTTGTTCACAGAAGACGCTTCTATCCGTACAATACTTGAGAAGGCAGGATATGGCGAAGTTCTCAAGGCCGTTGAAGAAGGATTTGCTCGCGAGCCTGGACGAGGTCCAGCAGCTGCGGGAGAGCGAATCCAGGAACCGCGCGGCGAGGCTTCCCGAGCCCTCCTCCGCAACGCCCGCCGACTCGACCAACTCATCGAGCAGCGCCTCCGCGAAGAGCGGGAGACCGCTGAGCGAGCCGCTTCCGCCGCCGCCGTCCTTGGAATCGCTAAGCCCCGAAGAGCGCGCGGAAGAGATGCTCGGCCGGAAGAGATTGCGCGAGCGGTACGAGCGCGCGCAGAACCTGTAGCCGGTCTCCCCGCATCCCAGCCTGGTCCGATCCTCGCCATCAGACAAGCCGCCGACCTCTACTCGGCATTCTCCGGCGTTCCGTACCGCGAGCCGTCGGTCTACGTCAAGGCGGATCCGGCGCGCGGCGCCCGCATCATCGCCAAGGCCTTCGACGACATGAAGCACGATCCGCGCGATCCGCAGGTCGCCGTGGCCTATCGCGCGATGATCAACGAGACGCTCGCGCAGTACCAGTTCGTGAAGAAGCTCGGGATCAAGATCGACGTGATCAAGGCGGGCATGGACGATCCGTATCCAGAGGGCCCGCGCCAGGTCCACGACGACGTGCGCCGCGGCCACATCTGGTTCTTCCCGACCTCGAGCGGCCACGGGACGCTGAGCGAGATCCGCGACAATCCGCTGCTCGAGCCCACGGATGAGTTCGTCGGTGATCATCGGATGCTGGCCAACGACATCTTCCGCGTGGTTCACGACATCTTCGGCCACGCGAAGGAGGGCTTCGGCTTCGGACCACACGGCGAGGAGAACGCCTGGCAGTCGCACATGAGGATGTACTCACCGCTCGCTGCGCGCGCCATGACCACCGAGACGCGCGGTCAGAACAGCTGGGTGAACTACGGCCCATATGGGGAGCAGAATCGCGCCGAGCAGAAGAAGACGGTCTACGCTGACCAGAAGGTCGGGATCCTGCCGAGCTGGGTTTCCGAGGAAGGTCTGGCGCCGGATCGCGAGCGCGTCTTCTTTCAGGCTGGTGCGATGGCTGAGCCAGCCGGAAGAGGGCCGGTAACGGAAACCGCGGCATTCAAGAAGTGGTTCGGGGAGTCCGTTGCCGTCGAGCGGGACCAGGAGGGGAACCCACTCAAGCCCAGGAGGCCCGTCGTCGTCTACCGTGGCGAGCACGGCGTGACCGACGCTCCGATCCATACCCGCCTGCCGTCGATCACGTTCACCGACGACCCAGCGGTTGCCAGTATCTACGCCACCCAGCCAAACAACAGAGACGACCAGGCGGAAGCGTCGAGGATGATCCCCGCCTACCTCTCGATCCAGAACCCGATCCTGGTCAACACCGACGACCCTTTCATAGACCTTTCCACCCTCCGAAAGGCCCTGGGTAACGACGAGGCCAGGCGTATCGCCCTGAAGTTTGCGCGCCGTATCGAGAGCGCGAGCTGGTGGGAAGAAAGCCACAGCAATAACATGACGGTCGAGAAGCTGCTCGAGGAATTGCGCGAAGGCGACCGCGACCTGGCCGAGATCGACGAGATGTTCGTCGATGCCTACGTCTACCTCGATGACGCCGAGGAGGTCGCCGCCCTCAAGGCGAAGGGATACGACGGAGCCATTCACAAGGGCTCGGGCGAGAGCATGGACGCCCTGGAATACCGCGTCTTCGACCAGAAGCAGATCAAGAGCGCCATCCCGAAGAGAGGAAACATCTTCTTCCATGGCGAGACGTTCTACCACAAGATCCAGCGCGTCATCGCAGAGAAGATGGACAACTCGGCCACCGTCGAGCAGGTCCGCGGCATCATCAAGGACATCAAGGAAGAGGAGCGGAAATGGTCCGGCGTCGACGAATTCCTCGCGGGCAAGGAGAAGGTCACGAAGGCCGAATTGCTGGAGTTCCTGCGGGCGAATCAGATTGAGATCAAGGAAGTGACAAAGGGCCATGACATCGCGCGAGCAACGCTCTCCCCCGACGTAATTATCGAAGAGGAAGACGACGGGTCCTGGATGTTGCGTTCACATACAGGGGAGGAAGGGCCTTTCAGTTCGAGAGAAGAGGCCGAAGCGTTTGGCCTCCGATACGGATATACGGAAGCTGATTCGGAAGCTAGTGAGGGTGGCCCTGACACCAAGTTCTCTCAATACGTCCTCTCCGGTGGCCAGAACTACCGCGAGCTGCTACTGACGATGCCGGAAAAGGGACATTTTGAATCACGCCACTTCTCCGAACCCAACATCCTCGCCCACGTCCGCTTCAACGACCGCGTGGATGCGGATGGAAAGAAGGTCCTCTTCATCGAGGAGATTCAGAGCGACTGGCATCAGCAGGGAAGGAAGAAGGGGTACACCTCCGATAAATACGCGAAGCTCAAGGCTTTGCAAAAAGAGGGGCTGAGCGACGCCGTAGATGCTGCCCTTCGGGACATGGGGAGGCTCGGCTTCGATGCTCTTGTTTCCGCGCGGGCGGCGATCAGGGATAACCCCGACTATGAGGACATGTGGGAGATCGAAGAGAAGTACAAACCGTTGCTCCGGCGCTACTACGACCACGCGGAAGCAGAGGCGAGGCTCGAAGAGAGGGGCGGCGGTGTCCCCGATGCACCTTTCAAGAAAACGTGGCACGAGTTCGCGCTCAAGCGAATGATTCGGTACGCCGCCGAGAACGGTTACGGCAAGGTGGCGTGGACGACGGGCGCGCAGCAGGTGAAGAGGTATCCCGAAGCGCTGCGCCAGGTCGTGGACCTCATCACCTGGACGGCGCCGGACGAAGCGGGCGACCGCCACGTCCAGGCGCTGAAAGGCGATGCCGTCCAGTTCACGGGCAGCCTGAAAGCCGACGGCACTTTCAGCAACGGCGCCGCAGCGGGCAAGGACATCGCCGAGGTCTTCGGCAAGGGCATGGCCGAGAAGATCGTTTCCTCGAACGAGCCAGGCCGCCTCGAAGGCAAGGACTTCACCGTCGGCGGCGAGGGGATGAAGGGCTTCTACGACGAGATGATCCCCAACTTCCTGAACAAGTTCGGGAAGAAGTACGGGGCGAGGGTTGGGACCGCGAGCATCAGCCTGCGCGGCCCCGCGGACACGGGGGCACCGGCCAGGAAGCAGCACTACGGGATGGAGCATGATATCGGAAAAGAGCCCGTCGTTGTTTACGACGAACTGACCAACGAGCGCTTCCCTTTCGCGACCAGAGAAGAGGGCCAGGCTTTCATCTCGAGAAGGCTGGCCGCTGAGCTCGGCGAGATCGAAGAGGTCCAGGCCCTCCCCATCACCGCCGAGCTCAAGAAGGCCGCGCTCGAGGAAGGCTTCCCGCTTTTCCAACCAGGAAAAGAGGGCGCCCGCGGCCAGATCCGCATCGGCCCGAACGGCATCAACATCGACCTGCTCAAGAACGCGGATCTGTCCACGTTCCTCCACGAGAGCGGACACTTCTACCTCGAGGTGCTTGCGGATCTCGCGACGGCGCCAGATGCTCCGGCCGAGATCAAGAAAGACTTCGAGACCGTGCTCGAGTGGATGGGCGTGAAGTCTCGGGCAGAGATCGGCGAAGCCCAGCAGGAGCAGTGGGCCCGCGGCTTCGAGGCGTACCTCTCCGAAGGCAAGGCGCCGACGTCTGCACTGCGCGCGGCCTTCGCGAAGTTCCGCGCCTGGCTCATCGCGGTCTACCGAGAGCTGCGCAAGCTGAACGTCACGCTGACGCCCGAGGTCCGCAACGTCATGGATCGGATGCTGGCCACGAACGAGGAGCTCGAGGCCGCTCGGATCGAGCAGCAGATGGCGCCGCTCTTCGCGGATCCGGCCGCGGTGGGCATGACCGAGAAGCAGGCGACCGGCTACCGCGAGGCCATCGAAGAGGCGAAGCGCGCGGCCGAAGAGGAGCTCACGGCCAAGGTCATCGGCCAAGTCCAGCGCGAGCAGAAGAGCTGGTGGAAGGAAGAGCGCGAGAAGGTCAGCAAGGAAGTCGAATCCGAGGTCAACGAGCAGAAGGAATACTTCGCGCTCACCACGCTCCAGGAGTCCACGCCGGAGCAGAAGCTCAACTTCGTCGCGACGGCCGATCTCGTCGGCGGCGAACGGATGGCCAAGCTGCCGAAGGACATCACGACGAAACTCGGGACAGGCCTGACGCCGGATCAGGCGGCGGATCTCTTCGGCTTCAAGTCCGGCGACGAGATGCTCGCAATCTTCGAGCAGTTGCAGCCGCGCGAGAAGCTGATCAACCAGCTCACGACGCAGCGCATGAGGGCGCGGCACGGCGATCTGCTGCTCGATGGCACGATGCCGGTCGAGGCGATGAAGGCGATCCACAACGAGAAGCGGTCGCTGCTCCTGCGGAAGGAGCTCGAGTATCTCGTGTCCGAGGAGTTCTCGAAGTTCAAGGGCCTGGTCCGGCGCATGGCGCGCCCGCTTCCGCCGCTCGCGGCCGTGCGGTCGCAGGCCGAGCAGGCCATCGCGATCAGGAAGGTCTCGGCGATCAACCCGCTGATCTACCAGCGCGCCGAGGTGAAGGCGGGCAAGGCGGCCGTGGACGCACTGTTGCGCGGGAACATCGACGATGCGTTCAAGGCGAAGCAGCAGGAGCTCTTCAATCATGAGCTCTATCGGGCGGCCTCGGCGGCTCGCGAGGACGTCGACAGCATCGTGAAGTACATGGCGCGCTTCGGCAAGTCGTCCACGCGCGAGCGCATCGGCAAGGCGGGCGCCGACTACCTCGAGCAGATCGACGCGATCCTCGACCGCTTCGACTTCCGCAAGAGCATTTCGCAGGCCGACATCGCGGGCCGGAAGGGGCTCGCGAAATGGGTTGCGGAACAAGAGGAGAAGGGCAACGTCGTCGAGGTGCCGGAGAAGCTCTTGAACGACGCCTATCGCCAGCACTACAAGGACACCGTCTACGAGGAGCTCGTCGGGATCCGCGACACGGTGAAGAACATCGAGCACCTGGCCAAGCTCAAGAACCAGCTCCTGAAGGACGCGAAGAAGCGCGAGGTCGACGCGGCCGTGGCGGAAGCGGTCACGTCCATCGAGAAGCACTCGAAGGGAAAGCGCAAGAAGGAGATCGAGACCAGACTTCCGCAGTTCGATCTGCCTCGGCTCGGCGCTGGGATCCTCGCCTCTCACCGGAAGTTCGCCAGCTACGCGCGGCAGATGGACGGCTTCGAGGACGGCGGCGTCCTGTGGGAGCTGCTCGTCCGGCCCATGAACGAAGCGGGCGACACCGAGACCGCGATGAAGTCCGAGGCCGCCACGAAGCTCTCCGAGATCTTCAGCGTCTACAAGGCGGCCGACATCGCGAAGATGTACCGCAAGGAGTTCATCCCGCAGATCCAGCGCAGCCTGACCAGAATGGGCCAGCTCATGGTGGCGCTGAACTGGGGCAACGCCGACAACCGTCAGAAGCTGCTCGACGGCTACGAGTGGGATCCTCACCAGGTTCAGGCCATCCTTGACCGCCTCGACGAGCGTGACTGGAAGTTCGTGCAGAGCGTGTGGGACTACATCGATACCTACTGGCCGGAGTCGAAGGCGCTGAGCGAGCGCGTGACCGGCCTGGCGCCGGAGAAGGTCGAGGCCCAGGAGCTCGTGACGAAGTTCGGCACGTTCCGCGGCGGGTACTTCCCGCTGAAGTACGACGAACGGCAGAGCCCGAAGGCGTTCGCGAACGTGGCGAAGGAAGCGGCCGAGCGCGCGCTCCGCGGCGCCACGATCCGCTCGACGACGAAGCACGGTCACCGCAAAGACCGCGTCCAGGGCGTGAAGAAACCGATCCGCCTGGACTTCGGCTCGATCTTCGAGCACGTCAGCGAAGTCATCCACGACCAGACGCACTACGAATTCCTGATCGACGTCAACAAGCTGCTCGGAAACGAGAAGCTTCAGGAAGCGATGATCGATCACTACGGCGATCAGGTGTACCGGCAGCTGACCTCGGCCATCCAGGACATCGCGGGCGGCGACGTCGCGTCTCAGACCTCCTTCGAGAAGGCGATCAACTGGCTGCGCACCGGCACCTCGATCTCGGCCATGGGCTGGAACTTCATGACCGCGCTCGCCCAGCCGCTCGGCATCACGCAGTCCATCGTCCGCATCGGGCCGAAATGGTTCGCGCGAGGAATGATGCGCTGGCTCGGAGACGCGGCTCGGATGGAGAACACCGTCCGCTGGATCCAGGAGCGCTCGAGCTTCATGGCCAACCGCGCGAAGACCCAGCTGCGCGAGATCAACGAGATCCGCAACCACATCTCGGCGGGCAGCAAGATCGGCGTGTACGTCGACGTCGCTTCCGAAGCGGCGACCGGCGGGCGCTTCAAGTTCAGCCGGATCGGCGAGAGCTACTTCTGGCTGATCACGCGGGCGCAGATGATCGCCGACGTCCCGACTTGGCTCGGCGCCTACGAGAAGGCCATGGCCGAGCTGAAGCCGGAAAGCGCTGGATCGGCCGAGGAGATCAAGGAGATCGAGAAGCGCGTCGTGGCGCTGGCCGACCAGGCCGTGCTCGATGCGCAGGGCGGCGGCCAGGTCAAGGATCTCGCGCAGATCCAGCGCGGCGGGCCGCTGCTGAAGCTGTGGACGAACTTCTACAACTACTTCAACACGACCTTCAACCTGACGGCCGAGTCGATTGCTCGCACGAACTTCAAGTCGCCGTTCGAAGTCGGGCGCCTGGCCGGAGATCTCCTGCTGCTCTACACGGTTCCGGCCGTGCTCGGCCTGTTGGTACGCGAGGCGATCAAGGGCAAGAAGGGCGGCGACGACGACCTCGCGAAAAAGCTGGTCGGAGAGCAGGCGTCCTATCTGCTCGGGACCATGGTCGGACTGCGCGAGCTCGGCGCCGCGGCGCGCGGCTTCCATGGATACGAGGGCCCCGCGGGCGCGAGGTTCTTCGCTGAGTTCGGTGGGCTCGTGAAGCAGATCAGCCAAGGCGAGATTGACGCAGGCTTCTGGAAGGATCTCAACGACACGTCGGGGATCCTGTTCCATTACCCGTCGGGCCAAGTGAACCGCTTCGTGAATGGCTTCGCCGCGCTCCAGGATGGAGACACGGCGAATCCGGCGGTTATTCTCACGGGACCGCCGAAGAAGTAGACTGAGGAGGGGGATAGCATGACAGTTCCTTCCGCGACAAATCGGGTGGATTACGTCGGCAACGGTGCCACATCGGTCTTTCCGTACACCTTCCGCGTCTTCGTGAACACCGATCTCAAAGTGACCGAGCAGGTGATCGCGACCGGCGTCGAGACGTTGCTGGTCCTCACTACGGATTACACCGTCTCGGGCGTCGGAGATGGCAGCGGCGGCAACGTCACGCGAGTCGCGGGCGCTCTGCCCTCCACGAAGAAGATCACGATCCGGCGCGTCCGACCGCTGACGCAGGGCACCGACATCCGCAATCAGGGCGACTTCTTCCCCGAGACGCACGAGGACGAATTCGACCGTGGTGTCATGGTCGCCCAGCAACAGCAGAACGACATCGACCGTTCGCTGAAGCTGCCCGAGACCGAGACGCCGTCGGCTGCCCTGTCAACGATCCCCGTGGCCGCCCTTCGCGCGCTCAAGGTGCTCGGGTTCGATTCGCTCGGCCAGCCGACCGCAGTGGCGAACGTGCCCACATCCGGTGTGGCCGCCTCCGCATTCATGGAGACGGTGCTTGACGATTTGACGGCAGCCGCAGCGAGAACCACGCTCGGCTTCGCTGGGGCGGGGGGCACTGTCCAAGCTGCAAATATCGAAGACGCAGCGGTCACTGGCCCCAAGCTCGCATCTTCAGCCATCGCCCAAATCTTTCAGGCGCGGCTCACTCTGGCGACAGCAACGCCGATCACGACGGCCGATCAGCTCGCGAAAGGGACGATCTTCCTGACCCCGTTCAGAGGGGACAAGATCGCGCTCTACGACGGGACCAACTGGAAGCTGTACACGCTCGCCGAAATCTCCATCGCCGTGCCAGCCGCGACGAGCCAGATGCACGACATCTTCGTATTCGACAGCGGCGGGACACCGACGCTTGAGCTGCTCGCGTGGACGAACGACACCACGAGGGCGACGGCCATCGTGCTCCAGAACGGCGTCTACGTGAAGAGCGGCGCGACCACGCGGCGCTACGCAGGCTCGTTCAGGACGACCACGGTCGCCAATCAGACGGAAGACTCGCTCGTGAAGCGGTATCTCTGGAACTACTACAACCGAGTCGCGAGGCCGATGCGAGTCATCGAGGCTACGGATTCATGGACGTCTGCGGTGACAGCGTTCCGCCAGGCGAACGGCTCAGTGGCGAACCAGCTGGATTTCGTGATCGGTGTGGCCGAGGATCCGGTGAGCGCGACGGTCGCTGCCCACGTCAGTCACTCATCTGGGACAGGTGAGGCGGCGAGTGGGGTCGGCCTGGACTCGACGACTGTGAGCTCTTCCATCGGTGGGTTCATCGACATCGTGAGCGCATCCGGAGAGATCCACGGGACGAGCGCTTTCTATAAAGCACTCACTCCCGTCGGGAGGCACTTCCTCGCGTGGCTGGAATATACCAGCGTCGCGACGGCCACGTTCTATGGCGACAACGTAAATGACGGGACTCTTCAGAGCGGCATCGTCGGGGAGGTGCTCGGCTAATGTCCACGACGCGCATCATGAAGCTTGGCGAGGCGATGGAGCGGGGCTTCGACCGTATGGAGGAGAAGCAGGACGCGATCCACACGGAGCTCACTAGCCATCGCGTCGAGATGGCGAAGGACATGACTCGGGTCGAAGGGAAGGCCGACGCCTCGCACGTCAGGATGGACAACCACAAGAAGGATCACGAAGAGGGCCGGAAGTGGTGGCTGGCTCTATGGATCACCGCCATCGGCGCGGCCATTTCGGCGGCGCTGGCGTGGCTTACAAAAGGACCAGGAGGGCACGATGGGCGATGAGGAGAAGACGGAGGATCTGAAGAAGAGTCCGATGGACGGGATCCTATCGGCGGTCAAGCTCGAGTGGATCCGGCCCCTGTTCTACAACCTGGGCGGCCGGAAGCTGGTGCTCGGCGGCGGCGGGCTGGCGATCATCAAGCTGGTCGTGGACAGCGGCGCCGACATCACCTGGCCGAAGGCGGTGGTATGCCTGGCGGTCGCGGTTCTCGCGGTCGGGACCGGATGGACCATCGCAAAGGAGGATAGTGGCAGATGAGAAAACTCGCGCTGTTGCTGATCGTCCCCGCCTGCCTGCTCTTCACGGCCTGCGGGATCTCGTCCGAGTACATCAAGGCCGACGTCGCCACGTTCAAGCACCTCGGGCCGAAGATCGAGGAGTACCTGACGAAGGACGCCGAGCTGAAGAAGGAAGACCGCGAGAACTACCTCGACACGCTCAAGACCTGGCGGTTGCGTCTCGAGAAGAACGGCGGCAAGCCGTGAGCGCGGAGCTCGATCTCCTCGGCGACAAGCTGCTGACGGAACTGCGCGGCGCCGTCGGCGATGCGTGGGCCTCATGGACGCCCGAGGAGAAGCTGCTCGTCCAGCGCTGCGCCCAGCGCGCGGCCAGGATCGCCGTCATGGCGGCGGCTGGCAAGGATGTCTCTGCCGACAAGCTCGGCGTGGATGCTCAGCTCGCCAACATCAAGGCGGCCGTGGCCGGATCGGTCGCGAGCACTATCTGGCAGATCGCTCAGAAACTCCTCAAGACCGCCGTCGCCGTTCTCACCTAACGACGCTCGGCCGTGCTTCAACGGCCGTCGACGGGCGGGTCTGGTCGGTGCCTCCTTCCAGGCCCGCCATTATTTCCAGTCGCGCTCGGGGCCGAGCTTTGCCTGGCCGAACGCTCGATGCGCCATCCAGATCGCGATGGCCGCGGCGTCGGCCTCGTCCTCGGTCGGCGCCTTCTCGAGCTTGAGCATCGCGCAGATCCTCATGCGGATCTCGTCCTTCGACGCGCGCGCCGACAGGCCGATGGCGGTGCGGATCGCCGTCGGCTGGACTTCCAGCACTTTGGCGCCGGTCTTGCCCGCCGCCAGGATGGCGACCCCTCTAGCTTCGGCCAGGACGAGCACGGACTGCGGGTTTGGCCCGACATACCCTCTTTCGACCGCAACGTGGCTAGGGCGGTGTTTCTGGAGGAACCGAAGGATCTTGGCCTCGATGTCGGCCAGCCGGTCGGTCTTGTCGACGCCCGTCACGTTCTGGTGGTTCAGCTCGACAAGAACCTCGTGGTGAGGATCAACCTCGAGCGCGCAGAGTCCGACGATCTGGCTCCCTGGGTCGATCCCCACCACGACGGTTGTAGACATCAGAGCTGGTGCGTCCCTTCGATGCCGCGGGCTTCGCGAGCGGCGGTGCGCCACTGCAGCCACTGCAGCGCCTCCTCGAGCTTCGTGATCGCGATGGCGTTCTCGCGGCACTTGAACTTCGTGTCCTCCTTTTCAAATTCCATTAGATTCGACAGGTTCATTTTCGACCTTGTTTTTCTTCTTCCTGCCGCCTCTCGCACCGTAATACCGAGCCGAGTAACAGGTCAAAATCTTCATAATATCCTCTGCCAATTCTTCTTCGTATTTCTTCTCTTTGGTTTCCATTATCTCAACCGTGATTTCCAGATTGGAAAAGATGGCGTCCAGATATTCGTAGCCAAATCGGGCAAGCCTGTCTTTATATTCAATAAGCACCCGTTCTACTTTTCCCTCAAAGCACATCTTGATTAACTTGTGGATGCCTTTCCGCTTCTCGTTTATCCCGCTGGCAATCTCGTCAATCAGGGCATACTTATAGCCTTTGGTTTCGGCGTGTTTTCTCAATCTGTCTTTTTGTCGTTCAAGATTTTCCTTCTGCTTGGCTGTTGAACATCTTGCATAAATCACCGTCAACTTTTCTTGCTTCCCTTTCTCGACTCCCATATAAGCGTCTAAATCTTCCTGACGGAAACGCCTATGCTCACCAGTAGTTTTGAAAGACTTTATCTTTCCGTTGTTGGTAAGTGTTTTGAGAGTGTTAATTGACACCCCAAGATATTCGCTCGCTTCGGTGATTTTATAGATTTTCATGCGATACTCGAACAAATGCCGATGCACTCCGTTTCTTTTTCATCGTCCGTATCATAATGCGATGACAACTCCCCACGTTCTATGCGCCCACGAAACGCCTCAAGAGTTTCATCTTTGAAGAATGAAACATCCTTACCTAAATACTCCCGCATTTCCTTCTCGACACGCTCTCTC
Organism: uncultured Acidobacteriota bacterium; assembly: GCA_964442185.1. Lineage (GTDB taxonomy): Bacteria > Acidobacteriota > Vicinamibacteria > Fen-336 > Fen-336 > CADEEV01. The sequence goes on from CAYTWT010000074.1 coordinate 43,170, forward strand.
TCCGCATAGACTTCAGGTAATTTTTCATAGAGAAGTTTCCAATGCTTTTTTCCTGCTCTGACACAACCACCAGAACAGTTGTTGTGTAAGAAACCAAGCCGATAAAGAAGTGGCTCTTGAATGTTTGTCGCCTTTAGGAAATCGTCAATCTGTTGTTTCGTGGTGTTTTCTCGGATAAGAGGGAAAGAAAGTTTCGGCCATTTCCCTGTCTTTACGGCAACGGTTTGGTAAACACCAACAATCCTATTCGCTCTGTGTGGCTCGTCCGA
>CAYTWT010000075.1:0-3845 GCA_964442185.1 uncultured Acidobacteriota bacterium
GGAAGACCACGACCTATGGCTACGACTCCGCCGGCCGCCGGACCAGCGTCCGCGATCCGCTCGGCAACGAGACCGTCTTCGGTTACGACGCCAACGGCAACCAGGCCACGGTCCGGGATGCGAGGGGCCAGACCACCACGAGCGTGTATGACGACTTGAACCGCCGCCTCCGCACGGTCTTCCCCGACACCACCTTCACGCAGACGGGGTATGACGAGCTGGGTCGCCGCATCAGCGAGCGTGACCAGGCGGGCAAGGTCACGCAGTTCCGGTACGACAAGCTCGGGCGGCTCACCAAAGTCATCGACGCGGACCTGAAGGAGACGGTCTACGGGTACGACGAGCTGGGCAACCGCACTCTCCAGCGCGACGCGAACGGCCACGACACGCGCTTCGAGTACGACACGCTCGGCCGAGAGACGAAGCGGACGTTGCCCGACGGCGACGTCGAAACCAAGACCTACGACGCCGCGGGCAACCTGAAGACGTCGACCGACTTCATGGGCCGCGCCACTACCCTCGACTACGATGCGACCAACCGTCTCGAGACCAAGCACCTGCCCGGCGGCGCGAATGTCGGCTACACGTACACGGCCACGGGCCGGCGGCAGACGGTCACTGACGCCCGGGGCACGACCAGCTACGGCTACGACCTTCGCGATCGCCTCCAGACGCTGACCTACCCCGGCGGGAACCGCCTGGAGTACGGCCACGACGGGAACGGCAGCCGCACCAGCCTGACGGCGCGTGTCGCAGCGGCGGCCTTCACGACCCGCTACAGCTACGACGACGCGTCGCGCCTGGACACCGTCACCGATCCGAACGCCCGGGTCTACGACTTCGGCTGGGATCCCAACGGCAATCGGCAGTCCCTGGCCTACCCGAACGCCACCACCACGACCTACGGCTACGACAACCTCAACCGCCTCCGGGCTCTCACCACAGCCGGCCCTGGTGGCATCGTCCAGGGCTATACGTTCACGCTCGGCCCCTCCGGCAACCGCGAGCGGATCGACGAGGCCGATGGCACGGCTCGCACCTACGGCTACGACAACCTCTACCGCCTGACGAGCGAGACCGTCGCGGGTCTGCTGAGCTACCAGAAGACCTTCAGCTACGACGACGTCGGCAACCGCGAGAACCAGACCACGAGCGGCAGCGGCAGCCCTGGCACCCCGACCGCTCCAGGCACGCTCAGCTACAGCTACGACGTCCGCGACCGCTTGCTGAGCGACGGCGCGAGCTACAGCTACGACGCCAACGGCAACCTCACCAGCAAGTCAGGCGAGGCCACCTACACCTTTGACGCGGAGAACCGCCTCGTCCGAGTAAGCAAGGTGGACGGCAGCGTCATCGAGACGCTGTACGACGCCGACGGGAACCGCGTCCAGACGCGGACCACGCTGGCCGGCCAGCCGACCCAGATCACCAACTACCTCGTGGACACCTCAGGTGGCCTCAGCCACGTCGTGGCCGAGCTGGACGCGCCGGGCACAGGCGTCACCGCCCTCTACGTCCGCGGCGGCGACGACCTGCTGTCGGTCATGCGGGCCACCGGCACGCGCTTCTACCACGCGGACGGCATCGGCTCGATCCGGAAGCTGACGGACGAGACGGGCGCCATCACGGACAGCTACGAGTACACCGCCTTCGGCGAACTCCTCAGCCACACAGGATCCGACCCGCAGCCCTACTCGTTTGCCGGCGAACCCCTCGACCCGAACTCGGGCTTCCAGTACCACAGAGCCAGATGGATGGATCCGCGGGCGGGGCGATTCCTGGGGATGGATCCGTGGGAGGGTAACCCGTTCGAACCTGCTACGCTCCACAGGTATCTCTACGCCGCGAGCGGTCCGCTGAGCAAGGTCGATCCCAGCGGAGAGGAGAGCCTCCCTGCAACCATCACGGCCGTGGCGAGTTCGGTCGCGGTGGCGCTGGCAAACTTCGGTGCGCAGATTCAAGGAGCGTTCGCCAGAGGTGGGCCTGTCCTTGGACAGCTGTGGCCAAGGCTTGGTGCATGGGGCAACCTCGTCACACGGAACGTCTTGCTGCAGTATCAGCGCTTCAGGCCGACGTTCCAGATCGAGCCGGAACAATGGATCAACGGACGACGGCTTGATTTCTTTGTCAAGCTGGGCGACCGGATCGCGTATCTGGAAACCAAGTACGGCCTGCCCTGGAAACGAGGAGAGGCGCTCGATCGCTTGGTCGGGCAGATGGAGGCCGGACTTGCGAGCGGAACGAGAACCGTTCTGTTCGCCGTAAAAGAGCCGACAATGGCTCAGATCAACCTGCTGAAAGAGCGTCTGGGACCGACCTTCTACCAAGTCGAGCAGGTTTACGGCGTCGAAGCCCTCTGGAAGTGGCTCGTCTCCTTCTTCGGGCCTATCTGAGGGAAGGCATGCGGCGGGAACTAGGACAGGTGATCGTGAAGGAGTTTGACGCGGGAGTGGCTGAGCGCCTGCCGCAGTTCAGGCGGGAGAAGCCCGATCGTGGGTCCGGAGCATCGAGGCAATATCGTTGGGACAGCGACAGTGGTCTCGCGTTTCTTTTCACGCTGCAGTTCCATCGGATTTGGGACTCCTTTACGCTTGAACTGGCGTGGAGCAAGAAGGGTCGCTATCCGGGCTCGATTCCGCCCGACGAGCCCTCAGAGGCAAACGACAACGCTGAAGAACTGAGGTTTCGCTTGGGAAAACTCTGGGCCCCGCCACCCACGGATGTTTGGTGGGAGGTAAGGCCTGGGCCATTTGAAACCAACGACCAGCTTCTTCGAAAGGTACGACCGCCGGTAGAGGATGCTCTGGAGAAGATGGCCTCATATGGCCTGGCCTACGTGAATCGGTTAGTCGCACGCCGACGTGGCGGAGTCGTCACCTAGGCTTGACGGGCCGGCCCGCTCGGCCGCGGGGCCCGGTACTCGCTCCGGCAGGCCGAGCAGGATGCGGCGTCGCTTGTGCCTGTCCCGCCGCCTCGCGCTGGCTTTGAGCGGTGGCCGCCAACGCGCGCCAGATCGGGGACGGCTGGGAGCTGGCGCGCGATCGCGGCACTTCATTAAGGGGCGCGGCCTGCACGGCGGCGAGCTGAGGGCTGGCTGCGCGCCCGTCCTCGCGCATCGGGTGGGCGGGCGAGGTCGAAGCGGCGAGGATATTGACCTACGTTCATACGTTCATTAGTATGCTGGTATGAATGTGACGCGCCGGATCACGGCCAACATACCGCTGGGCCTGCTCAACGAAGCCCAGCGGGTCACCGGCAGGGGCATCACGCAGACGCTGGTCGCCGGGCTCGAGCTCGTGAAGCGCTCCGCGGCGGTCGCCAAGGCAGCCCGTCTCAAGGGCAGGCTGCGGCTCGACATCGACCTCGAGGCCTCGCGTGAGCGCGCTCGTCGTTGACACGTCGAGCTGGATCGCCTATTTCGCGGGCGGCGGGTCGGAGCTCATCGACGAGGCTCTGAGCGCGGGCAGCGTGCGGCTCCCGCCCATCGTGGCGGCGGAGCTCTTGAGCGGGAAGCTCAGCGCCGGCGACCAGAGCGAGCTCGAGAGCCTGCTTCGGGATCTGACGCCCTGTCCGGCCGATCTCGATCACTGGTTCCGCGTGGGCGCGCTCCGGGCGCGGCTGCAGGCGAAGGGAGTGTCTGTTTCCACTCCCGATGCGCACGTCGCCCAGTGCGCGCTCGATGCGAGCGCGGTGCTTCTCTCCGAGGACAAGGTCTTCGAGCGGATCGCCGCCCACACTGCGCTCCGCCTGGTGGCTGGCTGAAGAGCTGTTGGCCGTTCCGAGCGCGTCGAGGGCGCTACAATGGCGCATCCATGTTGCGTAGCCGGCCGATTCTGGCTCTGTGC
>CAYTWT010000076.1:0-2464 GCA_964442185.1 uncultured Acidobacteriota bacterium
CGAGCGGTATCCGAGGCTGACGGCGACGCGGCTGTGGCAGATGCTGCGCGAGCGAGGCTGTCCGCTGAGCGTGCGGCAGGTGCGCGAGAAAGTGCGCGCGCTGCGGCCGAACCGGCACGAGGCGTTCCTGCGCAGGCGCACCTTCGCCGGGGAAGAATCGCAAGTCGACTGGGCCAGCTTCGGCCACGTCACGGTCGGGGCGGCGCGCCGCGCGCTGTCGGCCTTCGTGCTGACGCTGACTTTCTCGCGGTGGTTTTTCCTGCGCTTCTTTCTGGACCAGTCGCTGGAGAACTTCATGCGCGGCCACGTCCACGCCTTCGCGGACCTCCAGGGGACGAGCCGGTACTGCCTGTACGACAACCTGCGCTCGGCTGTGCTCGACCGCTATGGCGAGGCAGTGCGCTTCAACCCCCGCCTGCTCGAGCTTGCCTCGCATTACCACTTCGCGCCCCGTGCGGCCCGGCCCGGGCGAGGCAGCGAGAAGGGAGCCGTCGAGCGGACCGTGCGCTACGTGCGCGATTCTTTCTTCGCCGCGCGCTCGTTTTCGAGCGTCGAGGACCTCAACCGCCAGGCGCTCACGTGGCGCGACGAGGTCGCGGGCGCCCGGCGCTGGCCCGCGGACGATCGCAAGACGGTCGCCGAGGCCTTCGAGGAGGAGCGGCCGCAGCTGCTGAGCCTGCCCGCCCACCCCTTCGAGACGGAGCTGGTCGTCCCCGTCCGCTCGGCGAAGACCATCTACGTCCGCTTCGACCTCAACGACTACTCGATTCCTCCCGCCGCGGTCGGCCGCGCGCTCACGCTTTGCGCCTCCGAGACCGCGGTGCGCATCCTCGACGCCGCGAGCGAGATCGCCCGGCACCGCCGCAGCTACGACCGCCACCAGAGGATCGAGGATCCCGCGCACGTCGAGGCGCTGCTCGAGGAGAAGCGGCGGGCACGCGGCTCGGTGCCGCGTGCCCGGCTCAATGATGCCGTCCCCGCTACCGAGGCGTTTCTCGAGGCGTGCTTCCAGCGCGGAGAGTCCGTCGCCGCCACCAGCGAGCGCCTGCTGCTGCTGCTCGACGACTACGGAGCGGCCGAGCTTTCAGCCGCCGTGAATGAATCGCTCGCGCGGCAGACTCCGCGGCTGAGCTCGGTCGCCTTCCTGCTCGCCCGGCGGCGTCGCACGGCCCAGCGAAGAATGCCTCTGCCGGTCGAGCTGTCCCGGCGTCCCGACCTGCGCGACCTCTACGTCAAACCCCATCTCTCGGAGACCTACGATGAGCTCGCTCGCCGCGACGACGACAATGACGAACGTAACTGACCTCACGGCGCGGCTGAGCAGGGTCGGCCTCGCCGCGATCGCAAATGGCCTCGACGACTTCCTCGCCCGCGCCACCAAGGGCCGCTGGTCGCCGGCGCAGATCCTGGAGGAAATCGCGCGGCTCGAGCAGGTCGAGAGGACCAGACGCAGTCTCCACAGCCGCCTGCAGCGGGCACGCATCGGGCGCTTCAAGCCCATCGCCGACTTCGACTGGAACTGGCCGAAGAAGATCGAGCGCGACCTCCTCGAGCGTGCGCTCGGACTCGAATTCATCCGCGAGGGCAGAAACCTCGCCCTGATCGGCACCAACGGCCTGGGCAAGACCATGATCGCCAGGAACATCGCCCACCAGGCCGTCCTCGCCGGCTTCTCGGTCCTGTCCACGACCGCCGCCGAGCTGATCGAGGACCTGCGCTCGTGCGGTCCGGAGACCCTGCGCCGCCGGATCGGCCGCTACACGAGACCACACCTGCTCACGATCGACGAGGTCGGCTACCTCGCCTACGACTCGCATGCCGCCGACCTGCTCTACAAGGTCGTCGACCGCCGCTACGAGCGGCCCGGCGCACGCGATCTGCCCAGCCGCTCCATCCTGATCACCACCAACCTCGCCTTCGGCGCGTGGAACACCGTCTTCCCAAACGCCACCTCGATCGCCACGCTCCTCGACAAGCTCACCCATCACGCCGACGTCACGCTGATCGAGGGCGACAGCTACCGCGTGCACGAGAGCCGAAAGGAAGCCGCCGCGCGCCGCAAGAAGAAGCCGTGACCACCCGCGCCCGGCAGGTCTACGTCGACGCCGTCGTCACGAACTACGTGCGCCTGCCGGGCACCCCACTGCGGTCCAGCCGCCAAGATCGACGCTTCGCACGCCTGCTCCACGAGCAGCACGTGCCTCTGCGCGTCGTCTACGCCGCCTTCGTCCTGGCGATCGCCCGCCGCGAGGTCCGCTCACCCAGCCAGCCTCGCCTGCCAGCCATCCGCACCCTGCGCTTCTTCCAGGGGACGATCGACGAGGTCCTCCAGACGCAGCCCGACCCCGCCTACGTCCACTACCTCGCAGCCAAGATCAGGCCGCTCGTCGTCGAGAAAGACACGGCCCTGCGCTCACGCCGCGACCGTACGTCAGATTCCCGCGTTTCCTGACCGCCGCTAACA
>CAYTWT010000077.1:0-5770 GCA_964442185.1 uncultured Acidobacteriota bacterium
TTGATGCGCGCCGCGACCACCCCGCGCACCGACGCATCGGCCAAACCGTCCAGCCATTCGGTAAACTCTGGCAGGGGCTTGATCGAGAGCATAGAAGGATTGTAATCGAACGATTACAGGCTGTCAACGATCATTCACCCACGGGGTCAAAGAGCACTTTCTTGAGCTATCTCACCTGGCGTCGCCGCAAGGGCCCGCAGATGTTCATGAAGTATGGTAACTGCTCAGGTAGATAGGCTGAAGGCTTTTAGGGCTTAGGCTTCTTGCGCAACAAGGATTCATCTCTGCTTGAACCCAAGGTTGTAGAAACCAACTTCAGCCTTCAGCCTAAACACCTGAGTTGTTACGAAGTATGCCGGGATGACGATGGAAGCACGAGACCCCCTCGTCGCCGAATGGGCCAACACCATCCGCGTCGAAGAAATCCCCACAGCCGCAGCGCCAAAAACCTAAAGCCCAACGCCATCACCCAAGCCAAAGCAAGCTGGCCGACATTCCTTGACCATGCTACAATGCCGACACAAGAAACAGTACCCTCTTCAGAAGGGTGGAGACGGCCATGGCAACAGATGCAAGGACGACGGTCTACTTGAAACGAAAGGTGTACCGAGCCCTGAAGGCTAAAGCAGCTTCGACGGATCAAACCGTCTCAGACCTCATCAATGCCGCGGTGCTGGAAGCGATGCGGGAAGACGAGATAGATCTAGCCGCTGTTGTCACACGACGCAAAGAGCCATCCCGTCCGTTTGAGAAAGTGATCGAGGACTTGAAACGTGACGGGCTCTTATAGCCTCCTCCTCAAGAAATCCGCAGAGCGTGATCTACGGAAAATCCCCAAAGTAGACCTCCAGCGAATCACCCAACGGATCAAGGAACTTGCGGCTATCCCACGACCTTCCGGTAGCGAGAAACTGGCAGGGCAGGACTCATATCGCATCCGACAAGGCGATTATCGCGTCGTCTATACCGTAGACGATAACCATAGACTGATCGAGATCATCAAAATTGGGCACCGCAGAGGAGTCTATCGCTGACGCAACCGTGCCACCGCCGCCGAATGGGCCAACACCATCCGCATCGAAGAAATCCCCACCGCCTCAGCACCATAAACCTAACGTTCCAGTCATGTGCTCGTGCCACTCTTGCGCGCGTCGGGTGCGCTGCGCGGTTATGCGACGTTCTGCATCTTGTTCGCGAAGTCGCGGCCCGACGTTGGTGGGGGAAGAGCCTTTCCATCCTGCCGGTAGAGCGCAATGGATTCCTCTACGGCTTGGCAAAGCTGCTCAAAGACAGCCTTTTCGTCCGTGCCGTGGCACCCGCCGTAAATCAGACCCGGACAACTGCCGACAAAGCACTGGTCTTCCTCCGACCACTCAACAATCTTTGCGTATCGCGCAGTATCTTTCATGACTTCGACTCCTCAACGGCACGCTTCACGGCACGAACCTAATACTGCTTCGCGTCATCGCCAAGCGCACCGGATATTGTGATGGGTTTGGCAACCTTCGGGTGGACAAAGTTTCGGTGGTTGCCCTTACCACTTCGGTCGACGAAGCCCGCTCGTTCAAGGTCGCCAACAAGCTCTCTTATTTTTGGCGGCACCAAGTCACCCTTCGCGGTTCCATCGCGCGCCGTTCACAGTGAACGACGCGCCGCTTGCGGCGCGTCAGTTTCGGCGGTGTGATTAGATCGCGACGTGGAAACCGCCCGAAACGATGAATCGTCGCCAAGATGAAAATAGAGACGCCCATGTAGCTCGTTGTTTCTCACGACTGCCCACCCCCGGCCAGATACTGCATCCATTTCATCGTGTCCCATCCACGAGAATTGGACTCGCAGGCCATCGGTCAACTCCTCCACGCGGCAGTCGAGTTCGCCTTGTACGGCGCCAAACTGAAACGACCCGTTACTACCCTTCGCAAACGTGATATGCCCTGGACCTTCGAGATCAATGAACTCACGGTCCCACTGCTCCATCTCGACGATGCGCCATCGGCCGATGAACGGAGAGGAGGGTTTCTGCGTGCGTGCGGCCATATCAGCTTTCGCAATCTAACTATTAAGTCTGCTGCGTGCTGCCGTGCAGCAGAGCACGGTCGCCTGAATAGACCGGCAGAAGGCAAGTCTACTTGAACATCCAATACTTGTTCAATCTTTCGTCCTGTCGACCGGCCGGAATAGACTGCAACTCCTATAGTCTATCCCGCTATGACGAAAACGCCTCCTGGCACCGTATTCCTGCTTCCAAGTCTTTTTTACGCATGTCCGTGGCTTGCTTTTGCAGTAGCCGAGGCTTAGAATTTTTAGCCCGCACGGTGGTGAGGCCTCATGAAACAAGCTACCAAGAAAATCCTGGACGCGGCATTGGAACTTCCCGAGAAGGAAAAGTTTCGGGTCATAGAAGGATTATTGGCCGTGATCGAAGGAGAAACTGACCCTGGTGCAGAGGCTGCTTGGGCTGACGAGATCGCACGCAGAACGCATGAGATAGAACAAGGGGAGGTCAAACCTGTTTCCTGGTCTAAGGTAAAGAAGCTGGCCGCTGAGCGAATCCGTGGAAAGCGGTAACATTGTTTTTCACCCGAAGGCGTCTGAGGAATATATCAAGGCGCTCGATTGGTATACACGGTGCGGAGAACATCTTGGACAAGGCTTTGAACAGGAAATAGATCGGGCGCTCAGACTCATTGCAGACTCGCCAGAACGATGGCCCCAGTATGGGCCACATCACCGAAGAATCCTGGTCCGGCGCTTCCCCTACGTTCTTGTATATTTCTCACAAGGGACCAAAGTGTGGATTGTGGCCGTCGCACATGGGCATCGTAAGCCTAGATATTGGCGAAGTCGAAGGGTGCCGGGATGAAGGTGAAAGAACGAGACCCCCTTGTCGCCAAGTGGGCCAACATCATCCGCGTCGAAGAAGCCCCCACTGCCTCAGCCCCAAAAACCTAACGCTTCACGCCTTCACACGAGAAAACGGTTCCTGGCACCTTATTCCTGCGCTGGGCATCCGACCGGCGCTCGGTTCTCGTGGAACACCCCGGTGTCCAGCAGCTCGTACTCGGGCTCGTGCTTGCCGCGTGTGCGGGATTCATGATGGCACCAGCGGGTTGGCCAGCGGCACAGACCACTCGATGAAGTCGTCGGGGCTGGCGCCGGCCGGCCGCAGCCCAGGTGACGTCTCGATCTCCGACCAGCGCAGCCGGCCGCGCACACCGTGCGGCCAGACCCGCACGTGCCCGGAGGACGGCTCGACGCGCACTTCGACGAAGCTCTGATAAAAAGGTGCGGCGTTGTAGTCGAAGGCCGCCGAGAGGAACTCGGCGTTGAACGGCCAGCCGTCGGTGCGCTTGGTCCACCACCAGAACGGCGCCATGAGCTGCGGCGTCTGCGCATCGATCTTGGCAATCAACGGGGCGCGCGCCGGATAGAAGGCCCAGTCCCGGGTCGGCATGCGCTCGGGGCTGGCGAACACGGTGCCGATGCTGAGATACGCGCCGCCGCCCCCGTTCACGAAGTGATGCTGCACCCAGGGCTCCGCTGACCCGGCGACGGGCTCCGCGTAGTACTCGAGGTCATGGGTGTCGCCACCCATCACGATGGTCGCGCCTGCTTCGCGCAGCATTTGATGAATCTGCGCGAAATTGGGCTTCTCGGTGGCGACGTACTCGCCCATTGCATACAGCGGATGACCCAGCACCGCCATGATGAACTTGCCGCGCGCGGCGCCAAGACTGCGCTTCAACCAGGCGAGTTGCGAGGGGTCCACCCGGCGCCGCACGCCGGTGTCGATCGCGATGAGCGCGAACCGGTCGGTCTGGATCTGGAAGAACGGGCCCTGCTGGAACCCAGTCGGCACGCCGTAATGGCCGCGCAGTGCAGTGGCCTGGGCGATGATGCCTTTCACGTCGGCCGTGCTGGTGGTAGAAAGGTTGTGGTCGGCCTCGATGCGCGCGTGAATTGCGGCGCGTGCCGCATCAGGCGCGAAGAAGGTCGCCGCAAAGGCATCCAGCGAGTCGTACCAGTCGTGGTTGCCGGGAATGGCGTACACCGGTTTGTCGATGCCCTTGAACGGCGACCAGAAATTCTTTTCGTAGTCGCGCATCGCGCCGGTGGGGTACACCACGTCGGAGGACACGAGGACGAGGCGAACATCCACCTGGCCGGCGACGCTGACCAGGCGGTCGTGAAGCACGTATTGCGATGCGTCGCCCTCGCCGGGATCGCCGATGACGATGAACGAGAAATCCTCGCCGCTCTTCACGCCAGGCGGCTGGATCGCAAAGTCCGCGGCGCGGCCTGCGGCAAGCGCCTGCGCGCTGACCGCATTGCTCATCGCCTCGCGCCAGGTGTCGGTACGCTGCGCCGCCACCGAGTCCCAGATGCCGGCAGTCCAGTTCTCGGTGTCGAAATACCAGCTCATGCCGGCGACCGGAATGGTCGCGGCCAGGATGGTGGCCAGCGGCAAGCCCATGTGCAGCGCGTGGCGCAGCGCGACCCTGATCGAGTAGCGCGCCTGACGCAGGCGCAGCGCGAAAAGCATGCGTCCCGTGACCCATCGCTCGCCAAGCCTTAGGGGACATGACCGACTGGCCGGCGCCGGCTCGGCCAGCACGCGCATCCACACGCGGTGCTCCAGCGGGCGGGTCAACTTGAGCAGCAGCAGCCGACTGGGAATGACGAGCAGGAATGCGATGAGGACAGCCATTGCCATGTCGCCAAGCGTTGCCGCAATCGGTGAGAGCAGCCCGAACAGGCTCGAGCGGTCGAACCCCATTCGTCCGAGATGGATGGCAAACAGCGTGACGACGAAGGTAATAATCGTGGCGCGGTCAAACCGGGCGCGAGCCGCTTCGTCCTGCTCGAGCCGCGCGCCAATCGCATCGAGCCGCAGACTACGCGGCAGCCCGAGCGTGTCGATGAGCGTGATATGAGCCTGGGAGGTCTCGTAGACCGGTTCCAGCAGGATCGTCCACGCAACGCCGAGCAGCCGCAGGCCCACGGCTATCGCCACGACCCACTCGAGAAGCGGACCGTGCAGCAGCACCAGCGCAGCGCCCACCGCGAGATTGGCCATGCCGGCCAGCAGGTCGAAGGAAGCGCGTGCGCGCTCCTGCCTGGCACGCGCAAACTGGCGCAGGTAGCGCAACCCGTCGATGGCGAAGCCGGCGGCGAAGATCCAGCGGATGGCATGGCTCGCCAGCAACGGGGCATTCAGCAGGACGACGCCCATCAGCAACGTGATCGCGCCGCTGGTCCAGGCCGAGCGGCTCGCAGCCAGCGAACTGCGCCGGAAGCCATGCAGGACTTCGACGATGGCGCCAAGCACGAGCAGCATGCCGATCCAACCGATCGGCGCCTCTGCGGCGACCGGCGCATACAGCGCCAGCGCGCCCAGCACGGCGGTCGCGACTGCGAAGCCAGCATGGTCGAACACGGCGCGGCGCGTGGGGAGGTTCAAGGCTGTCGGTCATGGGTTCGGCATGCTAGGTGGCCTTTAAGTGTGCGCGTCTACCAAGTACCGGTTTCCCACTCCCCTACTCTCCCAGGGTCACGGGCTGATTGGTTCCCCCACTGCGCCCGTCGAGCGGTTCTTTCTTTCCCCCCACTCTTAAACAATGGGTTGAGGCGGTTCTGCTCTCAACTGCGCGCGTCCAACGAGGGCCTTCTGAGGCCGCGCGTTGCGCGAGCACAGAGAGCGAACCGCCTCAGCTCATCACCGCACTCCCATGATGATGAATCACCAACCACTTATCCCCGATCCGCTCAA
>CAYTWT010000078.1:0-2350 GCA_964442185.1 uncultured Acidobacteriota bacterium
TCGCGTGGTGTCAGCGTGCCGGGGATGTAGCCGCGCGACTCGATGCCGCGCTGCACGCTCTCGACCGCGCGCCAGTCCTGCCAGTTGGTCTGGTCCCAGAACTCCTCGGCATACTTCGGGCTGAAGCCGGGCTTATCGAAGGCCTCCGGCGCGAAGAGCCACTGGCACTCCACCTTCGTGCGATTCGTGCTGATCGGCTCCATGCGGTGTGTCATCACGTAGTCGGGGTGCAGCGAGATCAGCATGTTCGAGAACAGGTGGTAATAGTGGACCTCCCGCAGCAACAGGGGCGAGAGGCCGCGGAACATCACGCCGTCGCTGTGGCCGTCAAAGGACATCGTCACCGCGCTCGGCACCATGTCCATGCTGCCGCCCACGAACGCGCCCGACTTGTCGTGGTTGTCGCCGCTGTCGGGAGGGCTCACGCGGCACAGTTGCGGGTGGATCTGCGGGCAATGGTAGCACTCGTGATAGTTCTCGCAGATCAGCTTCCAGTTCGACGCGATCTCGTACTCGTGGGTGGCGGCGAGCTTCAGCCGCTCAGGCTCGTAGGGGGCCACGATCGTCTCGAGCTCGCCCACCCACTCCGAGAAGGCGGGCGCGTCGCCCGAGGCGTTGACGAAGACGAAGCCGTGCCATTCCTCGACGCGCGCCGGGACGAGGCCCTCGCCGGCGGGATCGAAGCCCGCTACGTGGTGGCTCTTGACCTCGGGGCGTAAGGTGCCGTCGAGCTGGTAGGTCCAGCCGTGGTAGGGGCAGCGCAGCAACTTGCTGTTTCGGCACTCGCCCGCCTGGATCAGCTGATGCGCGCGGTGCCGGCAGACGTTGTAGAAGCCGCGGGCCTTGTGGTCCTCGCCGCGGATCAGGAGGATGCTGTCGCGACCGACGCGCACGGCCGTCTGGTCCCCGGGATTCGCGAGCTTGTCTGACCTGCCGGCACAGACCCACGCGCCTTCGAAGAAATGGAGCTTTTCCCACTCCAGCACTTCCGGCGACGTGTAGGCCTCCTGCGGCAGCAGGCGGCCCGGGCCGAGCGGAAGGAAGACCTTCTCCAGGTCGGCGCGGTCGAGGGGGGCGGGGGTGCTGAGGTTCTGACGCATGGCTAGTCTCCAGAGGCCGCGCGGATCGCGTCCGCGAGGATGTCGAGGCCCTGTTCGAAGAGCGGGCGCTCGATGTTGAGGGGGGGTTGGATGCGAATGTAGGGTGTCGCGTCCTGAATCAGGTAGAGACCGTTCTTCAAGCACTCGCGGTTGACACGGCTCGCGAAGGCGAGGTCCTTCTCCCGCGTCTTGCGGTCCTTCACGAACTCGGCCGCGACCCACAAGCCGATGCCGCGCACGTCGCCGAGCGCCGGGCAGCTGTCCTTGAGCGCGTTCAGGCGACGAACCGCAAGCGCCCCCAGTTCGTTCGCGTTGTCGAAGAGCCGGTCGCGGTAAAGGATCTCGATCGTCTTGATGGCGGCGGCGCACGCGGCGGGATGGCCCGAGTACGTGCTCGCCACGTAGGCGTCGGCCTTTTCGGTGATGTCGCCGCGCGCGACGACGGCGGCCAGCGGCATCGAACCGCCCGAGATGCCCTTGCCCACCACGATCAGGTCCGGCTCCACGTCCCAGTTCTCGTAGGCCCACATCTTGCCGCACCGCCCGAAGCCCGAGAGCACTTCGTCGATGCACAGATACCAGCCGTACTTGTCGCACATCGCGCGCAAGCCTGGCAGGAAATCGTCGGGCGGGATGATGATGCCGCCTTCCCCGATCACCGGCTCGACGATCACGCCGGCGACCTGGTTCGCAGGCACCTCGTGGGTGAGCAGCACGTCCTCGATGTACTCCAGCGTCGCGGCGCCCGCTCCCCCGCCGCTGCGCGAGACGAGCGCCGAGCGATACGGGTTCGGGTACGGCGCGTAGACGTAGCCCGTGACTAGTGGCATCACGTCCGAGCGCATCTCGGCCGTCAGTGTGCCCGCGGCCTGGCCGCTGTACGACAGGCCGAAGTACTGGCCGTAAAACGACAGCACGATCGGCCGGCCCGAGGCGCGGCGCATGATCCGGAGCGCGGCCTCGTCGGCCTCGGTGCCGGTGGTCAGGAACACCACGCGGTCGGTGCGCTTCGGGCAAACCGAAAGCAGCTTCTCGGCCGCCGCGATCCGTTCGGCCGTCTGTCCCGAGCTGGTCCAGCATGCGACGCCATGCTGACTCATGGTCGCATTCACGACCTCGACGATCTCGGGATGGCAGTTGCCGACGTTGTTGGTGCCCCAGCCGGCCCCGAAGTCGATGAAGCGGTTTCCGTCCACGTCCTCGATCAACGAGCCCTGGGCGCGCTTCGCGACGAAGTAACGTTCGTCCCA
>CAYTWT010000079.1:0-5285 GCA_964442185.1 uncultured Acidobacteriota bacterium
CTTCGATAAGCCCGGCTTCAGCCCGAAGTATGCCGAGGAGTTCTGGGACCAGACCAACTGGCAGGACTGGCGCGCGGTCGAGAGCGTGCAGCGCGGCATCGAGTCGCGCGGCTACATCCCCGGCACGCTGACACCACGCGAAGACGCCGTGCATCACTTCGTGACGCGTCTTGCGCGCGGCTACCTCGACGGCCGGCTCGACTTTTCGCGGGCGCCGATCGCGGTGTAGCGGCGCCGCTACTGGAGGTAGCCGAGGGCACGCAGCTCTTCGCGCTCTTCGGGTGCGAGTTCGCGCTCGTCGGCCGGGTCGGTGCCCCTCCGCTGCACCTGCCGATGGCGCAGGGCCTGGATGCGGCTCGCCAGGTAGCGCGCCGTGATCGGCCGGGCCGCGGCGAGGTTGCGCGTCTCGCCCGGGTCGGCCGCGAGGTCGAAGAGCTCGAAGCGCGTCGTCGCCCGCGGCGCCCTCGCGGACCATCCCGACACGCTCGAGTGGTGATCGAGATCGTCGTTCTCGATCAGCTTGAGCGGGCCGAGACGGGCGGCCGCCTTGTCGGGGATCAGCAGGCGCAGCTCGCCGAAGATCTCGGGCGGGCTCGCGTCCGGCGTTCCCCGCAGGAAGCGGCTCGACAGATCGCGGCCCTCGACCCGGGGTACCGGGGGCAGGCCCGCGAGCCGGAGCAGGGTCGGCAGGACGTCGATCTGTTGAACCACCTCGCGATCCCGAGTGCCTGCGCGCAGCGCGCCCGGCAGGCGCACCGCGAGCGGGATCCGGAGCAGCTCCTGATAGAGCGTGGTGGCGTGGCCCACGCCGCCATGATCCCGGATCTCGTCGCCGTGGTCGGCCGTGAAGACGACGAGGCTCGCGTCGAGCAGTTGCCGTCGCTGCAGCCCATCCACGAGCGCGCCGAAGGCGGCGTCGTTCTGGTGGATTTCGCCCTCGTACGCCGAGCGCACCCACTCTCGTGCCTCCGGGCTCGTGGCAGAGCGCGTGCGGGCGGCCTGCATCGTCTCGGCGGGCCTGGGTCCCGCGGGCCGGAACGGCGCCCAGTGCTCCTCCGCCGGCTGGTAGAGCCAGTGGGGCTCGAAGGTGTGGACGTAGAGGAAGAAGGGGCCGCTTCCGGAATCGATCCAGGCCAGCGCGTCGGCCACGAGTTGCGGGGCAGAAGGCAAGCGATTCTCGCCGTTGCTCCAGGTCGTGAAGCCGCTGTCGAACCGGGAGCGGGCGTTCACGATCGGGTTCCCCGAGAAACCCGCCGTGCGGAAGCCGCCTGCCAGGAAGCCCTCGGCGAGGGTGGCGTCGTGCTGAGCCACAGATCGGTTGAATTCGACGACCCCATGGGAGCCCGGCGTGAGCCCAGTGAAGATCGAGGCGACGGAGGGCTTCGTCCAGGGCGACTGGGCCCAGGCGTCCTCAAAGACGATCCCTTCCTGGGCGAAGGCGTCGAATCGGGGCGATGTGGGCCTGGGATGGCCGTAAGCCCCCAGGTGGTCGGCGCGCAGGGTGTCGGTCAGGAAGATCACGACATTCGGGCGCCGTGCCAGGGTGGCGCCCATGTCCGCCGGGGCAGGCTCGGCCGCCGGCGTCGACAGGCGCAGGCCGATTAGCCTCAGCGCGGCTCCGCCGACGTTTGCGAGCTCGACGCTCGTGAAGTCGCCCACCACGGCGGGTCGCGCACGAATCCGTCGCAGGCCGGTGGCCACCGTCGCCTCCGCCAGTTCCTGTCGCCCGGAGTCGGTGGCGATGGAGAGCCGCGCGCGTGTGGGCTCGCTGCCGGCGGCCTCGACCTCGGCCGAAAGTTCGGTGTTCTTCTCGAGCTGCACGAAGAAGGCGACCGAGGAAGCTGCGGGGAGCACGAGGCCGTCCTGCTCGCGGTGCGGCACCACGAGCGGGCCGGCGCTCTTCGCCGGGCGCATCTCGAGGCCGGACAGGGCGAAGAGCTTGCCCTTTGCCCTCCGGCTGTTGGCGGCCAGTGTGAGCACGCTGGCCCCGGGGACGATGGCGCCGGCCGGCACCGCGAGCCGGTACTCGGCCTCCGCAGGCCGCGGCTCGACGGTCCCCAGCAGCCGGCCGTTCAAGGTGACGGTCACCGGAACGCGCCGGCCGGAATGGCCGCGCAGGCGGAGCCGGAGCTCGCAGCCTGTTGCGGAGGCGAGAGGCAGCCGGATGTCAGCCGAGGGTTCCGCGTTCCACACGATCGGCGCCTTGGCAGTTCCATCCGGCTCGCGCCAGGCGCGGCGTTCGAGGGCGTCGACTTCGAGCAGGAACGGGAGGTCGAGGCTGTCGCTGCGCAGCTCGGCGCCTTCGAACTCGGCGAGCAGGTCGCGGCCGGCGCCAGGCGCGGCTGAATGGCAGGAGGCGAGGGCCGCGCTGAGCAGTAGCGCCGCGCAGGATCTAGAAGACGCGGTTCGCGGACTGCAAGGCATCGGACGGGATGGCGATCTTCAGTTTGTCGGCGATCTTCTTGTTGATCACGAGCTCAGCCGTTGGGAAGAGTACCTCGTACTCGCCTTTTTCGCCGGCCGCGATGCGGTTCACGAGCTCGGCGGCCTGCGCGCCGATCGACGCGATGCCCGGGCCGTCGCTCACCAGGCGCCCTCGGGCACGAGCGCCGCGGAGAAGCTGTAGACGGGCTTGCCCGCTTTGAGCGTCTCGCTCAGCAGATAGCGCCGCGTGGCGTCCGAAAGCAGCAGCGGGTCGGGAGAGATCCACAGCGCGTCCATGTCGTCCTTGAGCAGCGCTCGCAACGCCTCGGGCACCTCGCGCTCGGAGAGCACGAGCTTCGGCAGGATCTGCAGGCGCAGCACGGGAGCCGCCTTTTGCGCGTCGGCCACGGCCTTGGCCCCGTCGGCGCTGTGGATCACACCGATGCGGACCGCGCGCGGGTTCACGGCGCGATACGCGGCGAGCTGGTTCCGCGCCGGAATCGAGAACGCCACTCCCCAGGTGTTGGGAGCTTCCACGAGCCCTACGGCTCCCGGATCCTGGACCATGCAGAAGACGAGCGGGAGTTCGGGCGCGCCGGCGCGCGCGGCCTGGGCCGCGAGTGGACCCACGGCAACGAGGATCGCCCGCGCGGTCTTCAACTGCGCCACGACGCGATCGGCCTCGGCCCGGTCGCCACGCAGGTCGTACTCCGTGAGCGTGTGGCTCGCCGCGGCGCGCTTGAGTGCGTCGAGCGCCGGCCGCCAGGCAGGCACATCGGAGCTCTTGAGGACCGCGACCTCAGCCGCGGAAGCGAACCGCGCCATTCCGGTGGCGAGGCACAGAGCCAGAATCGGCCGGCTACGCAACATGGATGCGCCATTGTAGCGCCCTCGACGCGCTCGGAACGGCCAACAGCTCTTCAGCCAGCCACCAGGCGGAGCGCAGTGTGGGCGGCGATCCGCTCGAAGGCCTTGTCCTCGGAGAGAAGCACCGCGCTCGCATCGAGCGCGCACTGGGCGACGTGCGCATCGGGAGTGGAAACAGACACGCCCTTCGCCCGCAGTCGTGCCCGGAGCGCGCCCACGCGGAACCAGTGATCGAGATCGGCCGGACAGGGCGTCAGATCCCGAAGCAGGCTCTCGAGCTCGCTCTAGTCGCCGGCGCTGAGCTTCCTGTCCGCGGCGTGCCGCAGGGGCTGGCGCGGCGCGTGCCGACTGCCCTGGCCGTCCCTGCACGCGACGCGATCACGCCCTGGGGCCGCACTCAATCGATGCTGGCCGCGCGTCGCGGCGCCTGCCGCCAGTCGAGCCGCTCAGCAGGCGCTGTGACGAGTGGCCCTCCTGCTTGAAGCCACGGCACGCCGGATGACAGGCTCGGTCGGTCGGGCGGCCAGGCGCGGTGTCAGTTGTGGAGCACCGCTGCCGCAAGGACAAGACCAGGCACCGGGCCCGCTCGGCCGCATCACAGCGAGGAGGCATCGCCCCGGACGTAGTACGCCTTGAGGGCATCGGTGTCGTCGGTCTCGGCCACTACCTGGCTCAGCGAGCCTGACGCGTCCACCATTGGTGGTCGGTCCGCCCGGGGGTGTGGTTTTGGTCGAAGAGCCAGATCGCTGTTCTGCCGATCACGGGATCTCCCTGGCCGTTGGCTTTTTCGCGCTGCTCTTCCAGATCGGGCGTGGCGCGATGATTTCCATAATGACCGTAGCGATATCACGAGTTGACGCGCCACTGTCGAGGAGTCGGTTTTCAACGTCATCGGACGAGGGTCCTTCGCCCACGCTGACCTGCCACCCCTCGCGTGTTTCGATGAGTGCTATCCGGAGTGATCCCTTTGCAAAGGAAGCCCACGAGCGGTATCCAGCAGCGGTTTGCACGACGGACTGCTTCGGCCAATCACCACCGTAACGGGACCTCTCGCGAAGGGGCTGAGGTTGGGCTGGAAGGGCGCGATCGAGCACCTCGGCCAGTGATTCCAGCGTCGGCTCAAAAGCGTTTACTGGGTCCACCTCAAAAAACATCCCCGACGGCGGTGCACCTATCGAAGGCAGGTATGCAAGCCCGTTCCGGAACCACAACGTTTGATACCGCATTTCTACTGCACCCAGACCACGTTCAACTGGACCCCTTGCGCTACGGCTCTAGCTTGCGCCTGAGCGATCACTTGCAGCTGCGAATACGTTCCGGCACCGCGCGGTAGCGCCAGGAGAAGCTCCCTACCTTGGATGGTGGCACCGGGAATTGCCGGGGCCCAGCTCCACGGCGCGTTGCGGCCCTGCCACCGTGCCAATGTGTCGACATACCCATTCACGGTGCGCGCTAGTGTCGAGGTGCTCGAGTAGGTCGGGGCGTTTAGATCGAGGCTCTTGATGCTCGTTCCGACGTTGTTCAGCCACCGGTCAATGACAGGGTAATTGCGGGGGAGGTTTGAGCCCAGCGCCGTTTCGATCCGCGTACCCCTGAGGAATGCATTCAGGAGCCACACGGATCCAGTGGCGGCCCCAGTACCTGCAGACCCCACGGCTCCAACGACCAACGTCCCGACCGCCGCGCCCGCATAGAGTGCTCCTCCCACCGCGCCGATCGCTGCACCAAGTAGGGTGACGCCTACACGCTCCTTGATGCTGGCCGTGTTAGGCAACACTGCCTGCGCAACGATGGTCCCGATCATCGCCCCAATGGTGATCGTTGGACCGATCGTGAACTCTCCGCTTGGATCCAGCTTGTTGCTGGGGTCCGCGCCTGTGTACAGGTACCTATGGAGAGTCTGGGGTTCGTGTTGGATGCCCTCAAACGGGTCTATTCCAAGGAACCTATCCACTCCTGGATCCATCCACCGAGCCCTGTGGTACTGGAAGCCG
>CAYTWT010000080.1:0-4589 GCA_964442185.1 uncultured Acidobacteriota bacterium
ACGCGTGCCGCCGGCGTGCCCTGGAACTTTTCGCCGGTCCTGGACGTGGGGCGCCAGCCGCTCTGGCCGCGCCTCTACGAGACCTTCGGCGAAGACACCTACCTCGCGACCGTGATGGGTGTCGCCACGGTGCGCGGCTACGAGGGCAACGATCCCGCCTCGCCGACACGGCTGGGGGCTTGTCTCAAGCACTACATCGGCTACAGCGTGCCGACGACAGGGCGCGACCGCACGCCCGCGCTCATTCCGGAAACGACGCTCCGCCAGAGCCTGCTGCCGCCTTTTGCCGCCGCGGTGAAGGCCGGCGCGCTGTCGGTGATGGTCAACTCCGGCGAGGTCAACGGCATCCCCGGCCACGTGAACGCCTATCTCCTCAAGGACGTCCTGCGCGGGGAGCTGGGCTTCGACGGTGTCGCCGTCTCTGACTGGGAGGACATTCGCAAGCTCGTGACCATCCATCACACGGCCGCCACGGAGAAGGAAGCCACACGCCTGTCGATCCTGGCGGGCATCGACATGAGCATGGTGCCGATGGACGTGGGCTTCAGCGATCTGCTCGTCGAGCTGGTCAAGGAAGGCGCCGTCCCGATGAGCCGCATCGACGAGGCGGTCTCGCGCATCCTCTTGATGAAGATGCGCCTCGGCCTTTTCGAGGATCCGCTGCGGGGCACCGCGGCGCCGACCGAGGTGGGCTCGGCCGAGTCGCGTCAGGCCGCCCTCGAGGCCGCCCGCGAGTCGATCGTCCTGCTCAAGAACGAAGGGAGCGTGCTTCCAGTGGCGTCCTCGCTTCGCGTGCTCGTGACCGGGCCGACGGCCGACTCCCGACCCTCGCTCAACAACGGTTGGACCCTCACCTGGCAGGGCGATCGCCCCGAGCTGTATCCGAAAGACCGCCCGACGGTGCTGGACGCGATCCGCTCCCGCATCGGCGCGGACAAGGTGGCCTACGTTCCCGGCGCCGAGTACGACAAGGAGATCGATGTCGCGGCTGCGGCGGAAGCGGCGCGGACCGCCGATGTCGCGATCGTGTGCCTGGGCGAGAAATCCTATGCGGAGACGCCGGGGAACATCGACGACCTCGCCCTGCCGGCGGCCCAGATCCGGCTCGCGCAAGCCGTGGCGGCGGCGGGCAAGCCCGTCGTACTCGTTCTCGTCGAGGGCCGTCCGCGCCTCGTCCGCTCCATCGTCGAGTCGGTGCGCGGCGTCGTCCTGGCCCTCAACCCGGGCCACGAGGGCGGGCGAGCGCTGGCCGACGTCCTCTTCGGCGACGTGAACCCGAGCGGAAAGCTCCCGATCACGTATCCGCGCTACGCCAACGCCCTGCTGACCTACGACCACAAGGCCTTCGAGGACCAGGACACCGGCTTCGGCCTCAAGGCGTACCAGCCCGAGTTCGACTTCGGCTTTGGCCTCAGCTACACGAGCTTTGCGTATTCGGGCCTTGCGGTCGAGCCGAAGCTGGCCGGCGCCGACGGCGCCATCAGCGTTTCCGTCACGGTGCGCAACAGCGGCCCGCGAGCCGGCGCCGAAGTGGTGCAGCTCTTCCTGTCCGACCGGGTGGCGAGCCTGACGCCGCCGGTGAAGCGCTTGGTGCGCTTCGCCAAGCTGACGCTCCCTCCCGGCGAGAGCCGTGAGCTTCGCTTCCGCCTGGGTCGCACCGACCTGTCTTTCATCGGCGCGAATGGCAAGCCGGTCGTCGAGCCTGGGGTATTCACGGTTCTCGTCGGCGATCAGAAGCAGGATTTCGAGGTGAAGCCCTAGCCGCCTAACGCGTGTGGGTCACCTTCGAGAGCCCGGGCGGCGCGTCGGGCTGCATGCCGCGCGCGAGGCTCAAGCCCAGCGCGAAAAGCTGGCCCGGGATCACGGCCACGATCGGCGAGAGCCACTCCGGCATCGGCGGCAGCGGCATCGCGATGTCCGCCTGCTCCAGTAGCTCCATCCGGTCCGAGATCACGACGAGCGGGGCGCCTTTCTCCCGCGTGAGCCGGACCAGCCCGTCCAGATCGTCGAAGACCCGGGGACCCGGCGCCACCGCGAGGACCGGCAGGTTGCGTTCGAGGATCGCCTTCGGGCCGTGGAGGAAATCCGCCGAGGAGTAGCCGTCGGCCATCACGCCCGTCGTCTCCTTCACCTTGAGCGTGATCTCGAAGGCCGTCGAGAGGTTGTAGCCGCGGCCCACGACCACGAGCCGGCTGTTTTCGCGCAGGCGCTCGGCGGCACGCGCGCTGGCTGCATTGCGATCGATGGCGCTCGCCGCGAGCTCGGGTACCTGGGCGAGTTCCGCCCAGGGCTGCTCGCCGCCCTGGAGGGCAGCGCTCAGCATCGCCACAGCCAGCACCTGCGCGGTGTAGGTCTTGGTCGCCGCCACGGCGCGCTCCTCTCCGGCGAGCAACGGGAAGACCGCTTCGGCCGCGGCGGCGAGCGGAGAGGCGGTTTCGTTCGTGAGCGCCAGCGTGAAGGCGCCTTGCCGGCGGCCCTCGCGCAGGACTGCGACGATGTCCGGCGATTGGCCGGACTGGCTGATGCCGAGGACAAGCGCTCCCTCGAGGCTCGGCCGCGCGCCGTAGTGCGTGAAGGCCGCCGGGGTGGCGAGAGCCGCCACCAGGCCGTTCTGGATGCCGAGCAGATACTGGGCGTAGCGGGCGGCGTTGTCCGACGAGCCGCGCGCCGCGAGCAGTGCGAAGCGCAGCGTTCGCTGGCGAAGCTGCCCGGCAATCGCCTCCACAGGGCCACGCCCTTCGCGCAACAGGCGAGCGAGCACGGCCGGTTGTTCGCGCAGTTCCGTCTCGAAGAGTGTCGTCACGAGGCGCCCAAGGATACGGCAGGCGCTGACCGAAAGGAGCGCCGTCGCCTAGAATGAACGATATGCGCGAAGTGGAAGAAGTCGCCTCGGATCTGGGCCTCGACCCGGCGGAGATCCAGCCGTGGGGCGGCGGTGTCGCCAAGGTGGGCCCCGAGGTCGCTTTTCGCGAGGACCCCCTGGAGGCCCGTCTGGTGCTGGTCTCGGCCATCAGCCCCACGCCGGCGGGGGAGGGCAAGACCACCTGCACGATCGGCCTGACGCAGGCCGCACGCCGCCTCGGCGTGCGCGCTGCCTGCGCGCTGCGTGAGCCCTCGCTCGGACCGGTCTTTGGCCAGAAGGGCGGCGGCACGGGCGGCGGGAAGTCCAAGCTCGAGCCCTCGGCCCGCATCAACCTGCATTTCACCGGCGACCTGCATGCCGTGACCTCGGCTCACAACCTGCTCGCCGCGCTCGCCGACAATCACGTCTACTTCCGGACGCCGGCCGGCGCCGATGGCCTGGAGCTCGACCACCGGCAGATGACCTTCCGCCGCGTCCTGGACATGAACGATCGCTTCCTGCGCCACACCGTCTTCGGCCTGGGTGGCAAGGCGATGGGCGTGCCGCGCGAGGGCGGCTTCGACATCACCGCCGCCAGCGAGGTGATGGCGATCCTGTGCTTGTCGCGCGACTACGCGGACCTGAAGGCGCGGCTCGGCCGGATCCTGCTCGGCTTCACGCGCGAAGGCCAGCCGGTCTATGCCCGCGACCTCGAAGCCGAGGGCGCCATGGCCGCGCTGCTGCGCGACGCTTTGCTTCCGAATCTCGTGCAGACGACCGAGGGCGCCCCGGCCCTGGTCCACGGCGGCCCGTTCGGCAACATCGCTCACGGTTGCAACTCTCTCGTGGCGACACGCCTTGCGCTGCGGCGCAGCGAGATCGTCTTCACCGAGGCCGGCTTCGGCTTCGACCTCGGCGCCGAGAAGTTCCTCGACATCAAGTGCCGAGCGGCCGGGATCTGGCCGCATGCCGTGGTGCTCGTCGCCACGCTCCGGGCGCTCAAGTTCCACGGCGGCGTGCCCGCGGCCGAGGCCGCGAAAGAGAACGCCAAGGCGCTGGCGCGCGGCATGGAGAACCTGGAGAAGCATCTCGACAGCGTCGCCCAGTTCGGCCTCGAGCCTGTCGTCGCGATCAACGTGCGCGCCGAGGACCCCGCAGGGGAGCTGCAGTACGTCCTCGACCGGCTGAAGCAGGACGGCGTCGAGGCCGGCCTCGCCGACGTCTACGCGCAGGGCGGGGCGGGCGCCACGGCCCTGGCCGAGAAGATCGTGGCGCGCGCGCTCGCGGCGAAGCCGCAGCCCCGCTACACCTACGAGCTCAGCGATCCGCCCGCCGAGAAGATCCGCAAGATCGCCCGCGCCATCTACGGGGCAGCCGAGGTGGATTTCACCGTCGCAGCCCAGTTCCAGCTTGATCGCGCGGTCCGTCTCGGCTTCGGCGAAGTGCCGATCTGCATGGCGAAGACCCATCTCTCCTTGTCCGACGATGAGCGACGCCTGGGCCGTCCGCGCGATTTCGAGATGACGGTGCGCGAGGTGCGCATCGCGGCGGGGGCCGGCTTCCTGGTGCCGCTGACGGGCGAGATCCTCACCATGCCTGGCCTTCCGAAGCGGCCGCATGCGCACGACATCGACCTCGAGCCGGATGGAACCATCGTCGGCGTCGAGTAGACGCCGGGCACGAGGGAGCGCAGGGCTGCTGCTCCTGCTCGCCGCCTGCGGCGCCGACCGTGCCCCCAGCCCGCCTC
>CAYTWT010000081.1:0-21413 GCA_964442185.1 uncultured Acidobacteriota bacterium
TCCCAGATCCCGCGGGTCTTCCCTTCCGGCATGTTCACGAGGATCGTGTTGTCCGGGGGCGACTTCCGGAACAGCAGGTGGTCGGGCACGAACAGCGTGTCGATGCCGACCGCCTCCGCCGTGCGGGCCATTTCCCGGAGGTCGGCCCAGCGGACGGGGCGGTCCCCGCCGAGGGCGCCGACGCCGAGCGGAAGCATGAGTCCAAGCCGCATCCGGTCAGTGTCTGCCACGCGTCTCTCCTCTCGAATGAGACCGGCCGGCGAACGCCAGCCGGACCTGGGCAGTGAGCGCTAGATGATGGCCTTGATCATGCGGCGAACTGCGATCAGATGCTAGAGGGGCCGGCCCGTATACTGGTCCGGCGTGAGCGTGCGATGGGTCGATCCCTCCTCCTGAGCTGCGAGGCTGTTGGCAAGGCCTACGGGACGCGGGCGCTCTTTGACGAGCTGTCCTTCGGGCTCCTCGACGGCGACCAGGCGGGCCTCGTCGGGCCCAACGGCTCCGGCAAGTCCACGCTGCTCCGGATCCTCGCCGGGATCGAGGCGCCCGATCGCGGCACCCGCGCCGTCCGCGGCGGCATCCGCGTCGGGTACGTCCCCCAGGATCCGGTCTTCCCGGCGGGCGGCACCATCGAGGACATCATCGCCGCGGCGCTCGGCGCGGTGGATGAGGACGACCGCCCCGGCCGCGTCGCGCGGACTCTCGGCCGCGCCGGCTTCGCCGACGGGCGCGCCGCGGTCGACGCCCTGTCCGGCGGCTGGAAGAAGCGCCTGGCGATCGCGGTCGCGCTCGTCGCCGAACCCGCGCTGCTGCTGCTCGACGAACCCACGAACCACCTCGACATCGACGGCATCCTGTGGCTCGAGGAGCTGCTCCCGCGCGAGCCCGAGGCTTTCGTCGCCGTCAGCCACGACCGCTACTTTCTCGAGGCGGTGGCGAGCCGCGTGATCGAGCTGAACCGGGCCTTTGCTGCCGGGCTCCTCGACGTGCGCGGGCGCTACAGCGAGTACCTGGTGACGAAGGACAAGCTGCTCGCGAGCCAGGCCAGCTACCAGGAGTCGCTGCGCAACCGCGTGCGCGGCGAGATCGAGTGGTTGTCGCGCAAGGCGAAGGCCCGCACCCGTAAGGCCCAGGCTCGCATCGATGCAGCCGGCCGGATGCGCGGCGAGCTCGCCGATCTCGACTCGCGTTCGCGCACGGCCGGCGTCGCGACCTTTTTCGCGGGCACGCAGCGCCGCACGAAGCGACTGCTCGTCGCGGAGGGCCTCACCAAGCGCTATGGCGCACGCGCCATCGTGCTCGACCTCGACCTGGCGCTCTCGCCGGGGATGCGGCTGGGGCTGTTGGGCGAAAATGGCAGCGGCAAGAGTACGC
This sequence comes from uncultured Acidobacteriota bacterium, assembly GCA_964442185.1. Lineage (GTDB taxonomy): Bacteria > Acidobacteriota > Vicinamibacteria > Fen-336 > Fen-336 > CADEEV01. Next base: position 1,375 of record CAYTWT010000081.1, read on the forward strand.
TGCTGCGACTGCTGGCCGGCCTCGAGACACCCGATGCCGGCACTGTCGTTCGCGCGGACAAGCTGCGCGTCGTCACGTTCGACCAGCACCGCTCCCGCCTCGACCCGGCGCTGTCCCTGAAGCGCAGCCTCGCGCCCGCGGGCGACGCGGTGCAGTTTCAGGGGCGGGAGGTCCACGTTGCAGGCTGGGCCAAACGATTCCTGTTCCGGTCGGAGCAGCTCGAAACGCCGGTAGGCCGGCTTTCGGGCGGCGAGCAGGCGCGCGTGCTGATAGCGCAGCTGATGCTGGAGCCGGCCGACCTGCTCCTGCTTGACGAGCCGACCAACGACCTCGACATCCCGACGCTCGAGGTGCTGGAGGAGAGCCTGCTCGAATTCCCAGGGGCGCTCGTACTCGTGACCCACGATCGCTATCTGCTCGATCGCGTTTCGACCCGGCTGCTCGCTCTCGACGGCCGTGGCGGGGGGATGTTCTACGCGGATTTCGCGCAGTGGGAAGCTGCCCAGAGGCGCGCTCCGGCGGGCGAAGACCCCTCGCCTTCCCGGCCGAGGCCAGCGGCCACCGCGGCGCCAGGGCCGGCAGCAAGGCCGAAGCGACTAGGCTATCTCGAACAGCGCGAATGGGCGCAGATGGAAGCCCGGATCCTGGACGCGGAAGCCCGCCTCGAGAGCCGCCAACTCGCTGCGGCTGATCCCGCCGTCGCCTCTGACCATCAGCTGCTGGCGGATCGCCTCCGGGAGCTCGCCATCGCCCAGGTCGATGTCGAGGCCCTCTACGCGCGCTGGACCGAGCTCGAAGCCAAGCTCAAGGACTGAGGCATGAAGCTGAGCGTCGCGCCACGCCCGCCGGATCCGGCTATTCAGGAGGAGCTGCGCGCGCTGGGGCACGTGCAGTGAGCGCGCGACGAATCGCCGCGAGCGGGGCCGTGTCGTCGAAGCTCACTCCCTCCGCCGTCTCGATCACGCCGAGTCGCTGCCAGTAGGCCTCGAGATCGGCGGGCATCGGCCGCGGCCCCATCCTCTCGTAGAGTGCGCCGAGCACTGGAAGTCCGATAGCAACGTCGGCGGCGGCGAGCAGGCGCGCGACCTCCCAGTGCACCGTCGCGTTGCCGCCCGCTGCCGCGATGCCAGCCAGCGCGTCCGCGACCCCACGGCGGTTTCCGGTGCGTTCGCGGATCTCCACGTCGGCCATCAGCCAGAACAGCGCGCCGCCCCAATACGTGCTGCCCCACGATCCGGCAGCATCCAGACCAGGCCCGCCTTCGTGAGCGACGCCGTTCGGGATGCCCTGGAGCAGGCCGCTCCACAACTCGACGACGCTGAGCCGCCCGCGACGGGCCCGCGCGATCGGCTCCACGTAGGTGGCGAGGCCTTCCTCCATCCAGAGTTGTTCGCGCGGCAGGTCGGGGAGCGCCAGGTGAACGATCTCGTGTGTGAGCACCCAGTCCTGCTCCAAAGCGAGCCGCGTGGTACGGCGGCCCACGCCAATCCGGATCGACGCGGAGCCCCCGCCCCCGAAGCTGCGGCCGGATCCGATGCCGCCACCGCCGCCGGTCCGGATCCGCAGGGGCACCCGGGGCACGGGCGGGCGACCCAGGAACCACACCACGTCGCGCGCCGCCTCCGAGACCCAGCTCACCAGAGCCTCATGGGGGACGGGGGGGGCCTCGGGCCCGACCGTGACGTCGACGCCGAAACCGCCCGCTTCGATCGAGAAAGCAGTGCCCTCAAGGGGCTGTGGGGCCGCCTCGGCGGCGAGCGGGAGGCACAAGGCGAGGAACGCAAAGCGGGAACGGCGGCGAGCGAAGGAAGAGCGTGCGACTGGTTGCACGAGCCGACGTGCGCCCCGCTCAGTCCTTCAGGTCGGTGAGCAGGCCCTCGAGCTCGGCGACGTCCCGGTCGTCTGGCGAAACCTCGCCCAGTTCCTGCGACAGCCGGAGCGCGTCCAGGGCGCACTCGCGGTTGCCCAGACGGGCGTGGGCCCGCGCGATCTGCAGATAGGGAAGGTAGTCCATGAACCACATCCCGTAGAGCCGCGCCTTTCGCTGCGGATCGGGGCGCCGGTCCACCGAGTCGATCAGCGCGTCCAAGGCGCGCTGGGCATCGCCATGCTGGGCCAGCTCGAGGCCCAGCTCGTAGTGGAAGTACCAGGGCGCGTCGCCGGCCTTCGAGTCCTCCGCCAGCTTGCAGCGCGACAGCACCTCGCGTCGGATCCGGGCAGCCTCCGCCTCAGGCAGGCGCGGCGCCTGTTTGTCGTAGCGCCGGAAGCTGGGCGCCTCGCCGCCGCCGAGCAGCAGGCGCTCTGCGGCCAACAGCCGCCGGCCGTTCTCGCTCCTCTCCGCGGCTCCCGACGCCTCGGCTTCGCTCAGGTGGTGTTTCGCGGCCGAGGTGTCGCCCGTCATGTGACAGGCGATGGCGAGGTAGAGGTGCGGCAGGTAATCCGCCGCTTCACGAGGCGACGTGGACAGCGCCCGCTCGAGAGCGACGCGCGCCTCGGCGGGCTTTCCCTGCTCGATCAGCGAGACCCCCGTGAGATACGCCTCCCGCCAAGCGGGATTCGCTGACAACAACAGCCAGACCGCAAGCGTGCCCCGAAGCATGCCGGCCTCCCTCTTCTACTGCACGTATCCGACCGCCCTCCGCCCAGCCCAGGTTCCGGCCCACCCCGGCAGGAAGCCCGGCCGACATCAGAACGCGGCTGGCCGGCAGGTAAAGTGCTCGATGTTCCCCGGTGTGTTCGTCGAGCCGACCACGATGTCCGTGTTCTGGGACAAGCCGTTGTCCCGCTTGATGCCCACCTCATCCGAGGAGATCGAGTGCCCGCGGGGCGGGTTGAGCAGGTCGCCACCGCGGGCGCACAGCCCGTAGAGCTCCGTTACCTTCCGGGCGACTTCCCCGGTGTACACCACGTCGCTCACCTTGAGCGAGCCATTCGGCCGGAACCACTCGGGCCGGCTCTCGCGAACCGCGGCCTGGGCGCCGGAGATCTCGGCATTGAACAACGGGTTGCCGCCCTCCTCACAGCAGTCGGTCGTCAGACCGCAGTCGGGCATCGGTGCGAGCGTGCAGGTCCCCACCGCGGGTGGAGGCTCAGGGGTGGGAGTCGGCGCAGGGGTGGGCGCAGGGGTGGGGGCCACTGCCGTGGGCGGCGTGGGAGCCGAGTCGCCGCACGCACCCATGGCCAGCGCGCTCAGGATGGCCAGGGACAAGCAGACGCCGGTTGACAAATTCATAAGGGGACTCTCCTCAGGGTTTGGTCCGGCCGTCCGACCGGAGAAAAAAGGATTCTAACCCAGATTGCCGCGGTCGGCCAGCAGTTTCGGCGTTACGGCGAGGCGCTTCGTGACACGCAAGGCGAGCCCGAAGCTGCTCACGAGCAGCAGCGCCGAAAGCAGGAAGGGCGTGCCGGGCAATCGGCCGCGGTTGCTGAGGGAGGCTGCGAAGATCCCGGTGAAGAGGACCGGCCCAAGCATGTGGGAGACACCCTGGAGTCCGGCGATCGCTCCCTGGAGCCGGCCTTGTTCCGAGGCGTCGACCCGTTGCGACATCAGCGCCTGGGCCGAGGGGCCCGCGATGCCCCAGAGTGCTATGAGCGGGATCCCCGCGCAGAAGAGCCAGCCGCTGACGGCGAGGCCGCTCACACCAAAACCCGCGACGCCGAAGAGCAGGCCGAGCAGGAGCGTGAGGCGTTCGCCGAGGCGCCTGACGACCGCGCCTACGAGACCCGCCTGCACGGCCACACTGCACACGCCGACGGCGGCCAGCGTCAGGCCCACGGTCCGGGTGTCCCAGCCGAATCGGTAGTCGGTGTACAGCACCCACAGGCTCGGCAGAGCCTCGTGCGCGAGTGCCGAGAGAAACACGACGCCGGCGATCCCGAAGACCTCCGGGTGCCGGCGCAGCATCTGCATCGCGCCGACCGGGTTCGCCCTGCGCCACTCGAGCGGGGCGCGCCGCTCAGGCGGCAGGGACTCGGGCAGGATCAAGAAGCCGTAGAGGAAGTTGCCGAGGCTCAGGCCAGCCGCGACCCAGAACGGCAGCCGCGGGTTGACCTGGCCCAGCACTCCGCCGAAGGCCGGGCCCACGACGAAGCCGAGGCCGAACGCTGCGCCCAGCATGCCAAAGCTGGCCGCACGCTTCTCCTTTGGCGTGACGTCGGCGATGTAGGCGCCGGGAATGCTGAAGCTCGCCGAACAGATGCCCGAAAGCAGGCGACCCACCAGCAGCCATGCCAGCGAAGGCGCCAGCGCCATGATCACGTAGTCGAGGCCCAGGCTCAGGTTCGAGAGCAGGATCACGCGGCGGCGGCCGAAGCGGTCGGAGAGCGCGCCCAGCAGCGGCGCGAACAGGAACTGCATGCCGGCGAACACGGCGCCGAACAGGCCGTAGACGGCGGCCGCGCGAGCGCTGTCGCCGCCCTCGAACTGGAGCACCAGCTTCGGCAACAGCGGGATCACGACGCCGAAGGCGAGCATGTCGAGGACGACGGTGACGAAGATGAAGACCAGGGCGGCGCGGCGGGCGGGCATGAAAGGCCTTCTCCTCTGGCTTGTTTCAGAGCGCGTCGAGTCGGCGCAGATCGAGAGCCAGCTCGGCGACCGCGGCGGAGCAGAGCCGCCTCCAGTTCATCCCAGGAACAGCCGGTAGGCGGGGTTGCGGGTCTCGGCCGAGTAGGGATAGCGAAGCGCGTCGAGGCAACGCTGGAACTCGCGCATCTCGTCTGCGGGCACCTGGATCCCCGCCAGCACGCGGCCGTAGTCAGCGCCATGATTGCGGTAGTGGAAGAGGCTGATGTTCCAGGCGCTGCCGATCCGGGAGAGGAAGCGCATCAAGGCGCCTGGCCGCTCCGGGAACGCGAAGCGATAGAGCCGCTCGCGGCGGGCGAGCGAGCGGCCGCCATGTCCGCGCGGCGCGTGGCCGCCGACCATGTGCCGGACGTGGAGCGTCGCCATCTCGTTCTCGGAGAGATCGATGGCCGAGAGGCCGTGGCGCCGCAGCGTCTTCACGAGGCGCCGCGTCTCGTCGCGGCCGCTCACCTCGACGCCGGCGAAGACGTGGGCGACCCGCGCATCGGCGATGCGGTAGTTGAACTCGGTGATGTTGCGTTTGCCGAGTGTCGCGCAGAAGCGCTTGAAGCTGCCCGGCCGTTCGGGGATCGTCACGGCCAGGAGCGCCTCGCGCCGTTCTCCGAGCACCGCCTGCTCGGCCACGAAGCGCAACCGGTCGAAGTTGGTGTTGGCGCCGCACGCGATCGCCACCAGCGTCTTGCCCCGAGCGCCGGTCTTCTCGGCCCAGGCCTTGGCGCCCGCGATGGCCAGCGCCCCGGCCGGCTCGAGGATCACGCGGGTGTCCTCGAACACGGCCTTGATCGCGGCGCACATCTCGTCGGTATCGACGCGCAGCATCTCGTCGACGAGCTGCCGCGCCAGCCGGAACGGCTCCTTGCCGACCTGCTTCACGGCGACGCCGTCGGCGAAGAGGCCGACGTGAGCGAGCTTGACGCGGCGGCCGGCCTTGAGCGACCGGGTCATGGCATCGGCATCGACCGGCTCGACGCCGATCACGCGGATCGTGGGTCGCAGCCGTTTGACGTAGGCGGCGATGCCGGCGATCAGCCCGCCGCCGCCGACGGCCACGAAGATCGCGTGGATCGGCCCGGTGTGCTGGCGCAGGATCTCGAGGCCGATCGTGCCCTGGCCCGCGATCACGTCGGGATCGTCGTAGGGGTGGACGAAGCTGAGGCCGCGGCGCCGCTTCAGCTTGCGCGCGTGCGCGTAGGCTTCCTCGTACGAGTCGCCCGAGAGCACCACCGTAGCGCCGCGCGCGGCCACCGCGTCCACCTTGATGTGAGGCGTCGTCACCGGCATCACGATCACGGCCCGGCAGCCGAGCCTCTGCGCCGCGAGGGCGACGCCCTGGGCGTGGTTGCCGGCGCTCGCCGTGATCACGCCGCGGCGCAGCGCCGCCGGCGCGAGGTTGGCCATCTTGTTGTAGGCGCCGCGCAGTTTGAAGGAAAAGATCGGCTGCAGGTCCTCGCGCTTCAGCAGCAGGGTGTTGCGGAGGCGCTTCGAGAGCAAGGGTGCTGGCTCGAGCGGCGTCTCGATCGCCACGTCGTAGACGCGGGCCCTGAGAATGCGCTCGAGGTAGTCGCTGCCGGTCGCTGCCCTGCGTGCCACGCGGCGTACTCTATACCGGGCGCCGAGGCGAAGGTCCCGAGGTAGGGCACCCATGGCCCGCGAGGCGCGGGAACGGCTAGATCCCCGCCGAGAGCCCGAAGTCGATCGAGAGATTGGCGCCGGTGATGGCCGCGGCCGCGGGCTGCGCCAGGAAGAAGATCAGCTCCGCGACTTCGTCGGCGCGCAGGAAGCGTGCCTGCTCGGCCTGCGGATAGCCGGCGAGAAGCTTGTTCCGATAGCCATCTGGATCGCCGCCGCCGAAGCGCTCGGCCTGGTAGCGCAGCATCGGTGTGTCCACATCGGCGGGGCATACCGCGTTCACGCGCACGCCGCGGGGCGCGAGCTCGAGCGCGAGCGCGCGCGTCAGGTTGCTGACGCCGCCCTTCGACGCGCAGTAGACCGCGGCCCCCGTGTTGCCCTGCAAGCCGGCATCGGACGACAGGTTCACGATCGAGCCGCCCGTCTTGACGAGATGGGGGATAGCCGCGGCGCTCAGGAAGAACAATCCCTTCAGGTTCACGCCCATGACCCGGTCGAAGTCTTCCTCGAGCGTCGCTTCCGCGGGACCCTCTGTCCAGAGGCCGGCGGCGTTCACGAGGCAGTCGAGCCGGCCCGTCGCCGCCACGGCCGATTCGACCGCCGCCTGGCAATCCGGGACGCGACGCAGATCCGCCGTGGGTGTGGCCACCACGGCTTCCCCGAGCGCTTGCTTCAGGCGCGCAAGCCCCTCAGGGTCGCGATCGGTCGCGACCACGCGCCAGCCGCCGGACGCGAAACGCTGCGCCGTTGCGCCGCCGATCCCACCCGCCGCGCCGCTCACCAGCACGACCGAGTCAGCCACGCAGGCTCTTCTCGTCCACGATCGTGTGTCCGCCGTCCACCACGATCAGCTGGCCCGTCACGTAGGAAGCCTCGGGTGCGGCCAGGAACGCCACCGCGGCCGCGACCTCGTCGGGCGTCCCGCAGCGGCCGAGCGGTGTCGCGCGCCCGTAGACACGCTCCTGCTCGCTGAGCGAGGCGGTGTCGATCCACCCCGGCGCGACCGCGTTCACTGTCACGCCGCGCTCCGCGACCTCGACAGCGACCGCGCGCGTGAGTCCCACCAGCCCGGCCTTGGCGGCGTGATAGGCCGCGTCGCCGCGAAACGCCACGATCGGCCCTGACACCGACGCGATACTGACGATGCGCCCGTAGCCTGCGGCGATCATCGGCGCGAGCGCCGCGCGCGTCACGTAGAACGCCGTCGTGAGGCTGCGCTCGAGCGCGTCGTGCCAGGCCGCGTTCGAGAGCGTTTCGAGGACGCCGGCCTCCGACGGCTTCGAAACCGAGGTCATGCCGGCGTTGTTGACCAGGATGTCGAGACGGCCGAAGCGGCGCAGCGTCTCCTCGACCAGGGCTGTCGCCTGCGCCGCGTCGCAAAGGTCGGCGACGACGCCATGGGCTTCGCCGCGCGCAGCAGCCAGCTCGTCCCGGCGCTGCTGGATGCGCTCGGTGGTCGAAGTGAGCACGAGCCGCGCGCCCAGCTGACCCAGAAGTCGCGCGCAGGCGAAGCCGATCCCCTCGGCGCTGCCGGCGCCGGTCACGAGCGCCACGCGGCCGCTCAGGTCTGCAAAGGCTCGACTCATGGCGCCTATTCTGACGCAGACCAGGGCCAGCCTGTGGTCCTGGTGGACCCTCTTCGACTAGAATCAGGAGCGTCATGGCCACGGCAAAGGCGACCGTCAGCTACCCGCACGTCACGAAGAGCCCCGGCGTTTGCGGCGGCAAGGCCTGTATCGACGGAACCCGGATCCGCGTCAACAACGTGGTCTTCCTCCACAAGAACGGGGCCAACGACGAGACGATACGAGAGGCGTACCCCGACCTCACTCCCGCGCAGATCCATGCCGCGCTCGCGTACTACTACGACAACGGCGATGAGATCGATGCCGAGCTGGCCGCGGACGAGGCCTGGGCCGCATCTTTGCGCCGGTAGTGGCCGGCCGCTTCCCCCTCTATACCGACGCCGACCTCCACGGGCCTTTGATCCGGGCTCTTCGTGAGCGCGGCTGGGACGTCGCGCGCGCCATGGATTTCTATCCCCAGGGAACGGCCGACGCGACGCACTTCGAGCGTGCCGCGCAAGAAAACCGGGTCCTGATCAGCAACGACCAGGACATGCAGACGATCGCGAATCGCTGGCTCTCCCAGGGCCGTCCTTTCCGCGGCCTGATCCTCTGGCCGCAGGAGCACTACAAGCGCATTGGCTACTCCGATCTGGTCGCGAGGATCGAGGTACTCAGCGAGCCTTTCCCCCACCCGGTCATCCACATCAAGCCGTGAAGAGGGCCATGGTCCGACCCTGCCCGCGCGCCCGCTGGCCGCGGAGGTCCTCCTGGCTCGGGATCGCGCGTCGGCGCAGACGGGCTGGTGAATAATGCGGGCTAGGCTTCGCCCTTTGCCATGATCTCCTTTGCGCGCATCAGCAAGCAGTACGGCCGGCAGGTGCTCTTCGTCGACGCCTCGTTCCAGTTGAATCCCGGCGAGAAGATCGGGCTGGTCGGCCCGAACGGCGCCGGCAAGACGACACTGTTCCGCATGATCGTGGGCGAGGAGGCTCCGGACGAAGGTGAGGTCTTCGTCCCGAAGAAGCTCACGATCGGCTACTTCCGCCAGGACGTGGAGGAGATGTCGGGCCGCTCCGTGCTCGACGAGGCGATCGCCGGAAGCGGCCGTTTGGGTAGCCTGCATCACGAGCTCGAAGACCTCCAGCACGCGATGTCGGACCCGGAGCGTGCGGAGCAGATGGACAAGATCCTCGCGCGCTTCGGCGAGGTTCAGGAGGAGTACGACCATCTCGGCGGCTACGCGCTCGAGGCCCAGGCTCGCGAAGTGCTCCACGGCCTCGGCTTCGACGACGAGCGCATCGAGGGCGACGTGGGCGCGCTCTCCGGCGGCTGGAAGATGCGGGTCGCCATGGCCCGTGTCCTGCTCGGACGGCCAGAAGTGCTGCTCATGGACGAACCCACCAACCACCTCGACCTCGAGTCGATCCTGTGGCTCGAGAACTTCCTGAAGTCATTGCCTGGCGCTGTGCTCATGACCTCCCACGATCGGGAGTTCATGAACCGGCTGGTCTCGAAGGTCGCCGAGATCGACGGCGGCGAGATCACCCTCTACTCGGGCAACTACGATTTCTACGAACGCGAGCGGGGCATCCGCGAGGCGAACCGCGAAGCCGCCTACGCGCGCCAGCAGGCGATGCTCGCGAAGGAGCAGCGCTTCATCGACCGCTTCTCGGCGCATGCCGCGAAGGCGGCGCAGGTGCAGAGCCGCATCAAGGCGCTCGACAAAATCGAGAAGATCGAGCTGCCCCGGAAGCGCCAGGTGGTGCGCTTCGACTTCCGCCGGCCGCCGCGCTCGGGCGACGAGGTGGCGACGCTCGAGAACGTGAGCAAGGCCTACGGCAAGCGCGTTGTTCACGACAAGCTGGGCCTGAGGCTGCGCCGCGGCGAGCGCTGGTGCGTGATGGGGCGCAACGGCGCCGGCAAGACGACGCTGCTGCGCATGGTCGCGGGCGTGCTGCCGCCCGATTCGGGCGAGGTGCGCCTCGGGGCGAGCCTCAAGCTCGGCTACTTCTCGCAGCAGGCGCTCGACGTGCTCGACCCCGAGCTCAGCGTCTGGGAACAGTTCCAGCAGGACTTCCCGAAGGAGAGCGTCGGCGCCCTGCGGGGCCTGCTGGGGGCGTTCCAGTTCTCGGGCGACGACGTGGAGAAGCGCGTGCGCGCGCTGTCCGGTGGCGAGAAGTCACGGCTGGTGCTGGCCCGCATGCTCTTCGACCCGCCGAACTTCCTGGTGCTCGACGAGCCCACGAACCACCTCGACCTCGCGACCAAGGAGATGCTGGTCGAAGCCCTCGGCGATTTCGAGGGCACGATGCTGTTCGTCTCGCACGACCGCACCTTCCTGCGCGGGCTCTCGAACCGGGTCCTCGAACTGGGCGGCGAGAGCGGCACCGAGGCGGCGCCGCATCTGTACCCCGGCTCGTACGTCGAGTACGTCGAGCGCACCGGCCACGAGGCGCCCGGCGTCCACGCCTAGCCGAGTCCAGCCGATTCCCGAATCAGCGAGGCTCGGCCTGGGATCTTGAGCCGGACCGGCGCTATGGAAGAAGGGTTCCCCGCTCCAGCTCGCCGAGGAAAGCCGCGACGGGCAGTATCTCGATGCCGTCCACGACGACCGTGGATCCGGGTTCCAGGGCTCGGAGCTGGCCAGCGAAGCCCCCGGGGTCGGCGAGATAGGACGGGCAGAGCCCCTCGTCGAGCAGGTCGATGCGATGGGCCCGCATGTCCCGCAAAACGACGGTTTACAAGACCCTAGGCTCCAGGATCCTGCCGATGAACGACAAGCCGGCCGACTTCGACCTCACGATCGCCCGGCTCCTGAAGCGAAACGTCCCCTAGAAGGGCGCGCTCTTTCCTTCCCAGCGCTGCCGGATCTGTTTGATTTCGTCGGAGCCCAGCAGATCGGCCAGCGCCGACTGCACTTTCTCGAAGAGTTCCTTGTCCTCGGCGCGGACGCCGACGTGGTAGCCGAGTCTATTGAGCGGCTCTCCAACGACCTGAAACGCCTTGTCGTTCGCGACCCGCCAACGCACGTAGAGGGAATCGAAGACCAGGGCGTCGATGCCGCCCTTGCCCAGTTCCTCGAATAGCAGCTCGGCATCGTCCATGGGCACGAGGTTCGCGGCGCCGAGCGACCGCAGGGTCTGCTCCGAGGCCGGGTCGCGGTAGTGGCCCGTCCTGAGCCGAGCCAGATCCCCGTACTCGCGCACCCGCTTGTCGCCGGCGCGCGTCGCGATCAGCAGGCCCCAGCCGTAGTAGGAAGCCGAGGCGCGGATCGTGGCTGGCGTCTTGCGGCTCGGCGTCCAGGCCCCGACGATCAAGTCATAGCGTCTCGCGAGCAGCCCTGCTTCCATGTCGAACCAGGCCACCGGCACGAAGCGGACGCTGCGCCCCATGCGCCGCGCCAGGGCGCGCGCCACGTCGACATCGAGGCCCTGGAGGCCGCGCAGCTGCGCCTCCGTGACTGCCGGTGTCGCCCGAAGATCCCCGCTCGCAGAGGCGAGGCTCGGCACGTAGGACCAGGGTGGAGTGCGCGTGTCGAGCCCCACGCGAAGGACTCCCAGCTCCGGTGCCGCAACCCGAGCGCCGCCCAACAGGAGCGCCACCACCCACAAGCGCGTTTTCATGTGACCCTCGTGCAGATGCAAGCCCTTGCGCTTCTCGGAACTACTCCGCGCGCGCCTTCCTGAGCAGCTCGGGCGCGCCCTCACCGAAATACTTCAGGACCAGACGACTCCAGGTCTGGGTGCGTCGCATGTTCTTGATGTAGTCGTCGAGCGCGGCCTTGAGCTCCTTCGCCTCCTTGCGGACGCCGAAGGCGAGGCTGCCGGGCGGGCCGACGAAGAGGCCGATCTGAATCGCGGCATCGGCCTTCTGATACAGGAAGGCGTCCTCGATTCCGCTCACCGTGGCCGTGATCCGGCCCGCGCGCAAGGCTGCCGGCGCTCCGCCGGAGACGAGGCTGTCGTCGACGTTTGCGGCCGGCACGCCCGCGGCGGAGATCGCCTCCGCCATGCTCGAGCCCTTGATGGTGCCGAGGCGCTCCTCGCTCAGCTCCGCGAACGTCGTGACCACGCGCGTGGGCTTGCGCGTGACGACCACGTGCCGCGTCGGGAACACCTCGACGCTGAAAGCGATCTGCTTGCTGCGCCCCGGCGTGACGGTGACGCCGCCCGCGATCAGGTCGCCCTGGTCGGCCAGCAATCCCGGCACCAGGGCGTCCCAGGAGCCCACCTCCAGCGCCTTGAGCTTGAGCTTGTTGAGGCGCGCGAAGCCCTCGAGGAACTCGCGGTCGAGGCCGGGTTCGGCGCCGGCCTTCAAGGCGAAGAACGCGGGCGATCCATCCACCACGAGCACGCGCAGCACGCCACTCCTCCGAATGGCGCCCAGGTCAGCGGCGGCGGCCTTTGCGCTGGCGCCCGCGGCGAGAGCCGTCGCGAGCAGCAGGGGCGCGAGACGGTTTCTCATGGCGACCTCCTGAAGCGACGCTTGGAATAGTGCTCCAGTGCAGGCTCGTGTCGCAAGCCCGGGCGCTTAGGCCAGACGCAGGACGGCCAGGAAGCGCTCCCCGTAGCGCTCGGCCTTGGCCGCGCCGATGCCGTAGGCATTCTGCAGCTCGGCGAGCGTCTGCGGCCGCAGCAGCGCTAGATCCCGCAGCGTGCGATCGCTGGCGACCACGAACGCGGGGACCGCTTCTTCGCGCGCGATCTCGAGGCGCAGCCGGCGCAGCGCGTCGAAGCGGGCCTCCGCTTCCGGCGGCAACGCCTCAGCGCTCGCAGGCGAAGCGCGCCGCCTGGCCGAACCGGCGGGTGCGCTGAGCAGCCCCGGCCCGCGTTCGCGGGGCAGCACCAGGCGTGCGGGCCGCTCCCCCTTCATCACCGCCCGCCCGGCGTCCGTGAGCAGCACCACGGGCCGCTCGCCGGGCGTGAAGTCGACGAAACCCGCGGTGACGCAGCGGCGCAGCAGCCGGGTCAGCCAGTCGTCCCCGCGCCCCTCGAGCGCCCCGAAGGTCGGCGTGCGGTCGAGGCCCGTGCGCTCCAGGCGTGGATCCGGCGTGCCCGCCAGCAGCTTGACGGCGGCCGTCAGGCCGAAGCGCCGGTGGACGCGCGCGACTGCCGAGAGCGCCTTGCGGACGACCAGCGTCGTCTCCGCCTCGCTCGTTTCGTCGGCGCCGCTCACGTCGCGGCAAACGTCGCAGCGGCCGCAACCGGCGAGCGTCTCGGCTTCGTCGCCGAAGTAGCGCAGGATCGCGTCGTGGCGACAGCTTCCGCCCTCGGCCCAGCGCATCAGCTCGAGGAACAGGTTCCAGCGATGCTCGACCACCGCCGGATCCGGCGCGGTGTCGCCGCCGCTCTCGAACAGCCGCCGGCGCAAGGCCATGTCGCCGGGGCCGTGCAGCAGCAGGCCGATGGCCTCGGCCCCGTCGCGCCCCGCCCGGCCGACCTCCTGGTAGTACGCCTCGAGCGACCCGGGCGGCGCCAGATGGACGACGGCGCGCACGTCCGGCCGGTCGATGCCCATCCCGAAGGCATTGGTGGCCGCCACCACCTCGAGTGTTCCGTCGATGAACGCCCGTTGGGCCCTGTCCCGCGACGCTCCATCCATCCCCGCGTGATAGGCGGCGGTCCGCCAGCCGCCCTGCGCCAGGCGCGCGGCCTCCTCCTCCGCGCTGCGCCGCGTCATCGTGTAGACGATGGCGGTGCCCCGCTGCGCTCCCGGTTTGCCCAGAACCTCGGCCAGAACGGCGTCGACGCAAAGCTCCCGCTCGCGCGCGGAGCCGGCCTCGCGCGCGCGGAGCGCCAGGTTCGGGCGCGCGAAGCCGCGCAGCAGCTGCGGCGTGTCGGGCGGCAGACCGAGGCGCGCCAGGATCTCGTCGCGTACGATCGGTGTGGCCGTCGCGGTGCAGGCGAGCACGCGCGGCGGCTGTAGCTCCTGCACGAGCCGGCCGATCTCCAGGTACTCCGGGCGAAAGTCGTGGCCCCACTCGCTGATGCAGTGGGCTTCGTCCACGGCCAAGAGCGGGACGGACAACTCCCGCAGCAGCGCCTGGAAGCCGGGATAGACGAGCCGCTCCGGCGCGACGTAGGCGAGCTTGAATGCGCCCTCACGGAGCCGGCCGAGACGCGCCCGCAGTTCCGCCGCGGGCAGCGTCGCCGCGAGAAACGTGGCGCTCACGCCGCGCGCCTCCAGCGCCTGGACCTGGTCGTGCATCAGCGACACGAGCGGCGAGATCACGAGCGTCGTGCCTGGCAGCAGAATGGCGGGAAGCTGGTAGACGAGGCTCTTGCCGCCGCCGGTCGGGGCGACCAGCAACAACCGGCCCCGCGCGAGCAGGGTCTCGACCGCTTCGCGCTGGCCCGGGCGAAAGGACGCATAGCCGAGGCGCGCGAGGCCGGCGTCCAGATCGAGGCTCACGCGGGCGAGCCTCCCTTAAAACCAGCCTCTTGACAACAGTGTGCCCGCGCCGCTATTAGAGGGCTACAAGACGCCTCAATAGCCAGGCCGCCGCGCCGCCTTTGAGCCAGGAGGCTCCCATGCTTTCGATCCGCAATCGGTTCGCGTTGTCCATCCTGCTGGTCGCCGCCCTTTGCGGCGTATCGGCCCATGCGCAATCGACGGAGGGCCGGATCACCGGCGTCGTGCGCGACCCTAGCGGCGCCGCAGTCCCGGGCGCGACCGTCACGATCACCAACCAGGTGACGAAGGGCGCGCAGACGGCGACCTCTTCCGACGACGGGAGCTACGCCTTGAGCCTCGCCCCCGGCACGTACTCCGTGGCGGCATCGCTCAAGGGTTTCGGCATCCAGACCCGGAAGGACCTCAAGCTCGACGCGGGCGCGGCACTCACGGTCGACTTCGCGCTGCAGACCAAGCGCGAGGAAGAGGTCACGGTCACGGCCATGAAGCGCGAGGAGACCGTGCAGGACACGCCCGTCTCCGTGGTCGCGCCGACGGAGGCTGAACTCCGCTCGCGCGGCGTTGAGAACCTCGAGGGCGTGGCGGCCAACGTTGGCGGGCTCACCGTTCAGGACCTCGGTCCCGGCCAGACCCAGGTTGCGATGCGGGGCGTCTCCGCCGGCCAGATCGTGCGCGACCAACCGGGTGTCAAGGAGCAGGTAGGAGTTTACCTCGACGAATCGGTGGTCTCTCTTTCGCTGTTCACACCGGACCTCGACATGTTCGACCTGAACCGCGTCGAGGTTCTGCGCGGCCCGCAGGGGACGCTCTTTGGCTCGGGCTCCGCGACCGGCACGGTGCGCTACATCACGAACCAGCCCGAGCTGAACGTGACGAAGGGGTTTGCTGAGTTCGGCGGCAGCACCGTCGACGGCGGCAGCCAGGGAGGCAACGTCAAGCTGGGCTTCAACGCGCCCCTCGGCAAGACCGCGGCCCTGCGCGTCGCGGCGTACTACAACAGGCTCCCCGGCTACATCGACTCGCCGTCGTCGACGCGGACTGCCGCCGGGACAGAGCCCAACCCAAGCACCCTCGACAAAGACGTCAACGCCGGCAACCGCTACGGCGGGCGGGGCTCGATCAAGTTCGCGCCCAACGACCGCCTGACCATCACCCCCCGGCTGGTCTACCAGAACGTGGAGGCGAACGGCTGGAACCGAGTCGACGCATTCAACATCCTGGCCAATCCGTTCACGACCACGCGGCCGAAGGTGACGATGGGCGATCGCGAGGCGTTCAGCCAGCTTCAGGAAAAGTACACGGACAAGTTCGTGCTGGGCGACGTGAACCTGAGCTACAACTTCGGCAGCGCCCAGCTCACCTCGATCAGCTCGTACACCTACCGCGACGTCCTGGTCATCCGCGACACGACCTCGCTGACCGCCAGCTACCTTCTTGGCTTCGGCTCGCCCAGCATCTACACCCTCGATGGGCCTCTCGACGATAAGACCAAGGCGAAGGTGTTCACGGAGGAGCTCCGCTTCTCCGGCGCCAGCAATAACCTCCAGTGGGTTCTCGGTGGTTTTTACAGCCACACCCGCCGCGACTACAGCCAGGCCGTGAACGTGACCGGGTTCCAGGACGCGACCGGCATCAACACGGTGGGAGTTATCTCGCCCAAGGACGCCCTGTTCTTCTCCGACCTCAGCTACTCGCTTAACCAGGTCGCCCTCTTCGGCGAAAGCACACTGTCCGTGAACGACAAGCTCAGCGTGACGGGAGGCCTGCGTTACTACCACTTCAGCGAGGACAAGACGCAGTTCTTCGACGGCTTCTTCGTGGTCAGCAACCCGGGCGTTGATCAACCGGTGTCGCAGCCCGGGACAACGAAGGCCGACGGCGTGGCGCCGCGCGCCATCCTCAGCTACAAGGTGAGCGACACGACCAACCTGAACGCCCAGGTCTCCAAGGGTTTCCGTCTGGGTGGCATCAACGATCCCATCAACAAGCCCCTATGCACTCCGGAAGACCTGATCAACTTCAGCGGCCGGGAGGGCTGGAAGGACGAAAAGGTCTGGAACTACGAGGTTGGGACCAAGTCCCGGATCTTCGGCAACCGCGGGGCCCTCAACCTGACCGCCTTCTACATGGACATCAGTGACCTCCAGGCGACCGTGACCGCGGGCTCGTGCTCCTCTCGTCTCATCTTCAACGTTCCGAAGGCCCGCAGCCAGGGCCTGGAGGGTGAATTCAGCGTCGCCCCGACCGGCCACTTCGACTTCGCACTCTCGGGGAGCTACAACGACTCCGAGCTCAGGTCTACCGTTGAGCCGACGGCGGCCACGGGCATCGTGGCGGGGCGGCGGCTGCCGACCGTGCCCAAGTTCCAAATGGCGGTGGCGGCCACCGCCCGGTTTGACGTGACGAGCAATGCCCTGGGCTACCTGACAGGCAGCTTCAGCTACGTCGGCGGCGACCGGTTCACGCAGGTCGGCGACCCGGATCTGGGCAAGTTGGACATGACCACGTTCGCGCCCAACACGATCGGCGGCCCGCTGACGCAGCAGTTCCTCACCTACAACCCGATCCTGCCTTCCTACACCATCGTGAACGCGCGCCTAGGCGTCGTCAAGGGGAAGTGGGACGTGGCGCTCTACGTCAACAACTTGACGGACGAGCGGGCGCTTCTGGCGTTCGACCGTGAGCGTGGCACGCGCGCCCGCATCTTCTACCTGACGAACCAGCCCCGGACGTTCGGACTCAGCGCCCGCGTCAACTTCTAGAGAACAGGGCCAACGTTTCGAGGTTGGCCGAGCCGGGAAGCAGGTCGAGCCGCGCGGCGCGGTTCTCGTGGCCGAGGCGTGAATGCGGAACGAGACAGATCAGTTGCTGTAGTTGCTGTTCGGTTGCTTGACAACTCTGGGCCCTCGCCGTATAGATGCAGCACTTGGCACTGGCTTGAGGCTCCTGCTGAGCGCTGCTGCTCAGCTCTAACGATCCAACATCCGGCAGGCGTCCCGCCGGATTCCTGGGGAGGTCACGATGACCTATAGTCGCAGCAAGCGCATCTTCTTCGTAATCGGGCTGTCGGTCCCACTGCTCGCCGGCTTGCCGCTGGGGGCCGTGGCGGAGGAACAGACCCCGCCCGCCGAAGCGGCACAAGACAAGCCGGCAGAAGTACAAGCCAAAGCGCCGGAACAGGAGAAGGCGAAAGATGTCGTCCGTCTCCAGGAGGAGGTCTTCGTCACCGGTAGCCGTACAGAAGCGCGCTCGGTGACGGAATCGATGGCCCCGATCGACGTTCTCTCGGCCCGTGAGTTCGAGGGCCTGACCGGCGCCGATCTGTCCGACCAACTGCGGACGCTGGTTCCCTCCTACAACGTGAACACGCAGCCGATCAGCGACGCGTCGACGATCGTTCGCCCGGCATCGCTGCGCAACCTGGCGCCCGACCACACGCTCGTTCTGATCAACGGCGAGCGCCGCCATCGGGCCGCGGTGATCTACTGGCTGGGGAACGGGGTGGCCGACGGAGCCCAAGGTCCGGACCTCTCCGCGATTCCCGCGGTCGCGCTCAGGCAGGTCGAGGTGCTTCGCGACGGGGCCTCCGCGCAGTACGGCTCGGACGCCATCGCGGGCGTGATGAACTTCATGCTGAAGGACAGCCGCAAGGGCGGGAGCATCGAGCTGCGCGGCGGCAGGTACAAGGACGGCGGCGGCGATGCGTTCTCGGGCGGCGGCAATGCGTTCTCGATCGCGGGCAACAAGGGCTTGCCGCTGGGTCAGCACGGCTTCGCCAACCTCACCTTCGAGTACGCCGGCAGCGACCCGACGGACCGTAGCGTCCAGCGCAACGACGCTGCTCTGCTGACCTCCGTGGGCAACACCGCCGTCAAGAACCCCGCGCAGCCCTGGGGCTCTCCCAAGATCGAGGACGACCTCAAGCTCTGGGCCAATACGGGTTATGTGTTCGGCGGCGGCCAGCAGCTCTACGCGTTCGGGAACTACGTGAGCAAGAAGGTCACGGGAGGGTTCTACTTCCGCAACCCGAACACGCGGGCCGCGGTCTTCAGCGGCGACGGCGGCGCCACCCTGTTGATCGGCGACGTTCTGGACGCCCGTGACGGTGTGCTGGACGGCTCGGCGCACTGCCCGCGGGTCGCCGTCACGGGCGGCGTCCCGGATCAGGCGGCCCTGGCCCAGGTCTTCGCCGACCCCAACTGCTTCTCGTACCAGGAGCTGTTCCCGGGCGGCTTCACGCCCCAGTTCGGCGGCGACGTGCGCGACTACTCGGCCGTCGCCGGTCTCAGGGGGAAGATCGGGAGTCGCCTGTCCTGGGACGCCAGCGCGAGCATCGGCTCGAACGAGGTTGATTTCTTCATCTCCAACACGGTCAACGCGTCGCTCGGTCCCGACACGCCCACCACCTTCAAGGCCGGCCTGTACAGGCAGGACGAAACCAACGTCAATCTCCGGCTCGGCTATCCCGTCAACGACACGGTCCACCTGGCGGGCGGCCTGGAGTGGCGCGACGAGAAATTCACCATCGGCGGCGGGCAGCAAGAGTCCTGGTTCAACGGCCCCTTTGCCGACCAGGGCTTCAGCGCGGCGTCCAACGGTTTCCCCGGGTTTAGTCCGATCTCCGAGGGCAATTGGAGCCGCAACAACTTCGCGGGGTACGTCGATCTCGAGCTGCATCGCGCCTCCAAGTGGAGCGTCGGCGCCGCCGCTCGTCTCGAGCACTTCGCCGACTTCGGCACGACGCTCAACGGCAAGCTCGCCGGCCGCTACAGCTTCAACCCCGACGTGGCCCTGCGGGGCAGCTTGAGCACCTGCTTCAGGGCGCCGACGCCGGGCCAGTCCAATGCCTACAACGTGTCGACGCAGTTCGACCTGGTGCTGATGGACCTCGTCAACAACGGCACGATCCCGTCGATCTCGCCGGTGGCGGCGCTCAGGGGAGGCCAGCCCCTGATTGCGGAGAAGTCGATCAACTACTCGGTGGGGGCGGTTCTCCGGCTGGGCCAAGTGCAAATCACCACCGACTACTTCCGGGTCGACCTAAGGGACCGCCTGTCCGTGTCACAGAACTTCAGCCTGACCCCGGAGGAGAAAGAGCGCCTGGTGGCCGAAGGCATCACCAGTGCCCGGAGCATCACGAACTTCCGGTTCTTCACCAACGACTTCGAAACGACGACGCAAGGCATCGACGTCGTGGCCACGTATTCGGCGGGCAGCAACACCGACTTCAACCTGCTGTTCAACCACACGGACACCAAGGTCACGGCCTTCAACCCGGAGACGCTCTCCGCGGGTCGCATCCAGCAGCTCCAGGAGGCCCTGCCGACGACACGCGGCTCCCTGACGATCACCCACGGGATCAAGGACCTCAGGCTGCTCGGCCGCGCGAGCTCCTACAGCGGCTGGTACGACGCCGACGACGCCCTGTCCTACGACAGCCCCTTGTTCTCCGCCAATCACTTCCTCGTCGATCTCGAAGCGGCCTACACCTGGAACAAGCGCATCACGTTCATGATCGGCGGACAGAACGTCTTCAACCACTATCCGGACGAGAACCCGGGCGCTCGAGCCGGTGTGGGCAACCTCTACAGCCAGTACACGCCGTTCGGGTTCAACGGCGCCTTCTGGTACGGACGGATCAAGTACGACTTCTGAGCGGGCTCGGTAGCTGGGGCAACGCCTAGACCGGACTGAACAGGGCGAGCGTTTCGAGGTTGGCCGAGCCGGGGAACAGGTCGAGCGGCGCGGCGCGAAGCAGGTTGTACCCCGACCCGCGCCAGCGCTCGACCTCGCCCGGGATCTCGTCGGTCCCGCAGAAAACGTGCACCACCAGCTCCGGCCGA